>NZ_JBUDZG010000008.1:0-172339 GCF_054950075.1 Acidovorax sp. Q11 | reverse complement strand
ACCAGCCTGGAGGTGCAAGCCCAGTAGGAGGCTATAGTTATCCACAGCCAGCCTAACCAACGCTGGCTACACGCCCCCTATCAAAGTTGGATCGGCACACACTGTCAAGATTCAATCGGCGCCAACACAAGAGTGCGTCAGCAGGGGCGGAAACGTGGTGTTGACAGTGGTGGCGCTCGCGAGCGCTAGGCATTGAAACCGCGCCAACACAGGGGGAACGGGCAAAAAAAATCCCAACCGGATAAGGGTTGGGATTTCACATTATGGTGGAGCTGGCGGGAATTGAACCCGCGTCCGTAAGCCTTCACCGGGCAGATCTACATGTTTAGCGGTCTGTTTTGAATCTCGCCACCTGTGTCGCGCAGTCGCACGCTACACAAGCCGCCAGCACCCTATTTTCTCGCCCCAACCCAAGGTACCCGGATCGGAGCCAGCCCATGTAATTATCCTTGCAGCCGGGAGGCACTGATTGCTCAGAACCCCCTTGCCCAGCCCATCGGCCAACTGTTGCAAGGCTCACTGGCAATTAAGCAGCGAGTGCGAAACGTTCGTCGTTTGCAGTTAGTTTGTTAAATCGAGATTTACGAGCGTGACTCAAGCTCGACATGCACCACACCGATTCCGAACCCACGTCGAAACCAGGACAGCCCCAAGCCCTCTATTTTAGGCGTGCACAAGCAATTGCAATAGCTCGGAGGGAGATTTAATTGCGGCATGGGCACCCCACTCACCGGGATCGGCCTTGGCGCCCAGGTATCCATAGGTGGCAGCCACAGTGCCCATGCCTGCCGCCAGGCCCGCGAGAATGTCGCGCTCATCGTCGCCGACATAAATGCACTGCGCAGGGGAGAGCTTCAGGCGGGACGCCGCCTCCAGCAAAGGGGCGGGATGCGGCTTTGCGTGGGGGGTCGTGTCGCCACTGACCACTGCTCCAGCCGTTTCGAAAAGCGGAATCGCCCGGGTCAGCGGTTCTGTAAACCGTGCCGCCTTGTTGGTCACCACCCCCCACAGCAGGTTGCGCTGCAAGAGTTGATGGACCAGTTCGGGCACGCCCTCGAAAATCGTGGTGTGCTCGGTCATGCGCGATTCATAGTTCACAAAGAACTCCTCACGCCAAGCGGCGAAATCGGGATGGTCCGGGGTCATACCAAAGGCCTCGCCCAACATGCCGCGTGCGCCAGCTCCCGCCATGGGCCGGTAACGCTCCAGGGGCAAGGAGGGCAGACCGCGATCGGTACGCATCTTGTCGGCAGCGGCCCCCAGGTCGGGCGCACTGTCGATCAGCGTTCCGTCCAGATCAAACAAAACAGCACGAATGTCATGGAACATGGACGCCCCTTAGCCCGCACGCCGGGTGGCGAACAGGTAATTCACGCTGGTGTCTTCCCTCAGCCAGTAGCGCTTTGTCAGGGGGTTGTACTCCAGCCCTTTGGTATGCAGAACATCCAGTTGCGCACTGCGGCAGCTGGCGGCCAATTCGCTGGGGCGAATCATCTTGGCATATTCATGGGTGCCTCGGGGCAGCATGTTCAGCACATATTCCGCCCCCACAATGGCCAACATAAAGGCCTTGGCATTGCGATTGATGGTGGAGAAAAACACCCAGCCCCCGGGTTTGACCAACTGGGAACATGCGCGGACCACGGATGCGGGGTCTGGAACATGCTCCAGCATTTCCATGCAGGTCACCACATCAAAACCCGCTGGCTGCTCCTGGGCCAGCGCTTCCACGCTGATCTCCTGATAGCGGATATTCGGGGTACCCGCCTCCAGTGCATGCAGTTGCGCAACGCGCAACGCCTTGGACGCCAGATCAATACCCAGCACGTCCGCACCTTTTCGCGCCATGGAGTCGGCCAGAATACCGCCCCCGCATCCGACATCCAGCACCCGCTTGCCATTCAATGGGCTGAAGCCGTTGATCCAATCAAGCCGCAGCGGATTGATCTGGTGCAGTGGGCGAAATTCACTGTCTGGATCCCACCAACGGTGGGCCAATTCTGAAAACTTGGCCAGTTCGGCCGGATCTGCATTGACGGTGTCACTCATGCGGGTAATTGTCTCTGAACCAGATGCATATAAGACTCCACACGCAAAAAAGCCCCGTTACCGGGGCTTTTTTGTGAAGCAATCCGAAGATTACTTGGAAGCGCGGGTACCGACCACTTCGATTTCCACGCGGCGGTTCTTGGCGCGGCCTTCGGCGGTCTTGTTGTCAGCCACTGGCTGCTTTTCGCCCTTGCCTTCGGTGTACACGCGGTTCTTTTCGATGCCCTTGGACACCAAGTAAGCCTTCACGGCTTCGGAACGACGCACCGACAGCTTCTGGTTGTAAGCATCAGAGCCCACGGAGTCGGTGTGACCCACTGCGATGATGACTTCCAGGTTGATGCCCTTGACCTTGGAGACCAGGTCGTCCAGCTTGGCCTTGCCTTCTGGCTTCAGCACCGACTTGTCGAAGTCGAAGAATGCGTCAGCGGCGTAGGTCACCTTGGTGGCCACGGCAGGAGCTGGAGCAGCTGCTGGAGCAGGAGCGGCGGCAGGTGCGGGTGCAGCGGCTGGAGCAGGAGCGGCGGCAGGTGCGGGTGCAGCGATAGCACCGTCGCAACCAGCGGCAGCCGTAGCAGGCGTCCAGTTGGCATCACGCCAGCAGTATTCGTTCGTGCCGTTCTTCCAGACCAGATCACCGCTGGCATTGCGCCAGTTGTCCACGGTTTGTGCGCCAGCGGCGGTTGCGAGCGCTGCAGAGGCAAACAACATCGCCACTTTGTTCAGTTTCTTCATGGTTCTCCTCTTGGGGAAAAAGCCGCAGCCGCGCTGCGAATCAGGACGCTAGGGATGACCACCACCCAAAGCGTTCAAACGATTGTGCCATACGTAACAGGGCAAAAGCGGTGGTGACGCGATGAGGTCCGTAGGACAAAACCGGAATTGCTTCGATATGTTGCGCGGTCGCTACACGGTCTTAGCCCTAAAATGACCCTCCTTTGCCGCCACCGCAGCCCCCAATGACCCAGTTTGCCAAAGAAACCCTGCCGATCAGCCTCGAAGAGGAAATGCGGCGCAGTTATCTCGATTACGCGATGAGCGTGATCGTCGGCCGGGCACTGCCCGACGCGCGCGATGGCTTGAAGCCTGTGCACCGGCGCGTGTTGTTTGCCATGCACGAACTCAACAACGACTGGAACCGGCCTTATAAAAAGTCGGCCCGTATCGTGGGTGACGTGATTGGTAAATACCACCCGCACGGCGACTCGGCGGTGTATGACACCATTGTGCGGATGGCGCAGGATTTCTCGCTGCGCCACATGCTGGTGGACGGCCAAGGCAATTTCGGCTCGGTGGACGGCGACAACGCCGCCGCCATGCGATACACCGAAATCCGCCTGGCCAAAATCGCCCACGAAATGCTGGGCGACATCGACAAGGAAACCGTCGATTTCGGCCCCAACTACGATGGCAGCGAAAAGGAGCCGCTGGTATTGCCCAGCAAGCTGCCCAATCTGCTGGTCAATGGCTCGGCAGGTATTGCGGTGGGCATGGCCACCAATATTCCGCCGCACAACCTCAATGAGGTGGTGGATGCCTGCCTGCACATGCTGCGCAACCCCGAGACCACTATCGACGAGCTGATGGAGATCATCCCGGCGCCCGACTTCCCCACCGCTGGCATCATTTACGGCATCAACGGCGTAAAGGACGGCTACCGCACGGGCCGTGGCCGCGTGATCATGCGCGCACGCTGCCACTTCGAGGACATCGACCGCGGCCAGCGCCAGGCGATCATCGTGGACGAGCTGCCCTACCAGGTCAACAAGAAGACGCTGCAGGAGCGCATGGCCGAGCTGGTGCACGAGAAGAAGATCGAAGGCATCAGCCATATCCAGGACGAGTCGGACAAGTCCGGCATGCGCCTGGTGATCGAACTCAAGCGCGGCGAAGTGCCCGAAGTGGTGCTCAACAACCTGTACAAGCAGACGCAGCTGCAGGACACCTTTGGCATGAACATGGTGGCGCTGGTCGATGGCCAGCCACGCCTGTGCAACCTCAAGGACCTGATCGTCGTCTTCCTGCAGCACCGCCGCGAAGTGGTGACGCGCCGCACAGTGTTCGAGCTGCGCAAGGCGCGCGACCGCGGCCATGTGCTGGAAGGCCTGGCCGTGGCCTTGGCCAATATCGACGACTTCATCGCCATCATCCGCAACGCACCTACACCGCCCGTGGCCAAGTCCGAGCTGATGGCCCGCTCGTGGGACAGCAAGCTGGTGCGCGAGATGCTGACCCGCACGCGCGCCGATGGCGGCGTGATCAACGCTGACGACTACCGCCCCGAAGGCCTGGAAGTCGAGTTCGGCATGGGCCAGGACGGCCTGTACCGCCTGTCGGAAACGCAGGCCCAGGAAATCCTGCAGATGCGCCTGCAGCGCCTCACGGGCCTGGAGCAGGACAAGATCGTGGCCGAGTACAAGGAAGTCATGGCGGTCATCGAAGACCTGCTGGACATCCTGGCCAAGCCCGAGCGCGTCTCGACCATCATTGGCGAAGAACTCACCTCCATCAAGACCGAGTTCGGCCAGCACAAGCTGGGCGCGCGCCGCAGCGTGGTGGAGTACAGCGCCCAGGACCTCTCCACCGAAGACCTGATCACCCCCACCGACATGGTGGTGACGCTCTCGCACACCGGCTACATCAAGAGCCAGCCCCTGTCCGAATACCGGGCGCAAAAACGCGGCGGGCGCGGCAAGCAGGCCACGGCAACCAAGGAAGACGACTGGATCGACCAGCTCTTCATCGCCAACACGCACGACTACATCCTGTGCTTCTCCAACCGGGGTCGCCTGTACTGGCTCAAGGTCTGGGAAGTGCCCGCCGGCTCACGCGGCTCGCGCGGCCGCCCCATCGTCAACATGTTCCCGCTGCAGGACGGCGAGAAGATCAACGTGGTACTGCCGCTCACGGGCGACATGCGCACGTTCCCAGCAGACCGTTTTGTGTTCATGGCCACCAGCATGGGCACCGTCAAGAAGACCGCGCTGGATGAATTCAGCAATCCGCGCAAGGGCGGCATCATCGCCGTCAATCTGGACGATGGCGACTACCTGATCGGCGCCGCCCTCACCGATGGCAAACACGATGTGATGCTGTTCAGCGACGGCGGCAAGGCCGTGCGCTTTGACGAAAACGATGTGCGCCCCCTGGGCCGCCAGGCGCGCGGTGTGCGCGGCATGATGCTGGAAGACGGACAGAGCGTGATCGCCATGCTGGTCGCCGAAGACGAAACGCAGAGTGTGTTGACTGCTACAGAAAACGGCTACGGCAAGCGCACCAGCATCACCGAATACACCCGCCACGGCCGGGGCACCAAGGGCATGATCGCCATCCAGCAAAGCGAGCGCAACGGCAAGGTCGTGGCCGCCACGCTGGTGCATGCCGACGACGAAATCATGCTGATCACCGACAAGGGCGTGCTGGTGCGTACCCGCGTGAGCGAAATCCGTGAACTGGGTCGCGCCACGCAGGGCGTCACGCTGATCGCGCTGGACGAAGGCTCCAAGCTCAGCGGCCTGCAACGCATCGTGGAAAACGATGCCAATGTGGCCGATGCCGACACCGACGGTGACGGCAATGTGGACGGTGGTGGCTCCGCTGACTCTGGCGCAACGCCCACAACCGACGCCTGACCTGCTCGTTTAGCCTTCTCCGGGTGCCGCGCCAGACGCGGCACCCGGATGCTATTAAAAATGTAGCTGTCAGCGCTTATCCAGCAGGCGCAGGCAGCATTTTTGACTGTTAAACCATGACCCGCCCCTACAACTTCTCGGCCGGCCCGGCCGCCATCCCCGCCGAAGTGCTGGAGCAAGCCGCCGCCGAAATGCTCAACTGGCACGGCAGCGGCATGGGCGTGATGGAAATGAGCCACCGGGGCAAGGAATTTCTGTCCATCTACGAGCAGGCCGAAGCCGACCTGCGCGAACTGCTGGCCGTACCCGCCAACTACAAGATCCTGTTCATGCAGGGCGGTGGCCTGGCCGAAAACGCCATCGTGCCGCTGAACCTCTCGCGGGCCGGTGCGGTGGACTTTGTGGTCACAGGCAGCTGGAGCCAGAAGTCACAGAAGGAAGCGCGCAAGTACGCCTCCGAAGTGAGCATCGTGGCGTCGGCCGAAGACACCGGCTTCACCACCCTGCCCGATCCGGCCTCATGGACCGTGAGCCGAGGTGCCAGCTACCTGCACATCTGCAGCAACGAAACCATCAACGGCATCGAATTCCAGCAGCTGCCCGACCTCAAGGCGCTGGGCTGCGATGCGCCCCTGGTCATCGACTTTTCGTCCCATGTGGCGTCGCGCCCCGTGGACTGGAGCCGCGTGGGCCTGGCCTTTGGCGGCGCGCAAAAGAACCTGGGGCCTGCCGGCCTCACGCTGGTGGTGGTGCGCGAAGACCTGCTGGGCCACGCCCTGCCCGCCTGCCCCAGCGCCTTTGACTACAAAACCGTGGCCGACAACCAGTCCATGTACAACACGCCCCCCACCTGGGGCATCTACATCGCGGGCCTCACTTTCCAGTGGCTCAAGCGCCAGACCGAGGGCGGCCTGAGTGGCGTGGCCGCGATGGAGCAGCGCAACATCGCCAAAGCCGCCCTGCTCTACAACGCCATCGACAGCTCGCAGCTGTATGTGAACAAGGTGGCGGCCAACTGCCGCTCGCGCATGAACATTCCGTTCTTCCTGCGCGACGAAAGCCGCAACGATGCGTTCCTGGCCGGATCCAAGGAACGCGGTCTGCTGCAACTCAAGGGCCACAAGTCCGTGGGGGGCATGCGCGCCAGTGTCTACAACGCCATGCCGATCGAGGGCGTCCAGGCGCTGGTGGACTACATGCGAGAATTTGAGCAAAAGCACGCCTGAACGAACGCCAGCCCTCCCCCGTTCACGCGCCCGCGCACACAGACCCCATCCATGAATACTCCGCAAGCCTCACCCGACCTCGCCAGCCTGCGCGTGCAGATCGACTCCATCGACCAGCAACTGCTCACGCTGCTGAACCAGCGTGCGCTGGTGGCCGAGCAGGTGGGTGAAGTCAAGAAGCGTGAAGGCACGCCCTTCTTCCGCCCCGACCGTGTGGCCCAGGTCATTGACAAGATCACCCACGCCAACCCCGGGCCACTCAAAGGCCCGCATGTGGCAGCCATCTGGCGCGAGATCATGTCCGCCTGCCTGGCGCTCGAATCACCCCAGCGCGTGGCCGTGCTCGGCCCCGAGGGCACGTTCTGCGAACAGGCCGCCATCGAATTCTTCGGTGGTGCCGCCGACCTGATGTACTGCGCCAACTTCGACGAGGTGTTCCACGCCACGGCCGCCGGCAGCGCCCAGTACGGCGTGGTGGGCGTCGAGAACTCCACCGAAGGCGTGGTTACGCGCTCACTCGATCTGTTCCTGCACACCCCTACCCATGTGGTGGGCGAAGTCAGCCTGCTGGTGCGCCACAACCTGCTGCGCACCACCAATTCGCTCGACGGCATCGAGGCAGTGCTGGCCCACCCGCAGGCGCTGGCCCAATGCCAGGCCTGGCTGTCCAAGCACCTGCCACACGCCGAACGCCGCCCGGTGTCTAGCAATGCCGAGGGCGCGCGCCTGGCCACCACCAACCCCGCCTGGGCGGCCCTCTCCAGCGAACGCGCAGCCACCCAGTTCGGCCTGCACATCGTCTCGCACGCCATCCAGGACGACGCCTACAACCGCACGCGTTTTGCCATCATCTGCCTGCCGCACACGCTGCAGACGCCTCCGCCTTCTGGCAAGGACTGCACCAGCCTGGTGGTCTCGGTGCCGAACCAGCCCGGCGCGGTGCACGACCTGCTGGTGCCGCTCAAGGCGCATGGCGTGTCCATGACGCGTTTCGAATCCCGCCCCGCGCGCACCGGCCAGTGGGAGTATTACTTCTACATCGACCTCGACGGCCACCCCGCTCAGCCCCATGTGGCGCGCGCGCTGGAAGAACTGCGCAGCCTGTGCGCGTTCTACAAGGTCCTGGGCACCTACCCCGTGTCGTCCTGAGGAGCCGCCAAGATGTTCGAACAATTGGGACTCATCGGTTGCGGGCTCATGGGCGGCTCGTTTGCCCTGGCGATGAAGAAGGCGGGTCTGGTCAAACGGGTGGTGGGCTACAGCAAGTCGCCCTCGACCACCGACCGCGCGCGCCAGTTGGGCGTGATCGATGTCGAGGCGCCCTCGGCCCTGCTGGCCGTGGCTGGTGCCGACATCGTGCTGGTGGCCGTGCCCGTGGCCGCCACCGAAGCCACACTGAAAGCCATCAAGCACCTGGTCACGCCCCAGATGCTCATCATGGACGTGGGCTCGACCAAGGCCGACGTGGTGCATGCAGCGCAGCGCTCTTTGCGCGATCAGGTCGGCTCGTTTGTACCGGCGCACCCCATCACCGGGCGCGAGGTGTCGGGCGTGGAACATGCCGAAGCGGATCTTTACAGCGGACGCCAGGTCATCCTGACGCCCACCGAGCGCACCCTCACGGTCCATCTGCAGAACGCAGAAAAGATCTGGAATGCCCTGGGCTGCCGCGTGACCAGCATGTCGCCCGAATCGCACGATGCGGCCTTTGCCGCTGTCAGCCACCTGCCCCATGTGCTGGCCTTTGCGATGATGAACAGCATCACCGGGCAAGCGCATGGCGATGATTTCCTGTCTCTGGCGGGCCCGGGATTTCGGGACTTCACCCGCATCGCGGCCAGCGACCCCAAGGTGTGGCGCGACATCATGCTGGCGAACCGCGAAGAACTCCTGGCCCAGTCCAAACTGTTCCAGCAGGCCCTGCATAACATCGAGCAGGCCATGGAAAAGGGCAACGCCCAGGCACTGGAAGACATGCTGACACTGGCCAGCGAAACCCGCGCGCACTGGCGCATGGGTGCGAAGCGGAAATGACCCCCTGAGTCGCCTTCGGCGCCTTCCCCCAAGGGGGACGCACCCGGTGGCCTGGCGAAGCCAGTTCCACGGGTGCGCTGGTGTTGGGGCGCGCCAGTTGTGCAGGCTGCTGGCCGCACGAACGCTCTTTGAGCCGCAATTGGACACAACACAACGATGTACAGCACCGCATTTCTCGATCTGCCCCCTTTGCAAGCCGCTGCGGGTGAAGTCCACCTGCCGGGCTCCAAGAGCATCTCCAACCGCGTGCTGCTGCTGGCCGCGCTGAGCAATGGCACCACCACCGTGCACGACCTGCTGGCGTCAGACGACACGCGCGTGATGCTCGACGCCCTGCGCCAGATCGGGTGCACGGTGGATGAAGCGGGCAGCACGGTGCGCATCACCGGCCTGGGTGGCCGCCTGCCCCAGTCTCCCGCCAAGCTGTTCCTGGGCAATGCGGGTACCGCCATGCGCCCGCTCACGGCAGCGCTGGCGCTGCTGGGTGGCGAGTTCGAGCTGTCCGGCGTGCCACGCATGCACGAGCGCCCCATTGGCGACCTCATCGATGCCCTGCGCCAGCTGGGCTGCCAGATCGACTACCTGGGCAACGAAGGCTACCCGCCGCTCAGGATCGCCCACGGCCAAGGGGTACCAGCCCTGGCGCTGGCAGAGCCCATCCGCGTGCGCGGCGATGTATCGAGCCAGTTCCTCACCGCGCTGCTCATGGCGCTGCCTCTGGCGGCCGGTACACAGGCCATCGTGATCGAGGTGGTCGGCGAGCTGATCTCCAAGCCCTACATCGCCATCACGCTCCAACTGCTGGCGCGTTTTGGCATCGTGGTCGAGCACCAGAACTGGCAGCGTTTCACCATCCCGGCAGGCAGCCGCTACCAGTCGCCCGGCAGCATCCATGTGGAGGCGGATGCCTCATCTGCTAGCTATTTCATAGCACTCGGGGCAATAACAACAGGCGGTGAGGGCCAAAAAAGCATCAAAATTCAGGGCGTCGGGCTGGATTCGATTCAGGGCGACATCCGTTTTGTGGAGGCCGCACGCGCCATGGGTGCCGTGGTCACGGGCGGCCCCAACTGGCTGCAGATTGAGCGCGGCGCCTGGCCCCTGAAGGCCATTGACCTGGACTGCAACCACATCCCCGACGCAGCCATGACACTGGCCGTGATGGCGCTGTATGCCGAAGGCACCACCACGCTGACCAACATTGCCAGCTGGCGCGTGAAGGAAACCGACCGCATCGCCGCCATGGCCGCCGAGCTGCGCAAACTCGGCGCCACCGTGGAGGAAGGCGCGGACTACATCCGCGTGACGCCTCCGGCGCAGGCGGCGGACTGGAAAGCCGCCAGCATCCACACCTACGACGACCACCGCGTGGCCATGTGCTTCTCGCTGGCCGCCTTCAACCCGGCCCGCTTGCCGGTGCGCATCGAAGACCCCAAGTGCGTGGCCAAGACCTTCCCGGACTATTTCGAGGCGCTGTTCTCGGTCGCCCAGGTCGAGACCGCCCACATCCCGGTGATCTGCATCGACGGCCCCACGGCCTCAGGCAAGGGCACGGTGGCGGCTGCGGTGGCGCAGCGGCTGGGCTACCGCTTTCTCGACTCGGGGGCGATGTACCGCATCACCGCCCTGGCCGCGCTGCGTGCAAGTCTCGCCATCGACGCCGACCACGAAGCGCGCATTGCCACCATGGCGCAGACCCTCCCGGTGCGGTTTGAGGGCGGCAAGGTGTGGCTGGGCAGCGACGACGTAACCGACGCAATCCGCACCGAAGAAGCCGGCATGAACGCATCCCGCGTGTCCGCCCTGCCTGCCGTGCGCACGGCGCTGGTGGACCTGCAACACAGCTTCCAGCGCCTGCCGGGCCTGGTGGCCGATGGCCGCGACATGGGCACCGTGATCTTCCCAGAGGCCCCGCTCAAGGTCTATTTGACGGCCAGCGCCGCCTGCCGCGCCGAGCGCCGTTATAAACAGTTGATTTCAAAGGGTTTTTCGGCTAGTATCGAAGACCTTCGCGCGGATTTGGAGGCGCGTGACGCACGGGACAGTTCCCGCAGCGTTGCTCCCTTGAAGCCCGCGCAGGACGCTCTGGTCCTGGACAACTCCGATTTGACGATTGATGAAGCCGTCGAACAGGTGTTGGCCTGGTGGCAAGAGCGCCAGCCCTTCGCAGCTGCTGCGCAGGGCTGAAACGTGGAGCCCCCGGGCTCCAGGCAGTGCCGAAAGGCCTTGCCACAGGCCCACACAGCCCCTCTCGCGCGCCAGCGCACAGGTTGTGTGGATCGATAACCTAACCCGCGGCTCTGCCGCAAAAAACCACCGCAAGCAGCTATAAAAACGGTAGCAATGGTGCTGCCGGAATCCTGTTTGTGGCAAGGAAACACATGTCCGAATCTTTTGCCGCCCTTTTTGAAGAATCCTTGCAGCGTACGGAAATGCGCCCTGGCGAAGTCATCACCGCTGAAGTCGTGCGCGTCGAGCACAACTTCGTGGTCGTGAACGCTGGCCTCAAGTCCGAAGCCTACGTGCCGCTGGAAGAGTTCAAGAACGACAAGGGCGAAGTCGAAGTCCAAGTGGGTGACTTCGTGTCGGTGGCCATTGGCTCCATCGAAAACGGCTACGGCGACACCATCCTGTCGCGCGACACGGCCAAGCGTCTGGCTTCGTGGATGAGCCTGGAAAAGGCCCTGGAATCCGGCGAATTCGTCACCGGCACCACCTCCGGCAAGGTCAAGGGCGGCCTGACCGTTCTGGTCAACGGCATCCGCGCATTCCTGCCCGGTTCGCTGATCGATACCCGTCCGATCAAGGATCTGACGCCGTACGAAAACAAGACCATGGAATTCAAGGTCATCAAGCTGGACCGCAAGCGCAACAACGTAGTGCTGAGCCGCCGCGCTGTGGTGGAAGCCTCCATGGGCGAAGAGCGCGCCAAGCTGATGGAAACCCTGAAGGAAGGCTCCATCGTTCAAGGCGTGGTCAAGAACATCACCGAATACGGTGCGTTCGTGGACCTGGGCGGCATCGACGGCCTGCTGCACATCACCGACATGGCATGGCGCCGTGTGCGTCACCCTTCCGAAGTGGTGACGGCTGGCCAGGAAATCACGGCCAAGATCCTGAAGTTCGACACCGAGAAGAACCGTGTCTCGCTGGGTCTGAAGCAGATGGGCGACGACCCATGGATGGGCGTGAACCGCCGCTACCCACAATCGACCCGCCTGTTCGGCAAGATCACGAACATTGCCGACTACGGCGCGTTCGTCGAACTCGAACCCGGCATCGAAGGCCTGGTGCACGTGTCTGAAATGGACTGGACCAACAAGAACATCGCTCCCGCCAAGCTGGTCTCGCTGGGTGACGAAGTCGAAGTCATGGTTCTGGAAATCGACGAAGACAAGCGCCGCATCAGCCTGGGCATGAAGCAGTGCAAGGCCAACCCATGGCAAGAATTCGCACAGGACACGAAGCGCGGCGACCGCGTCAAGGGTCCTATCAAGTCGATCACCGACTTCGGCGTGTTCGTGGGCCTGGCTGCCGGCATCGACGGCCTGGTGCACTTGTCCGACCTGTCGTGGAACGAAGCCGGCGAAGCCGCGGTTCGTAACTACAAGAAGGGCCAGGAAGTGGAAGCCATCGTGCTGGCCGTGGACGTGGACCGTGAACGCATCTCGCTGGGTATCAAGCAGCTCGACGGCGACCCATTCACGACCTTCGTGACCGTGAACGACAAGGGCCAGACGGTGACCGGCAAGGTCAAGACCGTGGACGCCCGTGGCGCTGAAATCGACCTCGGCGAAGACATCGTGGGCTACCTGCGCGCTTCGGAAATCTCCCGCGACCGCGTGGAAGATGCCCGCAATGTGCTCAAGGAAGGCGACGAAGTCACGGCCGTGGTGGTCAATGTGGATCGCAAGACCCGCAACATCCAGCTGTCGATCAAGGCCAAGGACATGGCCGACCAGCAAGAAGCCATGTCTTCGCTGTCGCAACAGTCGGCCCGCGAAAGCGCCGGCACGACCAGCCTGGGCGCCCTGCTGCGTGCCAAGCTGGACAACTCGGAAAAGTAAGTAAAGCGCTGACCCCTTGAAAGGTCAGACGGCGGGCGCCTCGTGCGCCCGCTCTTCTTTGAGAAGCCTATGTCCCAAGACTCCATGACCCGCTCAGACCTCGTTGAAGAACTGGCCGCACGCTTTGGCCAGCTCACCCACCGTGATGCCGAATACGCCGTCAAGACCATTCTGGACGCCGTGGGCGATGCCCTGGTGCGTGGGCACCGCATCGAGATCCGGGGTTTTGGCAGTTTCTCGGTCAACCACCGCCCGCCCCGCATGGGCCGCAACCCGCGCAGCGGCGAGGCCGTGGCCATTCCTGAAAAGCGTGTGCCGCACTTCAAGCCCGGCAAGGCCCTGCGCGAAGCCGTGGACAAGCGCACTGCCGAGATGGAAGAAAAGACCCAGGCCACGCCGGGTTTGCCAGATCAAAATTAATAGCTAAAAACGCTTTATGGTCGCGCCAAAGCGGCCATTTTTATTGATACTGGTGCGCTACAGACTTGCGGAGAACTCTGTACGCAAGCTCTTAGAATCGCCCCACCACTGGGGAGACCGATGAAATACCTCCTGTGGCTGCTCAAGGCAGCCATTTTTTTTACGCTCTTCGCCTTCGCGCTGAACAACCAGCAGGACGCGACCGTGCATTTTTTCTTTGGCACCCAATGGCGCGCGCCGCTGGTGCTGGTGGTGCTGACGGCCTTCTCGGCCGGGCTCGCCGTGGGTGTGCTGGGCATGGTGCCCCGCTGGTGGCGCCACCGCACGGCCGCCCGCCGCGCCCAGGCTGCCGCCGCAGTCGCCGCGCCAGCCCCGGTGCCCACAACGGCAACCGCCAACAACAGCACGCCTGCCGCGCCCCCGCCACCTCCCGACCTGCCCTCGATCCATGGAATTTGACCTGAGCTGGATTCTGCTGGGCCTGCCCGTGGCCTTTGTGCTGGGCTGGCTGGCATCGCGTTTCGACCTGCGCCAGCTGCGCGCCGAAAACCGGCGTGCGCCCAAGGCCTACTTCAAGGGCCTGAACTTCCTGCTCAACGAGCAGCAGGACCAGGCCATCGACGCCTTCATCGAGGCCGTGCAGAACGACCCCGACACCTCCGAACTGCACTTTGCGCTGGGCAACCTGTTCCGCCGCCGGGGCGAATACGACCGCGCCGTGCGTGTGCACGAGCACCTGCTCTCGCGCGGCGACCTCTCCCGCACCGACCGCGAGCGTGCCCAGCACGCGCTGGCGCTCGACTTCCTCAAGGCCGGGCTGCTCGACCGCGCGGAAGACGCCCTGCACCGCCTGGAAGGCACGCCCTTCGAGGCCCAGGCCCGCCTGGCCCTGCTGGCCATCTACGAGCGCTCGCGCGACTGGCCACACGCTGCCACCATTGCCCGCAAGATGCACGACGCCGACCAGGGCGATTTCAGCACCCGGCAGGCACATTACCTGTGCGAACAGGCACTGGCCCTGATTGCGCAGGGCGATCTGCCGGCCGCCCAGGCATTGCTGGAACAGGCGGTGGCCGCCGCCCCCGAGGCGGCGCGCGCACGCATCGAGCTGGCGCGGCTGCAGCGCCTCATGGGCCAACCCGCCGCCGTGCTGGCCACGCTCAAGACGCTGGGTGAACGCAACCCTGCGGCCTTGCCTCTGGCCGCCCCGCTGATGGTCGAAGCCGCCACGGCCAGCGGGCGCACCGCCGAGGTCCATGGCCTGCTGCAGGCCCACTATAAACAGGCACCCTCGCTCGACGTCCTGGAGAGCATCGTTGCCATGGAGGCCGCCGACGCCACCACCAGCGGTTCCGCCCGGCAGCGCTATGTGGAGCATCTGGACAAGGAACGCTCGCTGGTGGCCGCCGCCAAATGGCTGGCCACCGAAAAGCTGGAGCACGAGGAGTTCCACCCCCAGGTCCAGCGGGCGCTGGAGCATGCCGTGAAACCCCTCACACGCTACCGCTGCGCGGCCTGCGGCTTTGAAGCGCGCCAGCATTTCTGGCAATGCCCTGGCTGCCAGACCTGGGACAGCTACCCCGCGCGCCGCGTCGAAGAACTCTGACCCGCCATTCCAGCCCTCCACGCCAAGGACACCCACCACCATGCTGAAGACACTGCTGACCCTGATCGCCACTTTGCTGCTGGCCACCACCGCCGCCTTCGCCGCCGTGGACGTGAACACCGCCACCGAAGCCGAACTCGACGGCATCAAGGGCATCGGGCCCGGCCTGTCGGGCCGCATCCTGGAAGAGCGCAAGAGCGCCCCCTTCAAGGACTGGGCCGACTTCATTGGCCGCGTGGGTGGCGTGGGCAACAAAAGCGCCGTGAACTTCTCCAAAGAGGGCCTGACCGTCAACGGCAAGAAGTACAGCGCAGCGGCCGCCGCCAGGGCGGAAGCCAAGAGCAAACAGAAAGAGAAAGAAAAAACCGCCAGCCACCAGGGCACAGAACGCAAGGCCCGCAGCAGCGCAGACAAGACCGCCGCCGCACCAGCCACACCACCAACAGCGGCACCTGCAGCCCCCGCCCCTGCCGCTACCCCAGCAGCCAGCGCTAGCAAAAACTAAGCAGACTTCACAAGCAGCAAGCCCGCTCCAGCGGGCTTGCTTTTTTTACTCATCACAGGCGCGGCACCAAGGGCTGGACAGGGTTTTTAGGGGCTACCCCTAAAATCAATTGCGCATGCCCCTGATCACCCTCATCCTCCTCCCCTTCATCGGCAGCCTGCTGGCGGCAGTGTTGCCCGCCAATGCCCGCAACACCGAGTCCACGCTCGCCGGGCTCATTGCCTTGTTCTGCACGGTGCAGGCAGCGCTCTACTTCCCCGAGATTGCGGATGGCGGCGTGATCCGGCAAGAGCTGGCCTGGCTCCCTGCCCTGGGCCTGAACCTGGTCATCCGCATGGATGGCTTTGCCTGGATGTTCTGCATGCTGGTGCTGGGCGTGGGCAGCCTGGTGGTGCTGTATGCGCGCTACTACATGTCGCCCGCCGACCCGGTGCCGCGCTTCTTTTCGTTTTTTCTGGCCTTCATGGGGGCAATGGCGGGTGTGGTGCTGTCGGGCAACATCGTCCAGATTGCATTCTTCTGGGAGCTGACCAGCCTGTTCTCGTTCTTGCTGATCGGCTACTGGCACCACCGCAAGGATGCGCGGCGCGGTGCACGCATGGCGCTCACGGTGACGGGCACAGGCGGGCTGGCCATGCTGGCGGGCATGCTGGTGCTGGGCCACATCGTGGGCAGCTACGACCTGGACCATGTGCTCGCGGCCGGGCAGCTCATCCAGAACCATCCGCTGTACCTCACGGCCCTGGTGCTGATACTGCTGGGCGCGCTCACCAAAAGCGCACAGTTCCCGTTCCACTTCTGGCTGCCCCACGCCATGGCCGCGCCCACGCCCGTGTCGGCCTACCTGCACTCGGCCACCATGGTGAAGGCCGGTGTGTTCCTGATGGCGCGGCTGTGGCCCGCACTGTCGGGCACGGAAGAGTGGTTCTGGCTGGTGGGCGGTGCGGGCCTGGCCACGCTGCTGGTGGGCGGTTACGCGGCCATGTTCCAGAACGACCTCAAGGGGCTGCTGGCCTACTCGACCATTTCGCACCTCGGGCTCATCACTCTGCTTTTGGGCCTGAACAGCCCGCTCGCTGCCGTGGCCGCCGTGTTCCACATCATGAACCACGCGACCTTCAAGGCCTCGCTGTTCATGGCTGTGGGCATCGTGGACCATGAAAGTGGCACGCGCGACATACGGCGTCTGTCGGGCCTGCGCAGGATGATGCCCATCACCGCCACCCTGGCCATGGTGGCCAGCGCGGCCATGGCGGGCGTGCCGCTGCTCAACGGCTTCCTGTCCAAGGAAATGTTTTTTGCCGAGACGGTGTACGTGAACACCACGCCGATGCTGGAGTGGCTGCTGCCCGTCGCCGCCACAGTGGCCGGCATGTTCAGCGTGGCGTACTCGCTGCGCTTCACGGTGGATGTGTTCTTTGGCCCACCCGCTACCGACCTGCCGCGCCCGCCCCATGAGCCGCCGCACTGGATGCGGGTGCCGGTGGAGCTGCTGGTGCTTGCCTGCCTGGTGGTGGGCACGCTGCCCGCCTGGTCGGTGGGTGCCTACCTGGCTGCCGCCGCGCGGCCGGTGGTGGGGGGCGAGCTGCCCACGTACAGCCTGGCGGTCTGGCATGGGCTCAACACCCCATTTGTGATGAGCCTGGTGGCGCTGGGCGGCGGCATTGCGCTGTATGCGCTGCTGCGGCGCCAGCGCGCACGGGGTACGCTGGATGCGCCCCCGCTCATGCACCGCCTGAGCGGCCAGCGCATGTTCGAGCACCTGCTGGCTGCGCTCACGCTGGCGGGCCGCAACGGCCGCCGCCTGCTGGGCACGGGCCGCCTGCAGTGGCAGATGCTGTGGCTGGCCATAGCGGCCCTGGTGGCGGGCACGCTGCCCCTGTGGGCACGCGGCCTGCCGATTGGCGACCGGGTGCAGCTGCCGCTGTCGCCCGCCTTCGCCCTTTTGTGGCTGCTGGGCGCCGTGTGTGCCGTGGCGGCGGCCTGGCAGGCCAAGTACCACCGGCTGGCCGCCCTCACGTTGCTGGGCGGCGCGGGCCTGTGCGTGTGCCTGACCTTCCTCTGGTTCTCGGCCCCCGACCTCGCGCTCACGCAGATCGTGGTGGAGATCGTGACCACCATCCTCATCCTGCTGGGCCTGCGCTGGCTGCCGCGCCGCGACGAGAGCCTGCGCTTGCCCACAATGGCCGAAGAGCGCCGCACCCAGCTGCGCCGCTGGCGCGACCTGGCATTGGCGCTGAGCGCGGGCGCTGGCATGGCGCTGCTGTCGTTTGCCATGATGAGCCGCCCCTTCCCCAACAGCACCTCTACCTTCTTCCTCGAACGCGCGTTCACCGAAGGCGGCGGTACCAACGTCGTCAACGTGATGCTGGTGGACTTCCGGGGCTTCGACACCTTTGGAGAGATCGTGGTGCTGGGCATCGTGGCGCTCACGGTCTATGCACTGCTGCGGCGCTTCCGCCCAGCGCGCGAGGTGATGGACCTGCCACCGCAACAGCGTGCCCTGCCCGCCGATGTGGACACCGACCTCTCCAACCCGCGCCAGACCGCCGACACCGCCGTGGGCTACCTCATGGTGCCCGCCGTGCTGGTGCGCTTGCTGCTGCCGTTTGCCACGCTGGTGTCCATGTACCTTTTCATGCGTGGGCACAACGAGCCCGGCGGCGGCTTTGTGGCCGGGCTGGTGTTCTCGGTGGCGCTGCTACTGCAGTACATCGTCTCGGGCACCTCGTGGGTCGAGGCCCACCTGCCGCTGTACCCGCGCCGCTGGATCGGCGTGGGCCTGCTGGTGGCATTAGCCACGGGCCTGGGCGCCTGGGCCTGGGGCTACCCCTTCCTCACCAGCCACACAGCACACTTTGCGTTGCCGGTGGTGGGCGAGATCCATGTGGCCAGCGCGCTGTTCTTCGACATTGGCGTGTTCACCCTGGTGGTGGGCTCCACCATGCTCATCCTCACCGGCATTGCCCACCAGTCGGTGCGCAGCCACCGCTACAACAATGCGCGCGCCGACGATGAGGCGGCAGAACAAGCCGCTGCCGCCACAGCGCCCACCACCCGGGGAGAGACTGCATGGAACTGATACTGGCCCTGGCCATTGGCGTGCTCACCGGCTCGGGCGTGTGGCTGCTGCTGCGGCCCCGCACCTTCCAGGTCATCATGGGTCTGTCGCTGCTGTCGTATGCCGTCAACCTCTTCATCTTCAGCATGGGCCGCCTGGGCCTGGCGATTGACAAAGAGCCCGTGCTGCAACCCGGCCTGCCGCAGGACCTGGCCCACTATGCCGACCCCATGCCCCAGGCGCTCACACTCACGGCCATCGTGATCGGCTTTGCCATGACGGCGCTGTTCCTGGTGGTGCTGCTGGCCTCACGCGGCATGGCGGGCACTGACCATGTGGATGGCAGCCGCTCGAAAGACGCCCAGGAAATGCCTTGATGAAGAACACTCCCCTGAGGCGCTGCGCGCCTTCCCCCCGCTCTCGCAGTGCTGCGCACTGCGGGCAGGGGAACGCAGCCCTCGCTGCGGGGCGGCCCTTGCTAGGCTGCCCTGGTCTGGCGCGTGCCAGTTTCGTGCGCAGCGCCTTGGACAAATGACATGACATTCACAGGATTTCTACTTGAGCGGTTGATGCCGCACCTGATCCTTGCGCCCATCGCGCTGCCCCTGCTCACGGCCGGGCTCATGCTGCTGTTGCGCGAGGAGCGCCAGCGCACCAAGGTCACGCTCAACATCGCCTCGACATTCCTGGGCTTGGTGGTCGCGGTGCTGTTGCTGGTGCGGGCCGACGATCCGAGCCTGCCCGACGGCCTGGGCGTGTACCTGCCCGGCAACTGGCCCGCGCCGTTCGGCATCGTGCTCACCATCGACCGACTCTCAGCCATGATGCTCACGCTGAGCAGTACCGTGGCCCTGGCCAGCGTGCTGTTCTCGGCGGCCCGCTGGCACCGGGCGGGTGTGCACTTTCACCCGCTGTTCCAGTTCCAGCTCATGGGGCTTGCGGGTGCTTTTCTCACGGCCGACCTGTTCAACCTGTTCGTGTTTTTCGAGATCATGCTGGCCGCCTCCTACGGGCTGCTGCTGCACGGCTCGGGGCGCCCACGCGTGTCGGCAGGGCTGCACTACATCGCCATCAACCTGGCGGCTTCGTCGCTGTTCCTGATTGGCGTGTCCATGCTCTATGGCATCACAGGCACACTGAACATGGCCGACCTGGCGCGAAACATCGCAGGCATACCAGCGACCGACCGAGGCCTGCTGCATGCGGCGGCTGCGATCCTGGCGGTCGCGTTTCTCATCAAGGCCGCTGTGTGGCCGCTCAACTTCTGGCTTGTCCCCGCCTACAGTGCCGCAACGGCGCCCATTGGGGCATTGTTCGCCCTCATGACAAAAGTGGGTGTGTACAGCGTGCTGCGCCTATGGACACTGCTGTTCGGCACCGAGGCGGGGGAATCGGCCCAGTTTGGCAGCCAGTGGCTGATTGGCGGCGGCCTTCTCACCATGGCGTTTGGCGCCGTCGGCATGCTAGGCTCTCAGCGCCTGGGTCATCTGGCCGGATTCGCGGCCATCCTATCGTCGGGCACACTGCTGGCGGCTGTCGGCTTTGGGCAGGCCCTGCTCACGGGCGGGCTGCTGTACTACCTGCTCAGCTCCACGTTGGCCGTGAGCGCCCTCTTCCTGCTGACCGACCTGATCGACCGGTGGCGCAACGATGGCGCGAGCCTCGCGCCCCACGAGCAAACCGACGACGCCCCCTTCCTCTCAGCCGACCTTGTTCCCACCGAGGGCATGAACCTCGATGACAAGGAGCAGGCACTGATCGGCCAGGTGATTCCGGCTGCCGCTGCCTTGCTGGGCCTGGCCTTCATCGCCTGCACTCTGGTCATTGCGGGCCTGCCACCGCTGCCCGGGTTTGTGGGCAAGTTCGCCATGGTGCATGCGCTGCTCAACCCACTGGGGCTGGGCGCTTCCGGCGGGTTGCAACTGGGCGCTGCGGGCTGGACCCTGGTGGCCCTGCTGGTGGCATCCGGCCTGCTGGCGCTGGTTGCCCTCACCCGCGCGGGCATTCGGCACTTCTGGGCTGCGCATGACCGCTCGGCGCCCAAGCTGCTGGTGCTGGAAGGGCTGCCAATTGCCCTGCTACTGGGCGCCTGCGCTGCGCTGGCCTGGCAGGCCGGCGCCGTGATGCGCTACACCCAGGCCACTGCTGACGCTCTGCACGCACCTGCCGCTTACGTGCGCGCCGTAATGGCGGCAGAGCCCGTGCCCAACCCACCCAAGCCAGCCGTAACGCAGGGAGGCAACAAGCCATGAAACCACCCCCTCCCCCACGGCCGTTCAAGCGGTTGGTACCGGCCCCCTTGCTGTCTCTGGCGCTGCTAGGCCTGTGGCTGCTGCTCAACCGCAGCCTGAGTGCTGGGCATGTCGTCCTGGGCACTGTGTTTGCTCTGGCGATTCCGCTGCTCACTGCCGGGCTGCGCCCTCTGCCGGTGCGGGTACGCAAACCCGGTGCCGTGCTCCGATTGGCGTTCACGGTGGTGGCTGACACCACACGCTCCAACTTGGCTGTGGCCCGCCTGCTGCTGGCCCCCAGCCGCAGACGGCACCCGGCAGCCTTTGTATACGTCCCGCTGGATGTACGCGACCCCAATGCCCTCGCCGTGCTGGCGATGATCGTCTGCATCACCCCCGGCACGGCCTGGGCCGAACTGTCGCTGGACCGCAGCATGCTGCTGTTGCATGTGCTGGAGGTGGAGGACGCAGCAGCCATAGCGGCCAGTGTCAAGCAGCGCTACGAACGCCCCCTGATGGAGATTTTCGAATGACCCCTGTCCTCGGCTGGGCCTTGCCGACGGCCCTGTTCATGCTGGCGCTGGCCATGGGCTGCGCTCTGATCCGCCTGCTCAAGGGTCCTTCCGCACAAGACCGAATTCTGGCGCTTGATTGCATGTACCTGAGCGGCATGCTGGTGATGCTGGTGCTGGGCCTGCTGTACGGGAGCAAGAACTACTACGAGGCCGCACTGCTGCTGGCGCTGTTCAGCTTTGTGGGTGCCATGGCGATGGCAAAGTTCTTGCTGCGCGGCGAGGTGATCGAATGACCGAAGCCGTACTGCCACTATGGCTGGAAATCATCGTTGCCTTGCTGGTGCTGGCAGGCGCCGGGCTGGCCTTGTTGGGCTCCACGGGCCTGCTGAGCCTGTCCACGTTTTATGAGCGCATGCATGCGCCCGCCATCATCGCCACGCTGGGCTGCTGGCTGATCATGCATGGCACGGTGCTGTACTTCTCGGTGGCCGACCGCAGCCTGGCGCTGCATGCACTGCTGATCGCCGTGTTTGTGGCGATCACGGTGCCCATCATGTCGATCTTCTTGATGCGCGCGGCGCTGTTCCGCGCGCGGCAGATGGGGCTGGATGTGCCGCCCAGCCTCAGCCAGCCCAAGGCCCCCGCAGAAGGCAAAGACTCCTGATTTGATAGCTGCTTGCGCTTGATGGACGCGCGCAAGCAGCCATTTAGAGCACTATTCTTGACCTGAAGACCCGAATCCGCCGCCGCCCGGTGTGTGGATTTCAAACACATCGCCCGGCAACATCTCGGCCTGGCCGATGTGGTCCAGCAGCTCCACCCGGCCATCGCTGCGTACCACCTTGTTGATGCCCACGGCACCCGGCTGGCCGCCTGCCATGCCAAACGCGCCATGGTGGCGGCCGTTCGACAGGATGCTGGCCGTCATCGGCTCCAGAAAGCGCACACGGCGGATGCCGCCATCACCGCCCTTCCACTGCCCGGCGCCGCCCGAGCCCTTGCGAATCTCGTAGCCCTCCAGCCGCACGGGGAAGCGGAACTCCAGCACCTCGGGGTCCGTCAGGCGCGAGTTGGTCATGTGGCATTGCACGACGCTGGTGCCTGCAAAGCCGCCAGTGAGCTGCCCGTTGGCATCCCACACGCCGCCCGCGCCACTGCCCCCCGAGATGGTCTCGTAGTACTGGTAGCGCGTGCTGCCAAAGGTGAAGTTGTTCATGGTGCACTGCCCCGCCGCCATCAGGCCCAATGCGCCATACAGCGCGTTGGTGATGCAGGTGGAGGTCTCCACATTGCCCGCCACCACCGACGCTGGCGGGTTGGGGTTGAGCATGCTGCCCGGCGGGATGATCACGTTGAGCGGCTTGAGGCACCCAGCATTCAGCGGAATGTCGTCATCCACCAGCGTGCGGAAAACATACAGCACCGCCGCCATGCACACCGCCGTGGGCGCGTTGAAGTTGTTCGTCTGCTGCTCGCTGGTGCCGGTGAAATCGATGGTGGCGCTGCGGCTTTCTGCATCCACCTTCACGGCCACGCTGATCTGCGCGCCGTTGTCCAGCGGCAGCGTGAACGCGCCGTCCTTCAACCGCGTGATGACGCGGCGCACGGACTCCTCGGCGTTGTCCTGCACATGGCGCATATAGGCCAACACGACATCGAGGCCAAACTCGGCCACCATGCGGCGCAGCTCCTGCTGGCCCTTTTCGTTGGCCGCAATCTGCGCGCGCAAATCGGCCATGTTCTGCTGCGGGTTGCGGCTGGGGTACTCGCCGCTTTCGAGCAGCGCAATCATCTCCGCCTCGCGCAGCACGCCGCGCTCCACCAGCTTCACGTTGTTGATCTGCACGCCCTCTTCCTCGATGCGCGTCGAGAACGGTGGCATGGAGCCCGGCGTGGTGCCGCCCACATCGGCGTGGTGACCCCGGCTGCCGACGTAGAACGTGGGCTCGGCGTTGTCCCCCAGGTAGACCGGCGTGATCACCGTGATGTCCGGCAGGTGCGTGCCGCCGTGGTAGGGGTCATTGAGCACAAACACGTCGCCCGGCTGCATGCGCCCGGCGTTGTCACGTATCACCGTCTTGATGCTCTCGCCCATCGAGCCCAGGTGCACGGGCATGTGCGGCGCGTTGGCGATGAGGTTGCCTGCGGTGTCAAACAGCGCACAGCTGAAGTCCAGCCGCTCCTTGATGTTCACCGAGTAGGCAGTGTTCTGCAGCTGCAGGCCCATCTGCTCGGCGATGTTCATGAACAGGTTGTTGAACACCTCCAGCAGCACCGGGTCCACCGTGGTGCCCACGGCGTGTTGCACGGCACGGGCCACGCGGCGGTTGAGCAGCAGATGGTCCAGGTCGGTCAGCGTGGCCTCCCAGCCGGGCTCCACGATAGTGGTGGCGTTCTTCTCGGCAATGATGGCCGGGCCGGGGATCACGTCACCCGGGCGCAGGTCCTCGCGCACCACCAGCGCGGCGTCATGCCACACGGGCACGCCGTCCACGCCCCCGGTGTACATGCGCACGGTGCTGCGGCGCGGCACCTCACGCTCGGGCTGCAGCGCGTGGCGCGGTTCCACGGGCGCATCGCCGGGCACCACCGCCTCGACCGACACGGCTTCCACCACCAGACCCTTGCCCTGCATGAGGAACGCAAAACGCTGGCGGTAGGCGTTCTCGAACGCGGCGGTGATTTCGGCCAGCGAGCCAAACGGCACGATGAGTGCCGAGTCGCTGCCCTCGTAGCGCACATGCACGCGGCGGTGCACCACGGCAGTGCCCGCGCCCACCTGCTGGCGCTCCAGCTCGGTGCGCGCGGTGGTAGCGAGTTGGTCCAGCGTGGCTTCAATGCCAGCGAGCGCGTTTGGCACGAGCTTGGTTTCCACCGCCTGTTCGCGGATCACGTTCTGGTCCGCCAGGCCCATGCCGTAAGCACTGAGCACGCCCGCCAGCGGGTGCACAAACACGCGCGTCATGCCTAAAGCATCGGCCACCAAACACGCATGCTGGCCGCCCGCGCCCCCAAAGCATTGCAGCGTGTAGCGCGTCACGTCATACCCACGCGCTACGCTGATCTTCTTGATCGCGTTGGCCATCTGCTGCACGGCGATCTGGATGAAGCCATGGGCCACGTCTTCTTGCGAGCGGCCGCTTTGCACCGCCAGCTGCGCAAACTTCTGCCCCACCACGTCGCGGTCGAGCGCCTCGTTGGCTGCATGGCCAAACACCTTGGGGAAATGCGCGGGCTGGATCTTGCCCACCATCACGTTCGCATCCGTCACGGCCAGCGGGCCGCCCCGGCGGTAACTGGCAGGGCCGGGGTTGGCGCCCGCGCTTTCGGGGCCGACGCGGAAGCGCGCACCGTCAAAACCGAGGATGGAGCCGCCACCGGCCGCGACGGTGTGGATGCTCATCATGGGCGCACGCATGCGCACGCCCGCCACCTGCGTCTCGAACTCGCGCTCGAACTCGCCCGCGTAGTGGCTCACATCGGTGCTGGTGCCGCCCATGTCAAAGCCGATGACCTTGTCGTGGCCTGCCAAACCGGCGGTGCGGGCCATGCCGACGATGCCGCCTGCGGGGCCCGACAGGATCGCGTCCTTGCCCTGGAACACCTGCGCATCGGTGAGGCCGCCCGACGACTGCATGAAAAACAGCTTCACGCCCGGCATTTCGCTCGCCACCTGGTCCACATAACGGCGCAGGATGGGCGACAGGTACGCATCCACCACCGTGGTGTCGCCCCGGCTCACCAGCTTCATCATGGGGCTGGTGGCGTGCGATGCGCTGACCTGCGTGAAGCCCGCTTCGCGCGCAATGCGGGCGGCGGCTTCTTCGTGTGCGGTGTAGCGATAACCGTGCATGAACACGATGGCCGCGCTGCGCAGGCCTGCGTCGTAGGCCGCCCACAGGCGTTCTTTCAGGTGGGCTTCGTCCAGCGGCTCGAACACCTCGCCCCGCGCGCCCACACGCTCCTGCGCCTCGATCACGCGCTCGTACAACAGCTCCGGCAGCACGATGTGGCGGTCGAACAGACGCGGGCGGTTCTGGTAGGCGATGCGCAGCGCATCCTTGAAGCCCTTGGTGGTGATGAGCAGCGTGGGCTCTCCCTTGCGCTCCAAGAGCGCGTTGGTGGCCACGGTGGTGCCCATCTTCACGCATTCCACCAGCTCGGGCGTCACAGGTTCGCCGGGCTTCAAACCGAGCAAGTGGCGGATGCCCGCCACGGCGGCATCCTTGTACTGCTCGGGGTTCTCGGACAGCAGCTTGTGCGTGACCAGCGTGCCATCCGGGCGCTTGCCCACCACGTCGGTGAAGGTGCCGCCCCGGTCGATCCAGAACTGCCAGCGGGACATGGGAGAAGGTTGGTTGGACATGTCAATGCTACTCAATTGATAGCTATAAGCGCTTTACAGTCGAGCGCAAGAGCCGTTTTTTATTCAGATTTCCGGGCCATACAGGGCACCGAAGCCACTCAGGCCGCCAGCATCACAGCGACGCAGCCGAGCGCGCCGCCTGGTCGTACATGCCCGAGAGCACACGCAGCAACCGGGCCAGCTCGCCGATGTCGCGGTTGAGCGCGTCGTCGGCTTTGAGGGCGTCGATCAGGCAGCTCTCGCGGATCTCGCGGTAGCGCTGCACGTAGGCACGACCCACATCGGTGGCAGCGTAGGTCACTTCCTTGCCGTTCTTTTGCGAGGCGACTACGCCCAGTGTCTGCAGTTTTTTCAGCGAGTAGTTCACCAGGTGTGTGTCTTCCACGTTCATGATGAAGCAGATGTCGGCCAGGCGCTTGTCGCGTGCGCGGTGTGTGACATGGTGCAGCACCACCACGTCGAGCGGCGTCAGGTCCTTGAGCCCCGCCGCTGCCATGCAGTGCACCACCCAGCGGTGGAAGGCATTGCCCGCCACGATGAGGCCGAACTCGAACTCGCTCATCTCCGCGCTTTGCGCGGACACCAGGTGTGCAGACGACACGATCGGACCGGAATCGCCCTTGTCCTTGGCCCCAGGTTTCATGAACACCGCCTTTGCAATAGTCGAATCTGGCACGGGATATGCATGGGGCATTGTAGGCAAGTCACCAATAATTTGTTGGCAATTTGTCAGCGTTTAGGCAAAACACCTATGTCGCCACGGGCTGTTTTCTATACAGTCGCCGACAGTCCCTTCACCCCACGTCCCTTACTTGCGGAGCACCCCATGAAGCGTCGAATCTTCCCCGCCACTGCCCTCGGCCTGGCCCTGGCCTGCGGTTTCACCGCCACATCGGTCATGGCCCAGGCCAAGTGGGACCTGGCAGCGGCCTACCCCGTGAGCAACTTCCACACGGAAAACCTGGTGCAGTTCGCCAAGGATGTAGATGCAGCCACCGCAGGCAAGCTCAAGATCACCGTACACGCCAACGCCTCGCTGTTCAAGGCCAACGAAATCAAGCGCGCTGTGCAAGGCGGGCAAGCCCCCGCAGGCGAAATCCTGCTGGGCAACTTCGAGAACGAAAACCCGCTGTACGGCGTGGACGGCATCCCCTTCCTGGCCACCTCGTATGCGGATTCCAAGCGCCTGTACGACGCACAAAAGTCCTCGCTCGACAAGCTGCTGGGCACCCAGGGCATGAAGCTGCTGTATGCCGTGGCCTGGCCACCACAGGGCATCTACGCCAAGAAGGAACTGACCTCGGTGGCCGACCTGCGCGGCATCAAGTGGCGCGCCTACAGCCCCGCCACGGCCAAGATCGCCGAGCTGATCGGCGCGCAGCCGGTGACCATCCAGGCGGCCGAGCTGTCGCAGGCGCTGGCCACGGGCGTGGTCGAGGCCACCATGACCTCGGGCTCCACCGGCTACGACAGCAAGATCTACGAAAGCATCAAGCTGTTCCATGACACCCAGGCCTGGCTGCCGAAGAACGCGGTCATCGTGAACAAGAAGGCCTTCGATGCGCTGGACAAGCCCAGCCAGGACGCCTTGCTCAAGGCATCGGCCGAGGCCGAAGAGCGCGGCTGGAAGGTCAGCGCCGAGAAGACCGAGTGGTACAAGAAGGCACTGACCGAAAAGGGCATGAAGATCGTCACGCCAGCACCCAAGCTCATGGCAGACATGCGCCAGGTGGGTGAAATCATGCTGGCCGACTGGACCAAGAAGGCCGGCCCCGATGGTGAAGCCATCATCGCTGCCTACCGCAAGAGCGCGCCTGCCACCGCACCGGCCAAGAAGTGACCATGCTGCGCCGCTGGCTCGACCGCATCTACCTGGCCGCAGGCGCCCTGGGCGCAGGTTTCATCGTGCTGATCTGCGTGCTCATGGTGGCACAAAGCATCATGCGCGAACTGGGCCTGCGCACGGGCGCCATCAATGACATCGTGGCCTGGTTCTGCGCGGCCGCCGCCTTCATGGCCATGGCCCACGCGTTCAAGCACGGCGACTTTGTGCGCGTGACACTGATCCTGGAAAAACTCCCCCCGCGCCGCTGCCGCCAGCTTGAAACCGTCGCGCTTGCCATTGGCACAGTGGCCGTGGGTTACCTGATGTGGGCCGCGTGCAGCTACACCTACGAGAGCTGGGAGTTCAACGACATCTCGCAGGGCCTGCTGCCCATGCCCTTGTGGATTCCGCAGCTGAGCTTCGCGCTCGGCTCCATCCTGCTGTGGGTGGCCGTGGTCGATGAGTTCATCATCGTGTTGCGTGGTGGCGTGCCTACCTTTGTGCGCGCCGTCGAAGAGCGCCACGCCAAGGGCGACTTCTCTTCCGACATCTGACCCGTCACTACCAATAACAACAGGTGACCTGCCCCGTTGCGGGGACAGGGACCACAAGAAAGCACGACATGGATATTCTGATGGTGGGCGGCGTCCTACTCCTGCTGATGCTGGTGCTGCTGTCCGGTGGCGTTTGGATCGCCATGACGCTGGCCATCTGCGGCTGGGTAGGCCAGGCCTTCTTCACCTCCACGCAGCCGGCCAAAAACCTGTTCTCGGCCTTCTGGGAGAGCAATGCCAGCTGGGAGCTGGCGGCACTGCCGCTGTTCATCTGGATGGGCGAAATCCTGTTTCGCACCAAGCTGTCGGAAGAGATGTTCGAGGGCCTGCGCCCCTGGCTCAACCGCGTGCCAGGGCGGCTGATGCACACCACCATCCTGGGCTGCGGCATCTTCGGCTCCGTCTCGGGTTCGTCGGCAGCCACATGCGCCACCATCAGCAAGGTGGCGCTGCCCGAACTCAAGAAGCGCGGCTACGACGAGCGGCTGGCGCTGGGCTCGCTGGCCACGGCTGGCACGCTGGGCATCCTGATCCCGCCTTCCATCACCATGGTGGTTTATGCGGTGGCGGCCGATGCCTCCATCATCCGCATCTTCCTGGCCGGGTTCATCCCGGGCATTTTGCTGATGCTGCTGTTCTCGGGCTACATCGGCTGGTGGAGCCTGCGCAACCCCGACAAGGTGCCAGCGGCCGACCCGCCGACAACTTTCCGCGAGAAGATCCGCAAGTCAGGCAACCTGATCCCCGTGGGCGTGCTCATCGTGTTCATCGTGGCGGTGCTGGTCACCGGCTATGCCACGGCCACCGAGTGTGCGGCGTTCGGCGTGCTGGGCTCGCTGGGCCTGGCGCTGTGGAGCCGCTCGCTGACCTGGCAGAACTTCAAGGACGGGCTGATGGGCACCACGCGCACCAGCTGCATGATCATGTTCATCCTGGCGGGCGCCGCCTTTTTGACCAAGACCATGGCCTTCACCGGCATCCCGCGCGAGCTGGCCGAGTGGGTGAACAGCATGCACCTGTCGCCCTTTGCGCTGATCAGCGTGCTGGTGGTGGTGTACCTGGTGCTGGGCACTGCCCTGGACGGCATTAGCATGATCGTGCTGACCAGTGCGGTGGTGCTCCCCATGATCCAGCAGGCTGGCTTCGACCTGATCTGGTTCGGCATCTTCGTGATCCTGCTGGTCGAGATCGCCGAGGTCACTCCGCCCGTGGGCTTCAACCTCTTCGTGCTGCAGAACATGACGGGCAAGGACAGCAACACCATTGCGCGGGCGGCCATCCCGTTCTTCGCGTGCCTGGTGGTCTGCATTGCGCTCATCACCCTCTTTCCGCAGATCGTGACCATCCTGCCCGACCTCGTCATGGGCGTGGAGAAGTAGCGCAGGTCACCAGGCTGCGCGCGGTACGATCCCTCCCTCATGTTCGCAGCATTCGCCATCGCCCTCGGAGCCAGCATTGGTGCATTGGCCCGGTGGCGTCTGGGCCTGTGGCTGAACACAGGGGGGGCCGCGCTGCCATGGGGCACCCTGGCGGCCAACCTCATCGGCGGCTACCTGGTGGGGGTCTGTGTGGCCATCTTCCAGGCCCTCCCCCAGCTGGACCCTGCCTGGCGCCTGGCACTGGTGACCGGGTTTCTTGGGGGGCTCACCACCTTCTCCAGCTTCTCGGCAGAAGTGGTGGGCATGCTCCAGCAGCAGCGTTATCTGCTGGCAGCGGGCACCACGGGCCTTCACCTCTTCGGCTCGCTCGCGCTGACGGTGTGCGGCATACAGACCGCTACCTTTTTGCTCGCAGGCCGTAGCTGATAATCTGGCAGACAGGTTCTAGAACAGGTTCTTAGCCTCCTCGCCCAACCCACCGATCACTGCAACAGCGGGCATCCGTCCCGCCCATCCGCCATGGAAGCCAACACCCAACTCAACGAACGCCGCCTGGCCGATGCCTGGGCCGAGCTGCACAGCCACGCCACCAACGGCAACCCCCTGCAGGCCGATGCCTACCGCATGGCCTTTGCCGACCCCGAGTTCCTGTTCCGCCGCGAAACGCGCGGCATCCGCTTTCAGCTGGAGATGCTCAAGCCCGACCTGGGACAGACCGAACAAGGCATTGAAAACACCATCGTGGTCTTTGGCAGCGCCCGCTTCATGGCGCCCGAAGACGCCGCCCAGGCCCTGACAGCCGCCGAAGCCACGGGGGACGCCACGCAGATTGCACGCGCCAAGCTCGCGGTGCGCAATGCCCGCCACTACGACCTGGCCCGACAGTTTGCCCAGCTGGTGGCCGCGTACAGCGAACGCCAGCGTCCCGCAGACCGGCTGTACATCTGCACGGGCGGCGGCCCCGGCATCATGGAAGCCGCCAACCGGGGCGCCCATGAGGTCGGCGCACCCAACGTGGGCCTGAACATCGCCCTGCCCCACGAACAAAGCGGCAACCGCTACATCACCCCTTCGCTGAGCTTCAAGTTCCACTACTTTGCGCTGCGCAAGATGCATTTCATGATGCGTGCCAAGGCGCTGGTGGCGTTCCCCGGCGGCTTTGGCACGCTGGATGAGCTGTTTGAGGTGCTGACCCTGGTGCAGACCGGCAAGGCCAAGCCCGTGCCCATCGTGCTGTGTGGCACGGACTACTGGAAGCGCCTGATCAACTTCGACGTGCTGGTGGAAGAAGGCACGATCTCGGCGCAGGACCTGAAGCTCTTCCACTACACCGACGATCCGCAGGAAGCCTGGGATTTGATCCGGGCGTTCTACAAGCTCTGACCCCCGGGGCACCACACCCCACGGCGGCGTGGAACCCTAGGGATGTCCTGCACAACGCCCTGCGGTCGGTCATAGCGCGGCCTCGGGCAGTTCGCTGCGTTGCTTTTCTTGCCAATAGCCCGGCTGTTGGCGGCCAAAAGGCGCCATGCGCCCCATCCCGATCCGCACTACCACCGCCCCGCGAGGGTTAAGCAGGACATCCCTAGCGGATCACCGGCGGTGGCGGGGGCGGAGGCAGTATAAAAATCGGCAGCACCGGGATAAACACAAACGGCGGCCGCACCGTGGGCGGTGGTGGCGCGGTGGTGGCAGGTGGCGGTGCCGTGGTCGTCGGGGGCGGCGGCGTAGGCCGTGTGGGCGGCGGTGGTGTGCTCGGTGCCGGGGGCTGGTAGTCGTCCGTGGGCGGCGGGGGTGGCGCCGCAGGCACAGGGGGTGGTGGCGCCGTGATGGGCGGTGGCGGCACCACGGGCACCGGCGCCGGGGTGGGCGCAGGGACGATGTACACAAACGCACGGCGCCCCTGCACGTCCAGCTGCTCTCCCATCAGCATGGGGGTGGGCAGCTCGGGCACCGGCAGCAAGGCACGGGTGTGAGTGTAAACAGGCAGCTCCTGGTCGGACAACACCAGCACCGCCTCACCAGCCGTCACACCCACACAACCGGCCTGGGTGCAGACCTCGATCTCGTCCTGCTCGCCCGACACCAGCACCTTGCCATTGGCATCAATGGCCAGCATGAAGGCCGAGCCCCGGATGCCCACCACGGCCGTAGGCGTGATGACCTTGTAGCTGGCGGGATTGCGCTTGCCGATGAGCCCGGTGAGCGCGCGCATGCCGCCGCGCAGCAGGTTGACCACAAAATGGTCTTCGCCCGTGCCTGCACCGTCGGCATAGCGGGTCACAGTGAACTGCGAGTCGGGGTACAGGGCCACCAGGCCGCCGTCCGTAAAGCGGATCTGCGCGCGCCCCTCGGTGCCGGTCAGCACCACATCGCCGCCGTCCAGCTCAGCCCCCTTGGCCAGGCGCGACAGGCTGTCGCCCCGGCGCAGCTGCACATCGCCCGCCGTGAACTGCACCAGGCCGGCAGCCGCCAGCCCGGTGAGAGGCCAGGCCGCCACCATGCCCATCAGCAGCGCCAGCCGGGCGCGTTTTTGGTCGGATGTCATAAGCACCTCCACGGTGTCGCAGCGAAACCCCAGGGATGTGGCCGCATTCAGAACTCCCGGCGCAGCAGGATGGAAAACACCCGCCGCTCATAGTCGGTGATGGGCAGCGTGGAGGCGTTGCGCGTGAACTGCCACTGCGGCGTCACGCGCCAGCCTGGCGCAGGGGTCCAGTTCAGGCCCAGCGCCACCTGGGCCTGGCGGTCGGTGCGGGTCACGGCAAAAAACGGGTCCTGCCCACCATAGCGCCGGTGCTCCCAGTCGGCGCTGGCAAACACCGTCCACTGCGGTGCCAGCGGCCATTGCCCACCCACGCGCACGCCCCACAGGCGGTGGCCCAGCGGGTCGGCATCGTTGGCCTTGGGCTGCTCACGCCCGCCATACACGCCCGCATAGGCCGATGTGCCGTTGCGAAACAGGTGCGAATACGAGGTGCCCAGCACACTGCGCCGCACATTGCGCAGCTCCTGCGTGGGGTAGCGCACCTCCAGCACCTGCAAGAAGCTGCCCCATTGCCGGAAGCCGTCGATGCGGTAGATCCACTCGCCCAGCACACCGCCCATGGTGCGCAGGCGCGAGCCGTCGAGTGCGTAGTACGAGCCCTGCCCTGAGACAATCACCTCATGCCGCTCGGCCCGCCAGGCCATGCCCAAGGCGCCGTCCAGGGCCGTGTGGTCAAACCGGTCGGCCTGGCCGCCGTAGTGGCGTGTGGCCGCGAGCGCCGTGCCCACCACCGACCAGCGCGAATTGATCACCGCCCGGCCCCGCAGCCCGGCCTGCGCCACCACATAGTTGCCCGAGGTGGCCTGCGCTTCGGGCAGCAAGGCCCACGGCGGCGTGCCCGGCACGGGGGACTGCAACTCGCCCACCACGGGCGCGGCATTGGCGTTGGAGTCATGGCCCACGCCCAGCTCCACATAGCCCTTGATCGAGGAATGTCCGCCGTACTCGGGGCGGTCGTACGAATACAGGAACTGGTCCAGGGTGTGCCCCGCGTCCACGGGGATCAGCAAAGCCTGCACCTGGGGCGGCAGCGCCAACACGCCGCGCCGGTCGCCCACGGCCTGCAGCGACTGCCCCAGCGCCACCTGGGCGGCCTGGTTGCCGGGGTCGGCCGCCAGCACCCGTTCGCGCGCCATGATGGCCCGGGTGTACTGGCCCGCCGCATGGGCTGCCTCGCCCATGGCGGCGTCAAACGCCGGGTCACCCGCACGCCGGGCCTCGTGGGCATCCAGCAATTGAAAAGCCTGCACGGCCTGCCCTTGGCGCACCAGGGCGGTGGCCTGCTGGACCACCTCGTCGGCCAGCGCCACAGACGGAAGGCCCGCGCCCAGCGCCGAGGCCAGGCACCATGGCAACACGCGCCGTGACCAGAATCGAAGGTACATGACAGCCCCCTCTCGGAACCCGCTGACGGGCAAAGGCAATTTACACCTGTTTACGCTTTTTGGGACTCCTCGGGAACCCTGTTAACAATGCGCCACGCCAGCCGCGAGCCCCCCAGGCCCGCCGCGCCCACCGCCCAGAACAGGCCGCTCACGCCAATCACCGCCCCGGCCGAGCCAAACATCAGCGGCATCAGCACGCTGGACGCGTTGATCGCCATCAGCCGCAGGCCCAGCGCCTCGCCCTGGCGGTGAGAAGGCGTGATCTGGTGCAGCAGGCTCATCACCATGGGCTGCCCCGTGCCCAGCGCCAGGCCCAGCAGCACCGAGCACAGGCCCATGGCCCAGGCGCTGTGCAGCAGCGGGTACACCGCAAACAGCACGGCTGTGACCAGCATGGCCACCGCCATCACGGCCTGCTCGCGCAGGCGCTTGGCGAAAAAGGGCATCAACACGCGGATCACGGTGGCCGCAATGGCAAACGCGCCAAAGATGGTGCCGATGACGGCGGCCGACAGCCCGCGCTCGTGCCCCAGCAGCGGCACGGCAAACGCATGCACGTCCCAGCAGGAGGAAATCAGCCAGTTGACGATGAGCAGGCGGCGAAACGGCGCATCGCCCAGCAGGTCCCAGGCTCGCTGGGGCGGCCCGCCCGGGGTGCTGCCCGCCGCAACGCTGGCAGCTGGCAGGTCTGGCACCCCCCGCACACAAAACCAGCTGAGCAGGGGCAGCAACGCCAGCAGCGCAAACGCTGCGCGGTAGCCCTCCAGGCTGCCCGGCGTGCTGCCCGCCAGGTCAATCGCCAGCCCGGCCGCAAACGGGCCGATGAAGTTGGACACCGCCGGGCCGATGGACAGCCAGCTGAACACCTGCTTGAGCTCGGTCGCGTCGTGCACGGCGCGGCCCGCGTGGCGCTGCACGGCAATCGTGGCGGTCCCGGCTGCGGCGCCGGTCATCAGCGCAGCCACGCACAGCACCGGAAAAATGGGAAACACCACGGCCAGCCCCGCGCCCATACAGGCCACGGCCACCGAATAGCCCACCGGGCGCTTGAGCCCGTGGCGGTCGGCATAGCGGCCCGCAGGCAGCGCCAGAAACACCTGCGTGAGCGCAAAAAGCGCCACCAGCAAGCCCACGGCCGCCGCGCTGTAGCCCTCGCGCAGCGCCAGCAGCGGCGCGGCCAGGCGCATGCCGGCCATGCTGCCGTGCACGCAGATCTGGCCAGCGATCAACCGGGCCAGTGTTCCGTTCACGGCAAATCGTCCTCGGGGTCCAGCCCGGGCAAGGCTGCCGTGCGGGCACCAGCCAGCGGGGCGCGGGCCGCATCGGGTGCGGGCAGTTCCTGCACGTCGCGCAGCTTGCGCTGGATGGCGCGGGTACGCACGCCCACCTCGTCAAACTTCTTGGCGGCGGCGTCGATGGATTTTTTGGTGGCTTCGACCACATCGCCAAACTTGGCGAACTCGGTCTTGACCATGCCCAAGAGACTCCACACCTCGGACGAGCGTTTCTCGATCGCCAGCGTCTTGAAGCCCATCTGCAGGCTGTTGAGCATCGCGGCCAGGTTGGCTGGGCCGGTGATCATCACGCGGCATTCGTTCTGCACCGCTTCCACCAAACCGGGGCGGCGCATCACCTCGGCAAACAGGCCTTCGGTGGGCAGATACAGCACGGCAAAGTCGGTGGTGTGAGGGGGCGAGACATATTTGGCGAAGATCTTTTTCGCTTCGAGCTTGATCGACGTTTCAAACGCATTGCCCGCCGACAGGATGGCCGCCTTGTCGGCCGCGTCCTGCGCATCCATGAGGCGCTGGTACTGCTCCACGGGGTACTTGGAGTCGATGGGCAGCCACACCGGGTGTTCGTCGTTCTTGCCCGGCAGGCGGATCGCGAATTCCACCAGCTCGTCGCTGCCCGGCACCGTCTTGACGTTGCGCGCGAACTGGTCGGGTGTGAGCACGTTGTCGATGATGGCGCCCAGCTGCATTTCGCCCCAGGTGCCACGCGTCTTCACGTTGGTCATCACGCGCTTCAGGTCACCCACGCTGCCTGCCAGCGTCTGCATCTCGCCCAAGCCCTTGTGCACTTGTTCGAGCCGGTCGCTCACCAGCTTGAAGGATTCGCCCAGGCGCTGCTCCAGCGTGGCGTGGAGTTTTTCGTCCACCGTGCGGCGCATTTCTTCGAGCTTGGTCGCGTTGTCGGCCTGGATGGCGGCCAGGCGTTCGTTGAGCGCATTGCGCAGCTGCTCGGCGTTGTGCTGGCTGCCCTGCACCATGCCCGTGAGCTGCTGCGAGACCGCGTCCTGCAGCACCGAGAACTGGTTTCGGATCTGGTTGCCGTTGGCTTCGAGCTGGTCCTTGAGCGCCGTGGACACGGTGCCCATCTGCGTCTGGATGTCGGTCTTGAGCGAGTCGAGCGTGCCGCGCGTGGCGGCCGACAGGGCTTCGAAGCGCTCTTGGATGCGCTGCTCGAACAGCTGCGTGCTTTCGGCCAGCGCCTCGCGTGAGCGCTGGCTATCCGACGCGAGCGACTGCGCGGTCTGCGTGAGTTCGGCGCGGAAGGCGGCCAGCGCATCGGACAGTTCCTTGCGCGCCAACGCTGCCTCGGCCTGGCCCTGGGCCAGACGCTGCTCCAGCTTGGCCTCAAACGCGCCAAACGCGGCCAGCAGCTCAGCCCGGCCGGTGCGGGACTCGCCCACGGCCTGGGCCAGCCGCTCATCCACCGCGCCGCGCAGGGCCTCCAGCTGGTGCTGCGTGGCCTGCGTAAAGCCCGAGAGCTGCTTCGCCATCGCCTCCATGGCACCGTCGTTGCGGGCCACGGCCAGTTGGGTGGCCTGGGCCGTGGACTCCAGCGCCTGCAGGCGCGCCAGCCACTCGGCAGGCAGCTCCACACGCGGGCGGCGCAGCAGCGCCACAGCCACCAGCACCACCACAACGGCCCATGCGGCCAACAAAACAAGCGTATCTGTAGTCAAGGTGATTACTATAATTTTGATAGCTATTACCGCTTATCCATCGCGCGGTAACGGCCAATTTTCTTCAAATCCTAGCCCCGCAGCCCCGCCTGGGGCTGGTTCACCGGGGTGAGCGGCCCGCGCCCGCCAAAGAAGGCGATCAGGTTGTCGGCCGCCAGGTTGGCCATGGCACGGCGCGTGGGCACCGTGGCACTGGCGATATGGGGCGTGAGCACCACGTTGGGCACAGTGAGCAGGTCGGGGTGCACGCTGGGCTCGCCTTCGAACACGTCCAGGCCCGCTGCGGCAATGCGGCCTTCTCGCAGTGCCACCGCCAGCGCGGCGTCGTCCACAATGCCGCCGCGCGCAATGTTGATGAGTGTGGCCGTGGGCTTCATCAGCGCCAGCTCGGGGGCACCGATGGTGTGGTGCGATGCGGGGGTGTAGGGCACCACCAGCACCACATGGTCGGCCGTGCGCAGCAGCTCTTCTTTGCTGACATAGCTGGCCTTGCATTCGGCCTCCATCTCTGCCGAAAGCCGCGAACGGTTGTGATAGACCACCTTCATGCCAAAGCCATGCGCGCCACGCTTGGCAATACCCTGCCCGATGCGCCCCATGCCGATGATGCCCAGCGTGCTGCCATGGATGTCGCTGCCCGCGAACATGTCGTAGCTCCACTTGGTCCATTGGCCTGCGCGCAGGTAGTGCTCGCTCTCGGTCATGCGACGGGCCGTGGCCATCAGCAGCGCAAAGCCAAAGTCGGCCGTGGTCTCGGTCAGCACATCGGGCGTGTTGGTGCCCAACACACCGACGGCGGTCATGGCATCCAAGTCAAAGTTGTTGTAGCCCACGGCCATGTTGGCGCAGATCTTGAGGCGCGGCGCAGCGGACAGCAGCGCGGCGTCGATGCGCTGGCTGCCGGTGGTCAGCACACCGTCCTTGTCGGCCAGGCGCGCGGCCAGTTCTTGCGGCGTCCAGATCACATCGTCGGGGTTGGCTTCGACGTCGAAATGCTCGCGCAGGCGGTCCACGATGTCGGGGAAGATCGCACGCGCGACCAGGATGCGGGGTTTACTCATATTGCTATTTCCAATCAATTGTGTGGAGATCACCGCACGTAAAACGGGCATGCACCAAGACCAGGGCCGCCGAGCAAAGGCCGCCCTGCAGCGAGGGCGGCGTCCCCCTTCCCGCAGCGCGCAGCGGTGCGAGAGAAGGGGGAAGCGGCGCAGCCGCTCAGGGGGATGTCCACTATCTAAACCAGATAAAAGTCATGACGATAAAGAGCGGCACCAGAATGCACCCCGACCAAAGCATGTAGCCAAAGAAGCTCGGCATCTTCACACCCCGGTCCTCGGCAATGGCCTTGACCATGAGGTTGGGCGCATTGCCAATGTAGGTGTTGGCGCCCATGAACACGGCGCCCGCCGAGATGGCGGCCAGCGTAGGCGCCAGGGCGGTCATCAGCACGGCAGGGTCGCCGCCTGCGGTGTTGAAGAACACAAGGTAGGTGGGCGCGTTGTCGAGGAAGGAGCTGAGCGCGCCCGCCGCCCAGAAGTACATGGCCGGGTCAGGCGAGCCATCGGGCCGCGTGACGGCCGCCACGATGGCGCCGAACGGGCCGTTGACACCGGCCTTGAGCATGGCGATGACGGGGATGATGGTGAGGAAGATGCCCGCAAACAGCTTGGCCACCTCCTGCATGGGGGCCCAGCCGAACTGGTTGTCCTCGTGCACCTTCTTGGGCGTGAGCCACAGCGACGCCAGGGTCACGATGATGAGGCCCACATCGCGCACGATGCCGGGCAGGCCGACTTCGGTGCCCGCGATGTTGAACGCCACGGACGACTTCCAGAAGCCGCTGACCAGCACCAAAGCCACCACCGCGCCCAGCAGCGCAAAGTTGACCTTGCCGTCAAAGCCGATGGCACGGCTGTCGGGCGTGGGGTCGGCCTTGAGCACCTCTTCGCGGCGGCGGTAGTACCAGCTGTCGAGCACAAAGAAGATGGCCAGCAACGCGCCGACGAGGAACAGCGTTTCCTGGAAGATGTGGCTCACCGTCCAGAAGAAGTCCACGCCCTTGAGGAAGCCCAGGAACAGCGGCGGATCGCCCAGCGGCGTGAGCGAGCCCCCGGCGTTGGAGACGATGAAGATGAAGAACACCACCACATGGGCCACATGCTGGCGGTTGTCGTTGGCGCGGATCAGCGGGCGGATCAGCAGCATGGACGCGCCCGTAGTGCCCATGAAGCTGGCGAGCACCGCGCCCAGGCCCAAGATGGCGGTGTTGAGCCCCGGGCTGCCATGCAGGTTGCCCCGGATGAAGATGCCGCCCGCCACCGTGAACAGCGCCGTCAGCAAGATCACGAACGGGATGTATTCGGCCAGCAGCGCATGCACGAGGCTCACACCCGCCATGCCCGGCCCGAAGGTGATGGCAAAAGGCAGCAGAAACGCCAGGCCCCAGGCTGCCGCGACCTTGCCGAAATGGTGGTGCCAGAAGATGGGCGCGAGCAGCGGCAAAAGTGCAATCGACAGCAGGATGCCCGCAAACGGCACGCCCCAAAGCACGGACAGCGTACTGCCGTCGATTTCGGCCGCGACGGCCATGCCGGGCAGTGCGGTCAGAAGACCTGAAAAAGCCAGCCCGCGCGAAAGTTTCAAAGCTCTTGTCTCCATCCAGTTTTCAACATCGGAAGCGCGCCCCGGCGCCCATCCCCAATCGCCAACAGCTACCGACAATCTTCCAGCGGCTACGCCGCCGCAGGGATGTCGAACACCTGGCGCAGGTAGGCCAGGTACTTCTCGTCATCGCACATGCCCTTGCCCGGCGTGTCCGACAGCTTGGCCACGGGCTGGTCGTTGCAGCGTGTCATCTTGATCACGACCTGCAGCGGCTCGTGCGCAGGCGGGCTGCCCAGGTCGTTGGTGAGGTTGGTGCCAATGCCAAACGCCAGCTGGCAGCGGCCCCGGAACTGCTGGTACAGCTCGATGGTGCGCGGTATGGTGAGCGCATCGCTGAAGATCAGCGTCTTGGTCAGCGGATCGACTCGGTTCTTGCGGTAATGCTCCAGCAAACGCTCGCCCCAGGCAAACGGGTCGCCGCTGTCGTGGCGCGCGCCGTCGAACAGCTTGCAGAAATACAGGTCGAAGTCGCGCAGGAAGGCGCTCATGCCGTACACATCCGACAGCGCAATGCCCAGGTCGCCCCGGTATTCCTTGGCCCACATTTCAAAGCCGAACACCTGGCTGTCGCGCAGGCGCGGGCCCAGGGCCTGGCAGGCCTGCAGGTACTCGTGCGCCATGGTGCCCAGCGGCGTCACGCCCAGCTTCATGGCATAGAGCACGTTGCTCGTGCCCGCAAACTGGCCGGGCCCTGCGGGGGAGCCGGGGCGGCGGTCGCCCGTGCCCAGGCGGGCCACCAGCACACGCAGAACTTCTTCGTGCCAGGCGCGCGAGAAGCGGCGGCGGGTGCCGTAGTCGGCAATCTTGAGGTCGGCCAGGCCCTCGGCCTGCAACTGGGTGATCTTGGTGTCGAGGCGCCTGCGGCCCTCGGGGAAGTCGGGCACCTTCTGCGTGTTGCGGAAGTAGACCTCGTTGACGATGGCCAGCACCGGGATCTCGAACAGGATGGTGTGCAGCCAGGGCCCGCGGATGGAGATGTCGATCTCGCCGTTGTGCTGGGGGGTGACGGTGATGTATTTCTCGTTGAGCCGGAACAGCCCGAGAAAGTCCACGAAGTCGCTCTTGATGAAACGCAGCGAGCGCAGGTAGGCCAGTTCGGCGTCCTGGAAATGCAGGCTGCACAGCGACCGGATCTCGTCACGGATCTCGTTGGCAAACGGCGCCAGCTGCACGCCGGGGTTGCGGCACTTGAACTTGTACTCGACCTGCGCCCCCGGGAACTGGTGCAGCACCACCTGCATCATGGTGAACTTGTACAGGTCGGTGTCGAGCAGGCTGGTGATGATCATGGACGGGGCAGGCGCAGGGTAGCGCCAGGGTGCGGGAGGCCGTTCAGCGAAGCCGCAAAGTGTAGGCCATAGGCGGCCATAGCGCTGGGTGTGGCCCGGAACCTTTACCCGTGTTCAGTTGGCGCTGCCGCCCGGGTGGAGCTTCAAGGTTTTTTGGCCGCTACCGCGCTCTAGACATGGACTGATTGCTATCAAATGCATTGCAACCACAGCACGGCCTGTCAGGCAGGCACCACCAGCGCCTGCAGCACGGCGCGCAGCGCCTCGGGCACGGGCACAGGGCGGCGGGTTTCGCGGTCTACATACACGTGGATGAAATGGCCAGCGGCGGCGGTGAGTGGCTCGCCCTGCGCAAACAGGCCCACCTCGTAACGCACGCTGGAACCCCCGAGCTTGGCCACGCGGATGCCCGCCTCCACCGTCTGCGGAAACGCCAGCGGCGCAAAGTAGTTGCACTGGGTCTCGATCACCAGGCCGATGGTGCCACCCGCATGGATGTCGAGCACGCCCTGGTCAATGAGGTGGGCGTTGACCGCCGTGTCGAACCAGCTGTAGTACACAACGTTGTTCACGTGCCCATACACATCGTTGTCGGCCCAGCGTGTGCTGATGGGGCGGAACACGCGGTAGGCGCTGCGCGGCTGCGGGGCCGGGCGCGCGGGTGCGGGGGCTGTGGTGGGGGAGGTGGACGGGGTGCTGGCGGCAGAGGTCATGGCCGCACATTCTGCCAGCGCTGGTGGTATTGCAAGGCCACGCGCCAAGTGGTGAGCTGGGCCTGGATCGTGTCTTCCAGATCGTTGCCATACCCCCCCGCCATCGCGAACACCAGCGGGATGCGCAGCTGCCAGGCCCAGTCGAACACGCGCCGGTCGCGCGACTCCAGGCCATCGTGGGTCACGGCCAGGCGGCCCAGGCGATCGCCTTCGTGCGGGTCGGCCCCAGCCAGGTAAAACACGAGGCCGGGCGTGCAGCGCTGCTCCAGCACCGCCAGGGCCTCGTCCAGCGCCTGCAGATACTCCGCATCCCCACAGCCGTCCGGCAGGTCAACATCCAGATCGCCCGCCTCTTTGCGAAAGGGAAAGTTGCGCGCCCCGTGCACTGACAGCGTGAACACGCTGTCGTCACCCTGGAAGATATGCGCCGTGCCATTGCCCTGGTGCACGTCCAGGTCGATCACGGCCACCTGCAGCGGCAAGCTGCCACCGCCCCGCCCTGCGGCATGTTCGGCCTGCATGCGCCGGGCGGCCACGGCCACATCGTTGAACACGCAGAACCCGCTGCCCTTGTTTGCATAGGCATGGTGCGTGCCGCCCGCCAGGTTGCCGGCCACACCGTCGCGCAAGGCTTGGCGGCTGGCAGCCACCGTGGCGCCCACCGAGCGCCGTGCGCGCTCGGCCATGGCCTCGCTCCAGGGGAAGCCGATCTCGCGCTGCGCAGCGGGCGGCAGCGTGCCGTGCGCAATTGCGTCGATGTATTCGGGGGTGTGGGCCAGCGCCAAGTCTTCGTCCGCCGCAGGCAACGCCACCTGCAGCGCCACGCCGGGCAGTTGCTGTGCAATCCGGTCGCGCAGCATGCGGTATTTGGCCATGGGAAAACGGTGGCCCTCGGGCAGGGGCAGAACAAAGTGATCGGCGTAGTAGGCAAACATGACGCGATTGTGGCAAGCCGTGGATTTCTGGGGCGCCGTACCTAATTTGCTGCAGTGCAACAAAAAACCCTTGCAATAGCGCAGCAAGTCCCTAAAATTCAACCCATGCTGCACTGCAACATGACTCTACCGGGTCAAGGTCAGCGCAGATGTCTGTAAGCCACCCTGGCCCTCTGGGTCCCATTTTTAGGAGATATGACATGACGCTGACCGCTGAACAAATCCTGGCCTCGCACAAAGCCAACATCGAAACCCTGTTTGGTCTGACGACCAAGGCCTTCGAAGGCGTGGAAAAGCTGGTGGAACTGAACGTGACCGCTTCGCGCGCCGCCCTGTCGGAAGCCGCCACCCACACGCAAGCCGTGCTGGGTGTGAAGGACGCACAAGAGCTGCTGGCCCTGCAAGCTGGCCTGTTCCAGCCCCTGGCTGAAAAGACTGCTGCCTACAGCCGTCACCTGTACGACATCGCTTCGGGCACCGGCGCCGAATTCGGCAAGGCTTTCGAATCGCAAGCCACCGACGCGCAGAAGGCTTTCACCAACCTGGTGGACAGCGCCGCCAAGAACGCCCCCGCCGGTTCTGAAACCGCCGTGGCCGTGATGAAGAGCGCCGTCTCTGCCGCCAACAACGCGTTTGAATCGGTTCAAAAGGCCGTCAAGCAAGCGTCCGATGTGGCCGAAGCCAACTTCAACGCTGTGGCCAGCACTGCTGCCAACGCCGCCAAGACCGCTGCTCCCCGCAAGCGCTAAGCCCAGTACCTGCGGTCTGGAGTGCAACCTCTAGGCCGCATTCAGGGATTACCCTGATAATTGACCCAAGCGCTGCGACACACACCCTGTGTACAGCGCGCGAGTTGTCTCCTTGGATCCTCTCGAAACCCCCGTTTCAAGGATCCTTTTAAAGCCCGGTTTTGCGACCGGGCTTTTTTTTGCTTGTTCGATCCCACCCCATCCAGCCATCGCGCACATGGCGCGAGAGCACGGGCATGTGGGCACATCGGGGCACAACTGCGGGGCAGGTGCCGCACGGCCCATCTGGCCTTGCGCTGCATCAGCCCTCGCTCACAATCCCGGGCCCCATTTCGGGCATTTATTAAGAATAATTCGCGTTTGTTTTATCATTGCGGCAGTAACAACCCCGAAAGATGCATCCCATGTCGAAGACTGTGAAAGCCTTGCTGAGTGTTTGTGCCCTGGCCGCCGCTGCGGGTGCCGCCCATGCCCAGGAGCAGGTGGTGAACCTCTACTCGGCCCGCCACTACTCCACCGACGAAGCCCTGTACACCGGCTTCACCAAGGCCACCGGCATCAAGATCAATCGTGTGGACGCGGACGACGCAGGCATCCTGGCCCGTCTCAAGGCCGAGGGCGCAGCCTCCCCTGCCGACGTGATCCTGCTGGTGGATGCGGCCCGTCTTTACAAGGGTGAAGTCGATGGCCTGTTCCAGCCCATCAAGTCCAAGGTCCTGAACGACGCCATCCCAGCCAACCTGCGCAGCAATCCCGTTGCCGATGGCGGCATTGCCTGGTATGGCCTGTCCACCCGCGCCCGTGTGATCGTTTACAACAAGGTCAAGGTCGAAAAGGCCGACGTGGACACCTACGAAGAGCTGGGTGACCCCAAGAACAAGGGCAAGCTGTGCATCCGCTCGGGCTCGCACCCCTACAACCTGAGCCTGTTCGGCGCGGTGACGGAGCACATGGGCGAGCAGAAGGCCGAAGCCTGGCTCAAGGGCATGGTGGGCAACCTGGCCCGCCCCCCCAAGGGCGGTGACACCGACCAGATCAAGGCCGTGGCCGCGGGTGAGTGCGACATTGCCGTGACCAATAGCTACTACCTCGCCCGCATGATGCGCTCCACAAAGCCCGAAGACGTGGCCGTGGTCAACAAGGTCGGCGTGGTGTTCCCCAACCAGGAATCCTGGGGCACGCACCTGAACATCGCAGGTGGCGCGGTGGCCAAGCATGCCAAGAACCAGGCCAATGCGGTCAAGTTCCTCGAATATCTGGCCAGCCCCGAGGCGCAAAACTACTTCGCCAACGGCAACAACGAATGGCCTGCCGCCAAGGGCGTTGCGCTGGACAACCCGGCCCTCAAGGCCATGACGGGTGGCAAGCCCTTCAAAAGCGAAACCATCCCGATCAGCGCCGTGGGCGCCAACACCACCAAGGTGCAGCAGATGCTGGACCGCGTCGGCTTCCAGTAAGCCCGCCCTGCCCCAGACAAGCCCGGCCATGTCCGGGCTTTTTTTCGCCTTCAGTGCCGCAAGGATATGCGCCATAATTGACGTTTACGTTAACGTCACTTACTGGAGACACCCCATGGACATCAAGGGCAAGGTATTCATCGTCACTGGCGGCGCATCGGGCCTGGGCGAAGGCACGGCGCGCATGCTGGCCGCCCAGGGCGGCACCGTGGTCATTGCCGACATGCAGGCAGAAAAAGGCGAAGCCGTGGCCAAGGAGATCGGCGGCGCGTTTGTGAAATGTGATGTGAGCAACGAGGCCGATGGCCAGGCCGTGGTGGCCAAGGCCGTGTCGCTGGGCAAGCTCATGGGTCTGGTCAACTGTGCTGGCATTGCCCCCGCCGAAAAAACCGTGGGCAAGAACGGCGCCCACGCGCTAGCCCTGTTCAGCAAGACCATCACGGTCAACCTGATCGGCAGCTTCAACATGATCCGCCTGGCCGCCGAAGCCATGAGCAAGAACGAGCCCGAATCCACCGGCGAGCGCGGCGCACTGATCTCCACCGCCAGCGTGGCCGCATATGACGGCCAGATCGGCCAGGCCGCCTATTCCGCCTCCAAGGGCGGCGTGGTGGGCATGACCCTGCCCATTGCCCGCGATTTGGCGCGCAACGGCATCCGCAACATGACGATTGCCCCCGGCATCTTCGGCACACCGATGCTGTTTGGCATGCCGCAAGAAGTGCAGGACGCCCTTGCCGCTGGCGTGCCCTTCCCCAGTCGCCTGGGCACACCGCAAGACTACGCCAAGCTGGTGCAGCACATCTTCGAGAACGACATGCTCAACGGCGAAGTGATTCGCCTCGACGGCGCCATCCGCCTGGCACCGCGCTGACAGGAACCGGAAGGCTGAGAGCCCTCTGTGCCTGGTGTATCGCCCCATTTTGCTACCAAATAGATAGCAATAAGCGCTTACCTATAGCGCGCAGAGGGCCTAAAAAACCTGAGTGCTGCCCCCTTCCCACCTGGGGGCCGCTGCCCTCCCCCGGTCAGCCCTGCGGATTGGGGCGGGCGGCCATCCATACATCCAGTTGGGCCACGGGCACCGGTCGGCTGAAGTAATAACCCTGGCCGGTGTCACACCTCAGGGACAGCAACGCCGCCGACTGCTCGGCGGTCTCCACCCCTTCGGCAATGGTTTCCAGGCCCAGGCTCTGCGCGAGCCCGATGATGGCCCGCACGATGTGCCGGGCGTTGCCCTCTTCACCCAGGTGGCGTACGAATGACTGGTCGATCTTGAGCTTGTGCACCCGCAACCTCTGGATGTAGCTGAACGACGAGTAGCCCGTGCCAAAGTCATCGATAGACAGTTGAACGCCCAGATCAAACAGCTGCTGGACAATCGCGATCACCTTTTCAGGTGCGTCCATGGCGATGCTTTCGGTCAGCTCCAGCTCCAGCATCTGCGGGGGCACCCCGCTCTCGGCCAGCACCCGCTGCACCATCTCCACGAGGCTAGGATGGCGGAACTGCACCATCGACAGGTTGACGGCCACGGTGAAACCCTTGAACCCCATGCACCCCGCCCCATGCCAGGCTTTGGCCTGGACCAGCGCCGTGCGCAACACCCATTCACCGATACCCAGGATCTGCCCGCTGCTTTCGGCCACGGGGATGAACTCTGCCGGGCTGACCGCGCCGAACTCCGGGTGGTGCCAGCGCAGCAGCGCCTCGACCCCCGTGACCTGGCCGTCCTGTAGGCGGATCTGCGGCTGGTAGTGCAAGCTCAGCTGGTCTTGCACCACGGCGCTGCGCAGCGCGTTTTCGAGTTGCAGCACCCGCAAAGAGCGCGCCTGCATGTCGGCAGAAAAGAACCGGTAGGTGTCGCGCCCCGTCTCCTTGGCGCGTAACATGGCAGCGTCCGCGCGCTGCGCCAGCGTCTCGAACTCGCGGCCATCCTCGGGGTACATCGCGATGCCGATGGACGATGTCACCACCAGCTCGTGATGGCCCAGCAGGCACACGCGCCACACCTCGGCCTGCAGGCGCTCGGCAGCATGCGCGGCATGCTCCGCATCGGCCAGGGGCAGCACGATGATGAACTCGTCCCCGCCGGGGCGCGACACCGTGTCTTCATCCCGCACCACCGACTGCAACCGGCGCGCGATCTCGATCAGCAACTCATCGCCCACCTGGTGGCCCAGTGAATCGTTGACGTTCTTGAAATGGTCCAGATCCAGGTACAGCAGCGCCAGCCGCTGCGCACTGCGCTGGGTGAGCGCCAGCGCCTGGCTGAAGCGCGACGCAAACATGGTCCGGTTGGGCAGCCCGGTGAGCGCATCAAAATTGACCAGCTTGCGGATGCGCTCCTCGTCGCGCTTGCGTTCGGTCACATCCTCCTGCACCGCCAGGTAATGGGTGATACGGCCCTGCTCGTCATGCAGCGGCGAAATGATCGCGGCCTCGTAGTATTCACGGCCATCCTTGCGGCGGTTGAGGAACTCGCCCCGCCACGCCCGCCCAGAGGCAAGGTGCGCCCACAGGTCCTGGTACACCGACGGCGGGGTCGACCCGGCGCTCAGCAGGCGCGGATTGCGGCCCATCACCTCCTCGGGTGGGTACCCGGAGGTAGCAGAAAAAGCTGGGTTCACATATTCAATGTTGCCGTCGGCACCGGCGATAAAGATCGAATGTGGGGCCTGCTCCACGGCATGGCGCAGCTTGCGCAGGGTGTCCAGCGTCTCCACGCGCTGCGTGATGTCCCGCGACAGCACCACAAAATGGGCTTCCCGCCCCTCCTCCATCGCCTTGCGGGCCACGGACAGCTCAAACCAGTGCCTGCCATCGGGCAGGTCCAAGGTGTACTGAAAATCACGGGCCATGCCGTGCTCGGCCGCAGCGTCAATGGCCGCCTGCGCCACGGAGGCGGCCTGCGGCGGCAAGATGTCGTGCACCGAACGCCCAATCACCCGCTCAGCGGGCATCAGCAGCAGTTCGGGCTGGCGGGTATGGATCTGCACATAGCGTCCATCGCGTGTCACCTCGAACATCAGGTCGGGCACCGCATCCAGCACCGCGCGCAAGGCCTTGTCGGATTGCTTCAAGGCCCGGTAAGGTGCCTCAATGGTTCCAACAAAAACTGCGCGATACAGGTAGTAGTAGCCCAGCACCTTGTACACATGGCCCAGCAGGTTGAACAAGTCTGTGGCCGTGGCATACAACGTGAAAAAAACTTCGCTCAGGGCCAGCACCCAGACCGCAGCAAACAACCGGGCCACATCGAAGGATGCACGACCCCGCGCCAGACGCAACAGCTGCGCCAGGGCCACGATGTAGAGCGCGATCACGCCGTACTCGGCGGCGATCTTGAAGGGTGTCAGGCCCTCGGCGCCATAGGTTGCGGGGTACAGGTGCGGATACCAGAAGACCACCCCATGCACAGCAGCCACAACCCCAAGTACCAACCCCAAGACCATGTACCGACGGGGGCCTGCCGACACCACATGGCCCGGTGCATGCCACTGCAAGGCCAGTGCCCACAACAAGCTTGCCGCGCCCAGATACCGCGCAGGCAACCAGAAGCTGATGCCCTTGGCCACCGAATTGGGCGTGACATAGTCAGGCATGCCGACATAGGACAGCATGTGCGAGAAGTCCAGAAGCGCCACCCCCAGAAAGCCGCAAGCGAGGATGAACACGTTTCGCTGCGGATTGAAGCTGTGGGCCTTCCATCCCACCGCAAAAACCAGCGCCGACACCACAATCGAGAGCGTTTCGAGTCCCTGGTGGAGCGCCAGAAATGCGGCACCCGCCATGCGCTCGCCTGCGAAAAATAGGCCCAGGCCATCGCCGCGATTCCCGTCAGGGCCCACAACACCGGAGCCACCGCTCTAAAACTGGCGATATGCTGGGAATGGATCTGCCACCGGGAAAGGGTCATGTGGGTCTTGCGTCTACACCCCCCGCACCGGCATGGCACAAGGTTGTTACACATTCTTGCACAGCCAGGTGGCACTCCCGCTCTTGCAAGGCGCACAGCCCACCAGCCCAGGCGATGGAGAAAGCAAGGCACAAAAAAACCGCTGCAGCCTTGCGACTGCAGCGGTTGATGACTGGCGGAGTGGACGGGACTCGAACCCGCGACCCCCGGCGTGACAGGCCGGTATTCTAACCAACTGAACTACCACTCCTGGCAGGCAGCTTTTCGCTTGCATTTTTCAACACAAGCCAAGTGCTACAAACTTGGCGACCCTACGGGGATTCGAACCCCGGTACTCACCGTGAAAGGGTGATGTCCTAGGCCTCTAGACGATAGGGTCAAAACCTTGGAACTAACCATTAACAAATTTTGGTGGAGGTAAACGGGATCGAACCGATGACCTCTTGCATGCCATGCAAGCGCTCTCCCAGCTGAGCTATACCCCCAAATTTCCCTGATTTGCACCAAAGAAAGCCTTGCGCACATAAAGCCAGCAAGGGCTTGAAACTGGCGGAGTGGACGGGACTCGAACCCGCGACCCCCGGCGTGACAGGCCGGTATTCTAACCAACTGAACTACCACTCCTGGCAGGCAGCTTTTCGCTTGCATTTTTCAACACAAGCCAAGTGCTACAAACTTGGCGACCCTACGGGGATTCGAACCCCGGTACTCACCGTGAAAGGGTGATGTCCTAGGCCTCTAGACGATAGGGTCAAAACCTTGGAACTAACCATTAACAAATTTTGGTGGAGGTAAACGGGATCGAACCGATGACCTCTTGCATGCCATGCAAGCGCTCTCCCAGCTGAGCTATACCCCCACTTAATGACCTCAAACACTTTGTATTTGTTGTCATCATCTGAGCCTTGAATTATAGACAGATTTTTAGCGGTTTCGCAAACGCGCTACAACTTTTTCACGTCCGACCAATTCCAGCACGGCATCAACCGACGGCGTGTGGGCCGTACCCACGGTCAGAACGCGCGTCGGCATGGCCAGTTGGGGCATCTTCAAGCCCTGGCTGGCCAGCACCTGCTTGAAGGCGGCGCTGATGGAAGCCTTGTCCCATTCGCAGGCAGACAGTGCATCGGCCAGCGCATCCAACGCGGGCGCAATGGCGTCGGTGACATGCTGCGCGCGCTCGGCCTCCACGGGCGTCACATCGCCATAGAACACCTGCGCCCACTGGGCCAGGGCCACCGTGGTGTCGCAGCGGTCCTTGAACAACGCACAGACGCGCACCAGACGGCCATCGGCCAGTGCCTGCTCCGACACACCGCGCTGCTGCAGCTGAGGCGCCACCAAGGCGGCGAGCGCGTCGTCGGGCATGGCCTTGAGGTGCTGGGCATTCACCCAGCGCAGCTTGGCCTCGTCGAACTGGGCGGCGCTACGACCGAGGTGGTCGAGGTTGAACCACTGCAAGAACTGCTCGCGGCTGAAGATCTCGTCATCGCCGTGGCTCCATCCCAGGCGCGCCAGGTAGTTCACCATGGCGTCAGGCAGGTAGCCCTCATCGCGGTACTGTGTGACGGGCTTGGCACCGTTGCGCTTACTCATCTTCTCGCCCTGCTCGTTCAGCACGGTGGGCAGGTGGGCGTACACGGGCGGCTCCTTGCCCAGGGCGCGGAAGATGTTGATCTGGCGCGGCGTGTTGTTCACATGGTCATCACCGCGGATCACATGGGTGATGTCCATGTCGATGTCGTCCACCACCACGCAGAAGTTGTAGGTGGGCGTGCCATCGGGGCGAGCGATCACCAGGTCGTCCAGCTCATCATTGCGGATCTCGATGCGGCCCTTGACCTTGTCGTCCCACGCCACCACGTCCCCTTGCGGGTTCTTGAAGCGCAGCACGGGCAACACACCTGCGGGCACGGGCGGCAAGGTTTTGCCGTCTTCGGGGCGCCAGGTGCCGTCGTAGCGGGGCTTTTCCTTGGCGGCCATCTGCTTTTCGCGCAGGGCATCCAGTTCGGCCACGCTCATGTAGCAAGGGTAGACGTGGCCAGCCGCCTGCAGGTCGGCCAGCACCGCTTTGTAGCGGTCCATGCGCTGCATTTGGTAGAACGGGCCTTCATCGTGGTCCAGGCCCAGCCACGCCATGCCTTCGATGATCACGTCCACCGCCGCCTGGCTGGAGCGCTCCAGGTCGGTGTCTTCGATGCGAAGGATGAAGTCGCCCCCCGTGGCGCGTGCAAACGCCCAAGGGTAGAGCGCCGAGCGGATGTTGCCCAGGTGGATGAAGCCCGTGGGAGACGGAGCGAACCGGGTGCGCACGCGGCCCGCGCTGGAAGCTGTGGTTTCAGTCATATCAATAAGGTCTGGCCCCTTTCGGGGCCAGTGTCAAGATTCGGTCAATCGGTCAACAATCAATCCGAGGGGCGGCGGGCGGGCAACCGCCACACTGCCCGTCAGCGATCCGGCCTTGGCGCTCAGGCCTCTTGTGCGTTCGGCAGCGCCAAGCGGGAGGTGTCTTCCTCGCCCTCTTCCACGCCCACGCGCCCTTCGTTCAGGCTGGCAATGTCTTCTGCCGTGATGTCCCCCGTGACATACACGCCGTCAAAGCACGAGGCATCAAAGCCCGCGATGGACGCATTGAGCGAGCCCACCGCCTTCTTCATGCCATCCACGTCCTGGTAAATCAGCGCGTCGCAGCCAATCGCCTGGCGAATCTCTTCCACCGTGCGGCCGTGGGCCACCAGCTCGCTGCTGGTAGGCATGTCGATGCCGTACACATTGGGGTAACGCACCGGCGGTGCAGCGCTGGCCAGGTACACCTTGCGGGCGCCCGCGTCGCGCGCCATCTGCACAATTTCGCGGCTGGTGGTGCCGCGCACGATGGAGTCGTCCACCAGCAGCACATTGCGGCCCTTGAATTCACTGCCGATCACGTTGAGCTTCTGGCGCACGGACTTCTTGCGCACGCCCTGCCCCGGCATGATGAAGGTGCGGCCCACATAGCGGTTCTTGACGAAGCCTTCGCGGTACGGAATGCCGAGCAAGTGCGCCAGTTGCGTGGCACTGGGGCGGCTGGACTCGGGGATCGGGATGATTACATCGATTTCGTTGGGTGGCACGGTGGACACCACGCGCTTGGCCAGGGCCTCGCCCAGGTTCAGACGAGCCTGGTACACCGAAATGCCATCCAGCACCGAATCAGGGCGTGCAAGGTACACGAACTCGAAGATGCAGGGGTTGAGCTGCGGCTTCTCGGCGCACTGGCTGGCATGGACCTGGCCGTCCAGCGTGATGAACACAGCCTCACCGGGGTCGATATTGCGTTCGAACACATGGGATGTGCCCTCCAGCGCCACCGATTCGCTGCCCACCATCAGCGTGCCATCCTGGCTGCGGCCCAGGGCCAGGGGGCGAATGCCATGGGGGTCACGGAACGCGAGCAGACCATGGCCAGCAATCAGGGCGATCACGGCGTATGAGCCCTTGACCCGCTTGTGCACGGCACGCACGGCAGCGAACACATCCTCGACCTGCAGTGGCACGCCCCGGGTGGAGCGCTCCAGCTCGTGCGCCAGAACATTCAGCAGCACCTCCGAGTCACTCTCGGTGTTGGTGTGGCGGTGATCGGTCTGGAACAGTTCGTTGCGCAGTTCGCGCGCATTGGTCAGGTTGCCGTTGTGCACCAGCACAAGGCCAAAAGGCGCATTCACGTAAAAAGGCTGCGCCTCTTCCTCGCTGTAGGCATTGCCCGCCGTGGGGTAACGCACCTGCCCCAGGCCCACATTGCCTGGCAGGGCTCGCATGTTGCGCGTGCGGAACACGTCGCGCACCATGCCCTTGGCCTTGTGCATGAAGAACTTGCGGCCCTGCTGGGTCACGATGCCCGCTGCGTCCTGGCCGCGATGCTGCAGCAGCAGCAGGGCGTCATAGATCAGCTGATTGACGGGCGCTGTGCTGACGACGCCGACGATTCCACACATAGTTGTTTTCCATCCGTTTGCGGGAACAGCCCCGCGGCAACCCCATGGCAGCAGCTTGTGACCGCCACCCCATCGATATCAAGAAGGCAGATGCCTACCAAATTCTTCCGGCAGCGCCGGTTTCAAGCCCCTGAGCACTTCGGCGAGCACCGGTGCAGCTTGTGACTCCTGCCACCAGGGCGCTTCGTGCAGCGAGGTCAGCCCCACTACCACAGCCACCGCCAGCAGCAGCACCATGCCCCGCAGCACGCCAAACACAGCCCCCAAGGTGCGGTCAGCAGGCCGCAGACCAATGGCCTCAATCAGCTTCTTGGCCAGCCAGCTCACAAACCCGCAGGCAAACACCGACGCCACGAACACCACGACAAAACCCGCCGCATACCGCAACGATCCCGCCGACTCGCCCAGAGGCAGCAGCGCTGCCATGTCCGCCGCAAACCACTGGGCAACAAAAAAAGACACCACCCAGCCCAGCAGCGACAACACTTCAAACACCAGGCCACGCCAGGCACCGACCAGCATCGAAGCCAGCAGCACCGCGACAAAAATCCAATCCAGCGCAGCCATGGACACAAAAAATAGAAACCGCCGGGCCGCCCGGCTTACAGCGTCAGCACCGAGGCCGACAGCTCCAGCGCCTTGATGCGCGCAGCCGCCTTGTCAGCCTCCGCCCGGTTGGTAAAGGGACCCACACGCACCCGCGTGCGTTTTCCATCTTTGGTGTCCACCACCTGGGTATAGGTCTTGAGGCCGGCACGCTCCACCTTGGTGCGTGCTTCACGGGCCTTTTCGGCATCGGCAAACGCCCCCACCTGGACGATAAAACGGCTTTCTTCGACATTCGCGCTGGCCGCTGGTTCGGCGCTGCGGCCTTCCAGCAGGGCACGGGCGCGCGCCGAATCATCGGGGCGTTGCGCCGGTTTTGGCTCCGGCGCGGGCGCAGGTGCCGCAGGCGGTTTGGTGTCGGGCTTGGGTGCAGCCGCAGGGGCGGCCGCAGCCACGGTGGGCGCTGCGGGCGCAGGCTTGGCAGCAGATGGACGCGCGCTCTGCACCAGCTCTTCCCCTTCCGTCAGCCCATTGGTGGCCACGCTGCGCGGCGCCGATGCACGTTGCGCAGCAGGGGCAGCCACCTGGGGCACAGCAGGCGTCGCAGGCTTGGGCACAGGGGCCTCGGCCACAGGCGCGGGCACGACCAGCGGCGCAACCTTGTTGCGGTCAGGAATCTCGATGGGGATATCGACGGGCACAGGCCGGGGCTGGGTGTCGAACAGCAGGGGGAACCCAATCACCCCCACCAGCACGAGCACGGCTGCACCAATCAGCCGGTGGCGGGCCCGGCGGCGCATCACCTCGATACTCTCGGCCTGCGGCGCACGCGCACCGCGCTTGGACGGTTTTTCGGCCTGTTGCTGCTCGCCCTGCCCGGGCCACCGAAACTTGAAAAATGCCATGGAGTAACGACTCGTGCGGACCTCAGAACCTGCCCTATTGGCCCAGATGTTTGGCCTGCAGGCGAGGTGTTCCGTTGATCAGCACACCGCCCACCGTATAAAACGAGCCAAAGACCACGATTCTATCAGCGGGGTCTGCCGCAGCCACCGCAGCCGCCAGGGCCTGCATGGGGTCTGCGTGCACGCTCGATGTCACATCCCGGCGTCCACCCGCCACCATCTGCACGGCATTCCACTTCTGCTGCAGCGTGGCGGCCGTCTCGGCGCGCGGGGTGGGCAGGTTGGTGAAATACCAGCGGTCCACCAGGGGCCCCACCTTGGCCAGCATGGGCCCCAGATCCTTGTCGGCCATGGCGCCAAAAACGGCGTGCGTGGTGGGGAAGAACCCCATCGCATCCAGGTTGGCCGTGAGGGCCGCCACCGAATGGGGGTTGTGCGCCACGTCCAGCACCAGGGTGGGCTGGCCGGGCACGATCTGGAACCGGCCGGGCAACTCCACCAGGGCCAGGCCATTGCGCACCGCCTGTGCGGTCACCGGCAGGCGGTCCCGCAGAGACTCCAGCGCCGCCAGCACGCCCGAGGCGTTGACCAGCTGGTTGGCGCCCCGCAGCGAGGGATAGGCCAGCCCGGCATAACGCCGCCCCCGCCCCGCCCAGCTCCACTGCTGCTTGTCGCCCGAGAAGTTGAAATCGCGCCCGAAGCTCCAGAGGTCTGCCCCGATCTCGCGCGCATGGTCCACCACACTCTGCGGGGCCATGGGGTCGCTCACGATCACCGGACGGCCGGTGCGCATGATGCCCGCCTTCTCCCGGCCAATGCTCTCGCGGTCGGGGCCCAGAAATTCGGTGTGATCGATGTCGATGCTGGTGATCACGGCGCAGTCGGCGTCGATGATGTTGGTCGCATCCAGCCGCCCTCCCAGGCCCACTTCCAGGACGGCGACATCCAGCCGCGCATGGCTCATCAGTCGCAGTATGGCCAGGGTGGTGAACTCGAAGTAGGTCAGCGATATTTCATCGCCATTTTGGACCCTTGCGCGCTCCACAGCTTCGAAGTGCGCTACCAAATCAGAAGCAGACACGCTTTCGCCATGCACACGGCAGCGCTCCTCAAAATGCACCAGGTGGGGCGATGTGTACACCCCCGTGCGGTAGCCCGCCTGCTGGGCAACGGCCTCCAGCATGGCGCAGGTGGAGCCCTTGCCGTTGGTGCCCGCCACTGTGATCACCGGGCATTCAAAACGCAGCGCCATGCGGCGTGCCACCACGCTGACCCGGTCCAGGCCCATGTCGATGTTGTGAGGGTGCAGCTGCTCGCAATGGCGCAGCCAGCCTTCCAGAGTGTGGGGTTTGGTTTGCATACAGCCCAGGATTGTCGCCGAGCCCCATTCCCCACTGCGTTTTCGAGGATGATGCGCGGCATGACTAACGCCCGCATCACCCTGTACGGCATTCCCAATTGCGATACCGTCAAAAAATCCCGCGCCTGGTTCACCGAACAAGGGCTGGACTACCAGTTCCACGACTTCAAGAAACAAGGCGTCCCCACCGGCCAACTGCCCGGCTGGCTGAACGCCCTGGGCTGGCAGAAGCTCGTCAACCGCCAGGGCACCACCTGGCGCAAGCTGGATGCAGGCACCCAGGCGGCGGTCACGGACGACACCAGCGCCAGCGCCCTGATGCACGACCAGCCCAGTGTGATCAAGCGGCCGGTGGTCGAATGGCACAGCGCAGGCCACACCCGGGTCTCTGTGGGCTTTGTGCCCGATCAGTGGCAGGCCTGGCGCGACGCAGCGCCCAAAGGCTGACGAACCCGCTGGGTCATACCGACTGACTGACCGGCTGACATTTGCCCGCCAACGCGGGAAAATCGCACAAATCTTTACGCAGATTTACGGCGGCCAGGGCCCGAATTGACGTCATGGGCCTAAACTTTTCTTGTGTTCGGCGCGTTATGTACCGACCCGAAAGGAGTTTCTCCATGAAAAAGATCGTCATTTTTTCTGCCATGGCTGCTATCGCCTCCCTGGCAAGCGCCCAGGAACAAGGCCGTGTGCTGTCCGCCACACCCATCGTGCAGCAGGTGGGCATCCCCCAGCAGGTGTGTGGCAACGAAACCGTGTACAGCGGCAACCGCACCAGCGGCGCAGGCGCCGTGATGGGCGCCATTGCGGGCGGTGCCGCAGGCAATGCCATCGGCAAGGGCAGTGGCCGCGCCGCCGCCACCGCCATCGGCGTGATCGGTGGGGCCGTGCTGGGCAATCAGATTGAAGGCGGCCAGCCGCAGTACCAGAACGTGCAGCGCTGCACCACCGAGACCTACTACGAAAACCGCACCGTGGGCTACAACGTGGTGTACGAGTACGCAGGCAGGCAATACACCACACGCACCCAGAACGACCCCGGCCGCTGGATTCCGCTGAGCGTGCAGCCCACAGGCCAGACCTATTCCACCCAGCCTGACCCGTACGCCCAACAAGGCGTGTACAGCCAGCCCGGTGTGGTGACATCCACCTACCCGGTGCAACCGGTCTACCAGCAGCCCACCTATGTAACGCCACCCGTGACGGTGATTGAGTATGGCTACGATAGGCCGTACTACCCCCACCACCGCAACCCTTACTGGCGCTGAGCGGGCGCCTGGAGCCCCCAACACCCAGGCCCTGAGCATTCGCCAACCAGAATTGGAGCCCTTCGGGGCTCTTTTTCTAGGCGCCCCGGCCCCTGGCGCAGGTTTCGTTGGGCATGGCCGCCAGGGCCGCGCCACCCCTGCCCTAAAATCGCGGGTTTCCTCTAACCCAATCCTGCGCATCCATGACCACCGAAAAAATCGACGGCGTGTCCGTCACCACCCAGGCCAATGTGTACTTTGACGGCAAGTGCGTGAGCCACGGCATCACCTTCCCCGATGGCACGAAGAAGTCGGTGGGCGTGGTGCTGCCCGCAACGCTCACCTTCAACACCGGTGCGCCCGAGATCATGGAATGCGTCGCGGGCTCCTGCGAATACAAGCTGGCAGGCACCGACGCCTGGGTGAAGTCGTCCGCAGGCGACAAGTTCAGCGTGCCCGGCAACTCGAAGTTCGACATTCGCGTGACCGAGGCCTACCACTACATCTGCCACTTCGGCTGATCGCACCCCACACCGCAACGGACCCCGCACATGGCCACCATTCTCCAAAGCCTGCCCCTTGGGCAAAAAGTCGGCATCGCCTTTTCGGGCGGCCTCGATACCAGCGCCGCACTGCACTGGATGAAGCTCAAGGGCGCCATGCCCTACGCCTACACCGCCAACCTGGGCCAGCCCGATGAGCCCGACTACGATGCCATTCCCCGCAAGGCGATGGAATACGGCGCTGAAAAGGCCCGCCTGGTGGACTGCCGCACGCAGCTGGCCCACGAAGGCATTGCCGCCCTGCAGGCAGGCGCCTTCCACATCAGCACCGGCGGCCTGACCTACTTCAACACCACCCCCCTGGGCCGCGCCGTGACCGGCACCATGCTGGTGGCGGCTATGAAGGAAGACGACGTCAACATCTGGGGAGACGGCTCGACCTTCAAGGGCAACGACATCGAGCGCTTCTACCGCTACGGCCTGCTCACCAACCCATCCCTCAAGATCTACAAGCCCTGGCTGGACCAGCTGTTCATCGATGAGCTGGGTGGCCGTGCCGAGATGTCGGCCTTCATGACGGCAGCCGGGTTTGGCTACAAGATGAGCGCCGAGAAGGCCTACAGCACCGACAGCAACATGCTGGGCGCCACGCACGAAGCCAAGGACCTGGAGTTTTTGAACAGCGGCATCCGCATCGTCAACCCCATCATGGGCGTGGCGTTCTGGAAGCCCGAAGTCGAAGTGAAGGCCGAGGAAGTCTCGGTGCGCTTTGAAGAAGGCCAGCCCGTGGCGCTGAACGGCGTGGAATTCAACGACCCGGTCGAACTGATCCTCGAAGCCAACCGCATCGGCGGCCGCCATGGCCTGGGCATGAGCGACCAGATCGAGAACCGCATCATCGAGGCAAAGAGCCGCGGCATCTACGAAGCCCCCGGCCTCGCACTGCTGCACATCGCCTATGAGCGCCTGGTGACCGGCATCCACAACGAAGACACCATCGAGCAGTACCGCTTGAACGGCCTCAAGCTCGGCCGCCTGCTGTACCAGGGCCGCTGGTTCGACCCGCAAGCCATCATGCTGCGCGAAACCGCCCAGCGCTGGGTGGCCCGCGCCGTGACCGGCACCGTGACGCTGGAACTGCGCCGTGGCAACGACTATTCGCTGCTCAACACCGAATCGCCCAACCTGACCTACGCCCCCGAGCGCCTGTCGATGGAAAAGGTGGAAGACGCGCCGTTCAGCCCGCTGGACCGCATTGGCCAGCTGACCATGCGCAACCTGGACATCTCGGACACGCGCGACAAGCTGGGCGTGTATGCGCGCGCGGGCCTGCTGTCGCTGGGTGGCAATGCCGCCCTGGCCCAACTGGAAAACGACCGCAAGTGAGTTTGGCGGGGGTTTGCCACTCAAAATAGTGGCAAAAAATGCCTCTTGCGCGCGACCATCATGCGTTAGAAGCTATCAAAAAATGAGCAAAGCCACCGGGGACGGTGGCTTTTTCTTTGCCCGTGCGGTGCGGCTGCTGCTGGGGTCTGCCGGGGTTTGAAGGCGATCTGGCAGAGGCTTGCCGGGCCTACACCACCACCGGCTCCGGCTCCAGCCGGATGCCGAAGCGCTCGTACACGCTGGTCTGGATGGCCTTGGCCAGTGTCATCACCTCGCCACCCGTCACGCTGTCGGCGCCCTGCCCCCGGTTCACCAGCACCAGGGCCTGCTTTTCATACACGCCCGCCTTGCCAATGGACTTGCCCTTCCAGCCGCAGGCATCAATCAGCCAGCCCGCGGCCAGCTTGATGCTGCCGTCCGGCATGGGGTAGTGCACGATGCGCGGCTCGCGAGCGATGATGTCGGCGCACTGGTCGGGCGAGACGGTGGGGTTCTTGAAGAAGCTGCCCGCGTTGCCCACCACGGCCGGGTCGGGCAGCTTGGTGCGGCGGATGTCGCAGATCCAGTCGAAGATCTGCTGGGCCGTGGGCTGCAGCACGCCCTCTTCCGCCATGCGGCGCTCCAGGTCCAGATAGCCCAGCACCGGCTTCCAGGGTTTGGGCAGGCGAAAACGCACATGGGTGATCACGGCGCGCCCTTCCAGGCCCATGCCCCGGGGCAACCCGTCTGCACCGGGCACATCCGAGGGCGGATGCTTGAACACCGAATCCCGGTAGCCAAATCCGCACTGTGCGGCGTCCAGCGTGAAGGCGCGGCCCGTGGCCAGGTCGATGGCGTCCAGCGATTCGAACCGGTCCTGCAGCTCCACGCCATAGGCGCCGATGTTCTGCACGGGCGAGGCGCCCACGGTGCCCGGGATCAGGGCCAAATTCTCCAGCCCCGGAAAGCCCTGCGCCAGCGTCCAGGCCACACAGTCATGCCAGACCTCGCCGGCGCCTGCCTCCACGATCCACGCCTTGGGGGTTTCTTCCACCAGGCGCAGGCCCTTGATCTCCATCTTGAGCACCACGGGCTTCACATCGCCGGTCAGGATGATGTTGCTGCCACCACCCAGCACAAACTTGGGCGCCGCCGCCAGCTCCGGGTCGGCCAGCACGGCCAGCACATCGGCTGAGGAGTGCACACGCACCAGCGTCTGCGCGCGTGCGGCAATGCCGAAGGTGTTGCAGGGCTGCAAAGGGACGTTTTTCTCGACTACCATTGACCCGATTGTCGCATTCGCCCTTTGGAAGGGCTGCGATTTGCCCCCTGTTTCCCCGAGATTGAGAACCACCATGCCATCTTTTGACACCGTCTGCGAAGCCAACCTGGTTGAAGTGAAAAACGCCGTGGAGAACACCGCCAAGGAAATCGCCACCCGCTTCGATTTCAAGGGCACCTCGGCCAGCATCGAGATCAAGGACAAGGACATCACCCTGATTGGCGATGCCGACTTCCAGCTCACCCAGATCGAGGACGTGCTGCGCAACAAGCTCACCAAACGCAGCGTGGACGTGCGCTTCCTCGACATGGGCGACGTCCAGAAAATGGGTGGCGACAAGGTCAAGCAGGTCATCAAGGTGCGCAACGGCATCGAGAGCGAGCTGGCCAAGAAGATCCAAAAGCTGCTCAAGGAGAGCAAGCTCAAGGTGCAAGGCGCCATCCAGGAAGACAAGGTGCGCGTGACCGGCGCCAAGCGCGACGATCTGCAAGCCGCCATGGCGCTGATCCGCAAGGACGTGACCGACGTGCCGCTGTCGTTCGACAACTTCCGCGACTGAGCCTGGCGCCCGGCAAGATCCACCCACTTTTATCGCCCACACCATGACCAAGCCCGTACACCTGCTGCCCGCCGCCATGGTGGCCCTTGGCGGGCTTCTGCTGGCCTCCGCCGGAGCGGTGCATGCGCAATCGGTGGCGCTGGCCGGCATGCTGGGCAGCAAGGCCTTGCTGGTGGTGGATGCCCACCCACCGCGTGCGGTGGGCGCCGGGGATGAATTCCAGGGAGTCAAGGTCATCGCGGTGCTCAAGGAAGAAGCCACCGTCGAAGTCAAGGGCGAGCGGCGCATCCTGCGGCTGGGCGAAGCCCCGGTGCGCGTGGGGGGCCGCAGCGGCGCCAGCGGCAGACGCCTTGTGCTGACCGCCGACAGCCGGGGGCATTTTGTGAACAGCGGCACCATCAATGGCAAGGTGATGCAGTACATGGTCGATACCGGTGCCTCCACCGTCGCCATTGGCCGCCCTGACGCAGACCGGATGGGGCTGAACTACCAAAGCGGCCAGCCCGTGCGCATGAGTACTGCCAACGGCGTCGGGCAAGGCTGGCGCATGAAGCTTGACTCTGTGCGCGTTGGCGATGTGGAGGTGTTTGGGGTAGAGGCCATCGTCACCTCCCAGCCCATGCCCTATGTGCTGCTGGGCAACAGTTTTCTGAACGAATTCCAGATGACGCGCAGCAACGACCAGATGGTGCTCGAAAAACGCAACTGACCCGCCATGTCCGCCCACCCCGCCATCAGCCACCCGCATTCCGAGGGGGAGTATGAGGATCTTCTGAGCCTCTGGTCCGATCTGGAATCAGCGCTGTCGGTGCTGCTGGCGCGGCCGCTGCAGGTGCAGGACTTCCCCGGCAAGGTGCGGCAGTTCGACACCTGGCTGCAGGACCTGGTGGCGCACGACATCGATGCGGCGCTGTACCTCATGTTCCAGCTCGCGTCCACATCCACCGTGGGCTACAGCGCATCCCATGCGCTGGTGTGCGGCACGCTGTGCCACATCATGGCGCTTGAACTCAAGCTGCCCCAGCGGGAGCGGGACAGCCTGGTGCGCGCCGCGCTCACCATGAACATCGGCATGACCGCACTGCAGGACGAGCTGGCCGAGCAGCGCGAACGCCCCACCGCCGCGCAGCAGGAGGCCATCAAAAGCCACCCCGAAGAAAGCATGCTGCTGCTGGAGCGCCTGTTCATCAACGATGCGCTCTGGCTGGACGTGGTGGGGCAACACCATGCCAGCATCACCGAACGCGTGCCTCTGGCAGGACAGGACCCGGAAGACCGACTCACACGCATCCTGGGCACCATCGACCGCTATGCGGCCATGATCAGCCCACGCAAGTCACGCGCGGGCCGCAGCGCCACCGACTCGGTGCGCGCCATCGTGGGGCAGGAAGTGGACCAGCGCGATGAGGTGAGCTACACCCTGGTGCGATCCATTGGGCTGTGCCCGCCCGGCACCTTTGTCCGACTCGACAACGGCGACACAGCCATCGTGCTGCGCCGCAGCGACAAGGCCAATCACCCCCTGGTGGCCAGCCTGCTTGACCGCAACGGCAGCCACCACGCCCAGCCCAGCCTGTACCAGACGGCCTCAGGCAAACCACGCATCCAGTCGGCCCTGGCGCGCTCGGCGGTGAGTCTGGAACTCAACCATCGCACCATGGTGCGGCTGGGTTTGTATGCAGCCCAGCACAGCGCCGGGCTGCGGGGCTTGGTCACGGGGCCCGGCTCACTCTGAGGCCCTCTGATCGCCCTGCCTGCGAGGCGATCGGGACCATCTTTCGCGCTACTTGTGCGCCTTGCCAGACGGCGCGCCCGCCTCGGCACCCGATTTGTCCTTCTTGCTGCCCAGGCGCGACTCCTTGCCTGCCATCAGCCGCTGGATGTTCTCCTTGTGCCGCCAGGCCAGCAACAACGCCATCACCACCATCGAAGCGGCAATCGTGCCTTCGGCATACCAGACCACGCCGTCCACCAGCAGGTAGTACACCGGGGCAAACACAGCGGCCACCAGCGAAGCCAGCGACGAATAGCGAAAGAAAAAGGCGATGATGCCCCAGGTGAGTGCTGTCGCCAGACCGAGCCAGCCACTGACGCCCACCAGCACGCCCAGCGCCGTGGCCACACCCTTGCCGCCCTCGAAGCGGAAGAACACCGGCCAGAGGTGCCCCAGGAAAGCCGCCAGCCCCACCAGGGCCACGGTGCCGTCCTCCAGGCCGTAGGGGTGACCAAACCACATCACCAGCGCCACGGGCAGCCAGCCCTTCACGGCATCCAGCAGCAGCGTGACGATGGCGGCGGCCTTGGAGCCCGAACGCAGCACATTGGTAGCGCCCGGGTTCTTGCTGCCATAGGTGCGTGGGTCGGAGAGGCCCATGACCCGCGTCACGATGACGGCAAACGACAGCGAGCCCAGCAGGTAGGCGGCCACAGCGGCGAGAACGGGATAAACGGCGGTCAAAGCAACTCCTTGGAAATCAAATGGTCAGCCTTCTGACGGGCTGCATCGCGCGGCGGCCTATTCTGCCAGCGCACATTGCACGGGTTTGGCACCCAGCAGCTGCACACACACCTGCGGGTCCAGCTGCACCAAAAAACCCCGGCGCCCGCCATTGATGGCAATGCGGGGCAGCGCCAGGATGGTTTCCTCGATATAGACCGGCATGGTGCGCCGCGTGCCAAACGGCGATGTGCCGCCCACCAGGTAACCACTGTGCCGGTTGGCCACCTCGGGCGCGCAGGGCTCGACCGACTTGGCACCGATCTGGCGCGCGAGGTTCTTGGTGGACACCTTCCGGTTGCCGTGCATCAGCACCAAGAGCGGCTTGGCGTCCTGGTCCTGCATGACAAGGGTCTTTACCACGGTGAAAGGGTCCAGCCCCAGCACCTCGGCGCTGTGCATGGCGCCGCCGTGCTCCAGGTACTCATACGGGTGTTCGGTGAAGGCCACCTTGTTCGCCTTGAGCAGCTGGGTGGCTTGGGTCTCGGAAACGTGTTCTTTCTTGGCCATGGTGTGGTGCGGATAGGGCACCGATGGTATCCGTATCCAAATGTGAATGTTTGGAAAACGCCCGATGCTTCAGAACACCGCGCCGGGCGCTGCTGCCGCCTTGCGGCGCCGCCCCACCTTGCGCTTGCCATACTCCTCAATGGCCACCACCAGCGCTTTGGTGAACTGCTCCACCAGGGCAGAGGGCACCCGCCCTTCGGCAGCCAGCACCTGCAGGCGCCGCTGCTGCAACTGCGCTTCGTCAAACGGCCGGGCCGCCAGCAGGCCTGCCTCCACCCAGCGCGCCGCCGTGAGATAGCTGGCCAGCACCACGTCCTGCCCGCTGAGCAGCGGCAGCAGTGCTGACGAAAAATTGCTCTCAACGGCAGGCACGTAGCGCAGCCCCTGTACCGCACAGCTCAGGTCGAACAGCTGCCGCCCCGTGGTGTTGGCCGCGCCCAGCAGCAGTGGGTAGCGCACCACATCGGCCACGCACACGCTGCGCTGGCGGGCCAGCGGGTGCTGTGCGGGCATGACGGCATAAATAGGGGCAATCGCCGAGTGCAGCACCTGCAGGCCCTTTTCGGGTGCCATGCTGTACTTCAGTGCCAGATCAACCTCGCCCCGCAGCACCAAGGCCGACACCTCCTGCGGCACCGCCACCTGCAATTGCAGCTGCACCTGCGGGTGCGTCTGCCGAAACCCCGCCATCACCAACGGCATGAAGGCGGCTGCGAACCCTTCCGTGCAGGCCAGCCGCACCCGCAAGGCACCTTGGGCGGACAGGTCCTGCAACTGATCCACCAGCTCCAGCGCCTGCGCATCGTGCGCGCTGGCGTGGGCCAGCAGCCGGGTGCCCGCCTCGGTCAGAGTCATGCCCCGGGCCTGGCGCTCAAACAGGACCACACCCAGGCTGTCTTCCAGCTTGCCCAGCTGGCGGCTCACGGCCGACGCCGCCACATACAGGCGTTGGGCGGCCTGGTTGACGGAGCCGGTGCGCGCCACCTCCAGAAAGTAGCGCAAAGGCAGGCTGAGCAATGAAACGGCCACGGCGTATCCAATCACAAAAAAGCAATGGTCAGTTGCCAAATCTCTATTCAAAGCAATGGTAAACCAGCATCCATCTTGCATGGCTTGAGGCTCCAATTCACCCATGCCCCGTTGCACCCGTTGGTGCCAGGGCGCTTCCCACCGGAGTCCGCATGAAAAGCCTTGTTCGAGCCTCGTTGTTGTCCGCTGCCCTGGCCGCCCTCGCCAGCGTCAGCAGCCTGTCGTTTGCCCAGACCGCCACGCCTTCGGAGGCCTGGCCCCAGCGCCCCGTGCGTGTGGTGGTGCCCTTCCCGCCCGGCGGCGGCACCGATGCCGTGGCCCGCGCCCTGGGCCAGAAGCTATCTGCGCGCCTGGGTCAGCCGGTGGTCACCGACAACAAACCCGGTGCTTCCACCATCATCGGCACCGAGAACGTGGTCAAGGCCGAGCCTGATGGCTACACCCTGCTGGTCTCGGGCTCCACCAGCTACACCGTGAACGCAGCGCTGCGCCACAAGCTGCCGTATGACCCGCTCAAGGACCTCGCCCCGGTGGCCATCGTGGCCCGCGCACCACTGGTGATCGTGGTCAATGCCAATGCGCCCTACAAGGACCTGGCCGCGCTGCTCGCGGCGGCCAAGGCGGCCCCCAAAACCATCAACTACGCCACATTCGGATCGGGCTCGGCCCCGCACCTGGTCGGTGCACTGCTGGAGCAGGCGGCGGACGTGCGCCTGCAGGACGTGCCCTACCGGGGCAGCGCGCAGGCCATGATGGGCCTGATCGGCGGCGAGATCCAGATGGCCATCGACACCGTGGCCAGCGCAGCACCCCATGTGCGCTCCGGCAAGCTGCGGGCGCTGGCGATTGCGGGCAACGAACGCGCTCGCGCCCTGCCCTCAGTGCCCGCCGTGACAGAGCAAAAGCTGCCGGATGCCGCCTTTGACGGCTGGTATGCCGTGGCCGCGCCAGCACGCACACCCGCCCCCATCGTGAACAAGCTGATCAAGGAAGTGGAAGCCGCGATGCTCGACCCCCAGTTGCAGGAACAGATCCGCGCCCAGGGCATGGAACCCGTGTTTGTGGGCCCCAAAGCCATGCACGCGGCCATGGACAACGAAATTGGCCGCTACCGCGCTCTGGCCCACCGCGCCAAGATCGTGGTGGATTGACGAACACCAGAACAGGACCCGCACCATGACCCGACAACACCTGATCGACAACGTGCACCGCTACTTCGACGGCGGCCAATTTGCCACCGACCTGCGCCGCCGCGTGGCCTGGCGCACCGAAAGCGACACCGGCAAGGTGCCGCCCGAGTTGCGCGCCTACCTCACCGACGAAATGGTGCCCTGGCTCACCCCCCTGGGTTTTGAGTGCCAGGTGCTCGACAACCCCTCACCCCAAGGCGGCCCCTTTTTGGTGGCCCGACGCGTGGAAGACCCCGCCCTGCCCACCGTGCTCACCTACGGCCATGGCGACGTGGTCAATGGGCAGGACGCCCAATGGCGCGAGGGCCTTTCGCCCTGGGCGCTGACCATCGAAGGCGAGCGCTGGTATGGCCGGGGCACGGCCGACAACAAGGGCCAGCACACCGTGAGCTTGGCCGCGCTGGCCCACACCATCGAGGCCCGGGGCGGCCGCCTGGGCTACAACGTGACGCTGCTCATGGAAATGGGCGAAGAGGCGGGCTCGCCCGGCCTGGGCGCCTTCTGCGAGCAGCACCGTGATGCACTGCAGGCCGACCTGTTCGTGGCCAGCGACGGCCCCCGTGTAAACGCGGGCCACCCCACCCTCTTCCTGGGTTCACGCGGAGCCATCAACTTTGCACTCACCGTGCGCAGCCGTGACAAGGCCTACCACTCGGGCAACTGGGGCGGCGTGCTCGCCAACCCGGCCACGGTGCTCACCCACGCACTGGCCACGCTGGTGGACGCGAAGGGCCGCATCCTCGTCAAAGGCCTGCTGCCGCCTGCGGTGCCCGACAAGCTGCGCACGGCGCTCAAGGATGTGGTGATCGGTGCCGATGCCGACGCCCCGGCGCTCACGCCCGGCTGGGGCGAGCCTGGCCTGACACCGGCTGAACAACTGGTGGGCTGGAACACGCTGGAGGTACTGGCGCTGGGCGCGGGCAACGCGCAGCGGCCCATCAATGCCATCCCCGCGCAGGCTGTGGCACATTGCCAGCTGCGTTTTGTGGTGGGCACCGACTGGCAGAACGTGCAAGCCACGCTGTGCGAGCACCTGGACGCACACGGTTTCAGTCAGGTCGAGATCACCATGGGCATGCTCTGCGGCGCCACGCGGCTCGATCTGCACAACCCCTGGGTGGACTGGACAATGGCCTCGCTGCATGCCAGCGCAGGCCAGCCCGCCACGCTGCTGCCCAACCTGGCAGGATCGCTGCCCAACGACATCTTTGCCGACCAGCTGGGCCTGCCCACGCTGTGGGTGCCCCACTCGTACCCCGCCTGCGCCCAGCATGCGCCCAACGAGCACTTACTGGCGCCCGTGGCGCGCGAAGGGCTGGCGGTGATGGCCGGGCTGTTCTGGGACCTGGGTGAGGCACAAGGCACGCCTTGGAGGGAAGGCGCCTTGATTGCACAAACTACAGCGGGAGCCTGAACAGCAACCTACAGCCCCCGAAACTGGCGCCGCCCAGGCGAGGGACACCAAGCAAGGGCCGCCCCGCAGCGATGGTGTCGTCCCCCCTCAGGGGGGAAGGCGCCGCAGGCGACTCAGGGGGGAGCCATTACAAAGCCGGGTCGCGCAGCTCCCAGCGGATCGCATCGATTTCCTTGAACACTTCGGGCGACAGCGTGGTGCCCCAGGCGTTCAGGTCTTCGTCCAGCTGCGCCACCGACGTCACGCCGATGATGGTGCTGGCCACCTGCCACTTGGTGTAGCAGAACGCCAGCGCCATCTGCGTGGGGGTCATGCCGTTGGCGCGGGCCAGTGCGTTGTAGCGGCGCGAGGCAGCCAGCGCCTCGGGGCGGCCCCAGCGCTGCTTGCGCACCGACTCATAGGTGGCAATGCGCGCGCCTTGGGGGGCGTTCGGGCCGGTGGTGCCGCTCTCGTCGTACTTGCCCGTCAGCAGGCCAAAGCCCAGTGGCGAGTACGCCAGCAACGACACATCCAGGCGGTGGCAGGTTTCGTCCATGCCGTTTTCCCAGGTGCGGTTGATCAGGCAATACGGGTTCTGCACGGTGGCCACACGCGGCAGGCCGTGCTGCTCAGCCAGGCGCACAAATTCGTGCACGCCATAGGGGGTTTCGTTCGACAGGCCGATGTAGCGCACCTTGCCCGCCTTCACCAGCCCGGCCAGCGCTTCGAGTTGCTCGCGGATGGGGGTTTGCGACGTTTCCTTGGCGGGGTCGTAATACATGTTGCCGAACGCGGGCACATGGCGCTCGGGCCAGTGGATCTGGTAGAGGTCGATCACATCCGTCTGCAGCCGGCGCAGGCTGGCCTCGCACGATGCCACGATGTCGGCCGGGGTCATGCCCTTGCCCTCGCGCACCCAGGGCATGCCGCGCGATGGGCCTGCCACCTTGGTGGCCACCACCAGCTTCTGGCGCGCGCCGGGGTTCTTGGCAAACCAGTTGCCGATGATGGTTTCGGTGGCGCCAAAGGTTTCGGCCTTGGCGGGCACCGAGTACATCTCGGCCGTGTCGATGAAGTTCACGCCGCGCGCGAGCGACTGGCTCAGGATGGCGTGGGAATCGGCTTCGTTGACCTGCTCGCCGAAGGTCATGGTGCCCAGGCAAATGGGGGTGACAAGCAGGTCACTCTGACCCAAGCGGACTGTGTTCATGCGGTGAAAGCTCCAGATGATCGGGATAAACAAGGCCTGCGGCGGCCCCGGTCGGCGATGGTACAAGCGAACGCCAAAGCCTGCCGGGCGCCGGACTCCTTGGTGACAGCGCGGCACAGGCGGGGGCATACCATCGCCTTACCATTTGCGGAACATGTACCAAGTTCTCAAACCCTCGCGCAGCAGCACGCTGCCCATGCGCCACCTGAGCTACCACGTCCGCCACTGGGGCCCCGACACCAGCCCGCTGCCCACGCTGGTGCTGCTGCACGGCTGGATGGATGTGGGTGCCTCGTACCAGTTCACGGTGGACGCGCTGCAACACGAGCGCCGCATCATCGCCCCCGACTGGCGCGGCTTTGGCCTGACCACCGGCGCGCCCGTGGACCACTATGTGTTTGCCGACTACCTGGCCGACCTGGACCTGCTGCTGGACCACTACGCCCCCGGCGAAGCCATCGACCTGGTGGGCCACAGCATGGGCGGCAACGTGGCCATGATGTATGCGGGCGTGCGGCCCGAGCGCATCCGCCGCCTGGTGAACCTGGAGGGCTTTGGCTTGCCTGCCACGCGGCCCGATCAGGCGCCCAAGCGCTATGCGCAGTGGATCGACGAGATCAAGCAGTTGCACACCGGCGACATGGCCCTCAAGAGCTACGACAGCCAGGACGGCGTGGCCCGCAGGCTGATGAAGACCAACCCGCGCCTGTCCGAGGACAAAGCTCAATGGCTGGCGGGCCACTGGGCGCAGCCCAATGCGCAAGGCCAATGGGAGATCCTGGGCGACCCGGCCCACAAGATCACCAGCGCCCAACTCTACCGGCTGGACGAAGCGATGGAGCTGTACAAGCACATCACCGCCCCCGTGCTGGCCGTGGAGGCCAGCGACGACAGCCTGGGCCAGTGGTGGAAGGGACGCTACACGCTCGACGAATACCACCAGCGCCTGACCCATGTGCGCAACTGCCGCACGGCCGTGGTGCACGACGCCGCGCACATGCTGCACCACGACCAGCCTGCGCAGGTGGCCCGCCTGATCGAGGAGTTTCTGGAGCAGGCCTAGCAAAAGTTCAAGCAAAAACAGGCTCCACCGCGCGATGGACAAGCCTTTTTAGCTATCATTTTTGATTTAACAACACATCCAAATCGGCCCGGCAGGCCCGGGCCTTTGCGCTCCAACGCCCATCGCAGGGCTTTGGCGAAGCACTTTGCTTGTCCCATGAGAAAATCGCGGGTTATTCAACAGAACACGCAGGACAAGAACCATGGACGCAGAACGCATCAACCTCATCGGCACCACCCTCAGCGACCTGGCTCTGCGCACGGCAGAGTTACGGAGGTATCTTTGACTTCGATGCCAAATTCGAACGCCTGCGCACGGTAAACGCATCGCTGGAAGACCCTTCGGTCTGGAACGATCCGAAGAAGGCCCAGGAGCTGGGCAAGGAACAAAAATCGCTATCCAGCGTGGTGGTCACGCTGGACAAACTCACCCGCGATCTGGCCGACAACGCCGAGCTGTATGAGATGAGCAAAGAGGAAGGCGACGAAGCCGGCCTTTTGACCATCGAATCGGAAGCCGCCACGATGCGCGCGGCGGTGGAAGAGCTGGAGTTCCGCCGCATGTTCCGCAACGAGGCCGACCCACTCAACTGCTTTGTGGACATCCAGGCCGGCGCCGGTGGCACCGAGGCCTGCGACTGGGCCAGCATGCTGCTGCGCCAGTACCTCAAGTACGCCGAGCGCAAGGGCTTCAAGGCCACGGTCGAAGACGAAACCCCGGGCGACGTAGCGGGCATCAAGAGCGCCACGATCAAGATCGAAGGCGAATACGCCTTTGGCCTGCTGCGCACCGAAACCGGCGTGCACCGCCTGGTGCGCAAGAGCCCGTTCGACAGCTCGGGCGGCCGCCACACCTCGTTCGCCTCGCTGTTCGTCTACCCCGAGATCGACGACTCCATCGAGATCAACATCAACCCCGCCGACGTGCGCACCGACACCTTCCGAGCCTCCGGCGCGGGCGGCCAGCACATCAACAAGACCGACTCGGCCGTGCGCCTCACGCACATCCCCACAGGCATCGTGGTGCAGTGCCAGGACGGCCGCAGCCAGCACAGCAACCGCGATGTGGCCTGGCAGCGCCTGCGCAGCCGCCTGTACGACTTCGAAATGCGCAAGCGCATGGAGGAGCAGCAAAAGCTGGAAGACACCAAGACCGACGTGGGCTGGGGCCACCAGATCCGCAGCTACGTGCTGGACAACAGCCGCATCAAGGACCTGCGCACCAACGTCGAAATCTCGGCCACGCAGAAGGTGCTGGACGGCGACCTCGATGCCTTCATCGAAGCTTCGTTGAAGCAAGGCGTCTGAGCGATGCGGATGCGCACCGACGCCATCATCTTCGACATGGACGGCACCATGATCGACTCCATGCCCTGGCACGCCCAGGCGTGGGTCGAGTTTGCACGCCGCCGGGGCATGGACATCGACGTGCCCGACCTCATGGCCCGCACCACGGGCAAGAACGGCACCGAGTGCATCGTGGAACTGCTGGGCCGTGCCGTGTCGCAAGACGAGGCCGACGCGCTCACGCACGAAAAAGAAACCATCTACCGCGAGCTGTTTGCCCCCCGCTTCGCCGAAGTGGCGGGCTTTCGCCAGTTTGCAGGGCAGGTGCATGCGCGCGGCCTCAAGGTGGCGGTGGGCACGGCGGGCGACATCGGCAACGTGGAATTCGCCCTGGGCCACCTGGGGCTCACACCTGCGCCGCAAGCCATCGTGCGCGGCGACGAGGGCCTGCCCGGCAAGCCCCAGCCCGCCATCTTTCTGGAAGCCGCACGCCGCATTGCGGCCGACCCGGCACACTGCATCGTCTTTGAAGACGCGCCTTTTGGCATCGAGGCCGCCCGCCGCGCGGGCATGCGCGCCGTGGCCATCTGCAGCACCCACACGCCCGAGCAACTGGCCGGGCCGCATGTGCTGGCTGCCGTGCGCGACTACACCGAACTCATGAACACCGACTTTCTGGAGAGCATCCATGTTGCAACTGCATAGCGCAGACGGAAGTGGAGACGGAGCAGGCCAGACCATCGCCATCCGCCGCGAGGACTACACCGCCCCCGCCTACTGGATCGACAGCGTCGAACTCACCTTCGACCTGGACCCGAACAAGACCCGTGTGCTCAACCGCATGGTGCTGCGCCGCAACCCGGACGTGGCGGCCGAGCCACTGAAGCTGGACGGCGACGAGCTGAACCTGGCGCGTGTGCTGGTCAACGGCCAGGGCACCTCGTTCAAGATGGAAGGCGCCCGCTTGGTGCTGGAGAATCTGCCCGAAGGCAATGAACCCTTCGCGCTGGAGATCTTCACCACCTGCTGCCCCGCCAAGAACACCCAGCTCATGGGCCTGTACGTGAGCCAGGGCACGTTTTTCACGCAGTGCGAGGCCGAGGGCTTTCGCCGCATCACCTACTTCCTGGACCGGCCCGATGTGATGGCCAGCTACACCGTCACGCTGCGCGCCGACAAGGCGCAGTACCCGGTTCTGCTCGGTAACGGCAATCTGGTGGACAGCGGCGCGCTGGAAGACGGCCCCAACGGCGCCCGGCATTTCGCCAAGTGGGTAGACCCGCACAAGAAGCCCTGCTACCTGTTCGCGCTGGTGGCAGGCAAGCTGGTGGCACGCGAGCAGCTCATCAAGAGCCGCTCGGGCACCAACCACTTGCTGCAGGTGTATGTGCGCCCTGGCGACCTGGGCAAGACCGAACACGCGATGAACTCGCTGATGTACAGCGTGGCCTGGGACGAAGCCCGCTTCGGCCTGCCGCTGGACCTGGAGCGCTTCATGATCGTCGCCACCAGCGACTTCAACATGGGCGCGATGGAAAACAAGGGCCTGAACATCTTCAACACGAAGTACGTTCTGGCCAGCGAAGCCACGGCCACCGACACTGACTTTGCCAACATCGAAAGCGTGGTGGGCCACGAGTACTTCCACAACTGGACCGGCAACCGCGTGACCTGCCGCGACTGGTTCCAGCTGAGCCTGAAGGAAGGCCTTACCGTCTTCCGCGACCAGGAATTCAGCATGGATCTGGCGGGCAGCCCGTCGGCCCGCGCCGTCAAGCGCATCGAAGACGTGCGCGTGCTGCGCACCGCCCAGTTCCCCGAAGACGCGGGCCCCATGGCCCACCCGGTGCGGCCCGACAGCTACGTCGAGATCAACAACTTCTACACCGTCACCATCTATGAAAAGGGTGCCGAGGTCGTGCGCATGCAGCACAACCTGGTGGGCCGTGACGGCTTTGCCAAGGGCATGAAGCTGTACTTCGAGCGCCACGACGGCCAGGCCGTGACCTGCGACGACTTCGTGCAATCAATAGCCGACGCCAACCCGGCCAGCCCACTCACGCAGCACTTGGCGCAGTTCAAGCGCTGGTACAGCCAGGCCGGCACGCCCCGCGTGCGCGCCACGGGCCGCTACGACGCCGCCACGCGCTGCTACGCACTCACGCTGTCGCAAAGCTGCGCGGCCACGCCCGGCCAGAGCGAGAAGCAGCCCTTCGTCATCCCGGTGGACCTGGGCCTGATCGACGCCCGCACCGGCGCCGCCCTGCCCCTGCACCTGTCGGGCGAAGAGTCGTCGGCCAGCACATCACGCGTGGTTGTGCTCACCGAGGCATCGCAGACGCTGACCTTCACCAACCTCGATGCCGAACCCGTGCCTTCGCTGCTGCGCGGCTTCAGCGCGCCCGTGGTGCTGGACATCGACTACACCGACGCACAGCTGCTGACGCTGCTGGCGCACGACACCGACGCCTTCAACCGCTGGGAAGCGGGCCAGCGCCTGGCACTGCGAATAGCTATCAATTCAATAGCAAATAACGCTTTACAGACAGGCGGCAACGGCCGATTTGAGCATCAAATCCTGCCCGCAGAGTTTGTGGACGCCATGCGTGCCGTGCTGCGCAACCCCTCGCTGGATGCCGCATTCAAGGAACTGGTGCTCACCCTGCCGTCCGAGACCTACATCGCCGAGCAGCAGGACGTGGTGGACCCACAGCGCATCCACGCCGTGCGCGAAGCCATGCGCGAGCAACTGGCCGTCTCGCTCCAGGCCGACTGGGAATGGGCCTGGGAGCAAAACCAGGACACCGGTGGCTACCGCCCCGACCCCGTCTCCTCCGGCCGCCGCGCGCTCAGCGGCCTGGCGCTGCACATGCTGTGTATTGCCGCCCAGCGCAGTGGTGATGCCATCTGGCCCGGCAAGGCCTACCAGCGGTTCAAGGTGGCGGGCAACATGACGGACCGGTTCAACGCGCTCACCGCCCTGGTCGCCAGCGGTAGTGAACTGGCCGCCCCTGCCCTGGCGCGTTTCCACGCCATGTTCAAGGACGAGCCCCTGGTCATCGACAAGTGGTTCGCACTGCAGGCCGGCGCGCCAGACCGTGGCGGCAACGTGCTGCCCGCCGTGCGCCAGCTCATGCAGCACCCGGACTTCAGCCTGAAGAACCCCAACCGCGCGCGCAGCGTGATCTTCAGCTACTGCAGCGCCAACCCCGGCGCCTTCCACCGCGCGGATGCAGCAGGCTACGTGTTCTGGAGCGACCGCGTGATCGAGCTGGATGCCATCAACCCGCAAGTCGCAGCCCGCCTCGCGCGCGCACTCGATCGCTGGAAGAAGCTGGCAGACCCCTGGCGCAGCGCCGCACGCGAGGCCATTGCCCGCGTCGCCGCCAAGCCTGACCTGTCCAACGATGTGCGCGAGGTGGTCACCCGCGCACTGGCCGACTAACCCCTTTAACGCAAAGACTTCCATGGCAAAAAGCATCAGCCTGACCCGCTACCTCGTTGAGCAGCAACGGGTGGACGGCCTCATCCCATCGCAACTGCGCCTGCTGCTCGAAGTGGTGGCCCGCGCCTGCAAAAGCATCAGCCACGCCGTGAACAAAGGCGCGCTGGGCGGCGTGCTGGGCACGGCCAGCAGCGAGAACGTGCAGGGCGAGATACAGAAAAAGCTCGACATCATCGCCAACGAGGTGCTGATCGAAGCCAACGAATGGGGCGGCCACCTGGCCGCCATGGCGTCCGAAGAAATGGACGGCATCTACCTGGTGCCCAATCGCTACCCGCAAGGCGAATACCTGCTGCTGTTCGATCCCCTGGACGGCTCCAGCAACATCGATGTGAACGTGAGCATCGGCACCATCTTCAGCGTGCTGAAAAAGCCCGACGGTGACCGGGGCGTGGAGGAAGGCGACTTCCTGCAACCCGGCACGCAGCAAGTGGCCGCTGGCTACTGCATCTACGGCCCGCAGACCACCCTGGTGCTCACCGTGGGCGACGGCGTGGCCATGTTCACGCTCGACCGCGAACAGGGCTCCTTCGTGCTGACCGAAGAGAACATCCGCATTCCCGAAGACACCAAGGAATTTGCGATCAACATGAGCAACATGCGCCACTGGGACGAGCCCGTGAAGCGCTACATCGACGAATGCCTGCAGGGCAAGGAAGGCCCGCGCGGCAAGGACTTCAACATGCGCTGGATCGCCAGCATGGTGGCCGATGTGCACCGCATCCTGACCCGTGGTGGCGTCTTCATGTACCCCTGGGACAAGCGCGAGCCCAACAAACCCGGCAAGCTGCGCCTGATGTACGAAGCCAACCCCATGGGCTGGCTGGTCGAGCAAGCCGGTGGCGCCGCCACCAATGGCAAGCAACGCATTCTGGACATCCAGCCCACCCAGCTGCACGAGCGCGTGAGCGTGATCCTCGGCTCAAAAAATGAGGTCGAGCGCGTGACAAGCTACCATTCCACGCTATAATTTGAGGCTTACGCCGGTGTAGCTCAGTCGGTAGAGCAGCTCATTCGTAATGAGAAGGTCGGGTGTTCGATTCATCTCTCCGGCACCAAGTCAGTAAAAGAAACCCCGCTATCGTTAAGATAGCGGGGTTTTTCGTTTTTGGTCTCTTACAGACTGTTTACAGACTATGTCTGCGGGTTTTCAAACAATCGAGAGTGATTTGCTTAGGGCAGCCCGGGAAAAACCCGAAAAGACTACTCAAGAATAGTGATCTGCCTGGCACCGGTCCCCTTGACGAATCTGCACCCGCCAAACGCGTGTCCCCTGTCAACATAACTCACCCCCTTCGATCTCGGCATGAGCAGAAAGCCCAGCGGTTCGCCCGAAGATATTGAGCGGGCCTTGCACACATCCAGGACGACGGAGTCTGCCACCGAGCTCCGCAGGGCGCTTGCAGTCATGTTGCCCGTCCTGCATGGTCTAAGCCTTAGTGAAACCGCATCCTTGGTCGGCCGGTCAGCGACATGGGTTGCGAAAGAACGGCAAAACTTCATCCAGAACACGCAGCACACTGACGCGGAGAAACCTAGACGCGGCTCCAGAAACCAGTTGATTCCTGCTGACGAGGAGGACGCGTTCATGGAGGAAGTCTGCCAAAGGTACATCCATCGCCATGCCGGATGGCGTCTAGGCGTGTACAGGGGACCGGATCACCTCCGACACGTGGAAATGAGTTTCGTCGAGGTCGCGCAGCTCGCCCTGGAGGAGCGGATTCAACGACCAACTACAAGAACTTCGGTCTACAACTTAATGGCGAGGACAGGGAAAAGGCGCTTCATAAACTACGAGCCCTACCTTTGGGAGCTAGCTTGCAAGCGAGGCTTGCCAGACTTTTTGCTCAAAGACGATCAGATCTCAGAGCACTTGGCCAAGCGTTATGGCTTGAGTCCGAAAAAGCCACGGAAAGCCGAGTAGCCATGATCAGTTCCTCAACGTATCGTGGGAAATATAAGTAAGGTCTTACTTTGAATCTCCGTCCTAAGATCGTCCTCGACAGTCCTTTCACCGGCCAGCAGCCGGCAGCAACGAAAGGACGCAATGACATTCAAGACCTCTCCAGCCCTGAGCGCCTACAGGTTCTCTGCGGGCATCGACTTCGTGAAATTCAGGTGCCTGCAGAAGCAAACTCTGCCGCCGCTTGACGGCAAAGCGATCTGGCCACAAAGCGCACCTGGCAAGCTGACAGTCCATGACGCGACGGCAGCAGATGTTGTCCAGCTCGCCAAAATCTTCCCCGGGGCTTTCATTGACGAGCTAGAAGTCAGGGTAGACATTCGCACGGCCAAGCAATTGACAGCCGAACAGCAGCACGTTGCCCTCACAGCCTTTACAACCGAGTTCGTCGTCAAGGGCCTCAAGCCTGTCTTCATCGATGGCACGAACAGCGGCTTCCGCGGTGCCTACGAGCCGTCCCTCAAAAAAACCATCCCATACAACCGCCGGGTGCCAGGCCCTGACGCGCAACTGCTCATGGGTCACCGCAACGATGGCGTTCAGGTCAAGTCCTACTACAAGCAGTTCGACCAAGGCAAGTCGTTATCCGTCGCTCAGCACTGTATTCGCGTCGAGGTCCGCATGGGCATGGTGGGCTTGGACCACCACGGCCTCTCCACCATCGAGGATCTCCTGGGCTTCAAATTCCGGAAGGCGCTCATGCCGTACTTCACCCACGTGTCCGGATCGAGGCGTAGGAAGGTGCGGAAATCTCGCAGGAGCCGCCTCCTCGAGCTCTTGCACTCAAAGCAAGGGGAGTTCGATCTGCCGCACTGGGAGCGCATCGGAGTGGGTGCATTTTTGCCTGGCGGCGAGCGTCAGAAACCCGACCTGGTTTTCAAACGCGACACAGAGCTGAACAACAGGATCGGCCAAGCGTTGGGGCGCCTCGAACGCACTTTCAGTGACGAAAAATTCGTGCGTTTTCTGATCTTCCAAAACACGGGAAGACCAGTATCCATGCGGCTTCCCGCCGCATTGGTTAAGTCAGCTATGACTTACTGATACTTACTAAACAACCTCTTCTTTTGCACCAAGAGGGCGACAACATCACCGCCTCGTCTGCCCTCCCCTACTGCTCCTAAATACCTTTAGAAATTCGTTCGACATGCTGACTCACAACACAGCCACACCTCTCGAAATGGAAACCCGAACCGTGGTGGATACCGCTACAGCTGCGTATCACCTCAACCGCCGACCACAAACCCTCCGCGCGTGGGCTTGCTACGAGGATGGACCTATCCGCCCCAAGCGGGTCAACGGAAGGCTTGCCTGGCCCGTCGCAACGCTCCGCAGCATCCTCGGATGCGCTCCAGCAACCAACGACGACCAGTATTCCAACAGGGCCTGATTCGGGCGTCCTCTCATCATTCGCAGCCCCTCTGCATCTCCATACAAAGAACACATTGGAATGAACGAAACCACCTTTGATCAGTCACCTTTCACGGATATCGAAACCCATCAGGTCGAGCCAGACGTGTCGTACTTCCCGCCAGATGACGAAGTTGAGGTAAGCCAAGAACCGGTTATCGACGATCTGGCCGGCGCGAAGAATGCACTGTCGCACTACACGCTCCAGACCGAGAACAACGAGGCCCGCAATGGACCGGATGAGTCTGCTGGCGTTGCAGAGTACGCGGCGCAGGAAGTTTTGTTGGCCCATGGTCTCGCCCCCGGTGTGTCCATCTTCCCTCCCGATACGACCCCAGAGGAAGACGAGAAGCGTTTGCAAGATCTGCTGGACGATATGGGACTGAACGATGCGGGACCTGAGCGTTGCGTATCGCCGGTATCCAGCTCGACCCTCACTCAGGGCGAGGACCCTGTTCCGCATGACAGGGGCGTGGAAAAGGAAGATCCGGCCTCCACAGGGTCCTCCGAAGCTGATTGCGCTTCGCGCGACCTTCCGATCATCGAGGTAAAAGCTGGTGAGCTGGAAAAGACGCTCGCTTCTGCGGAGCATGTTTTGGCGGATTCCGGTGACTACTATTCAAGAGGCGATCGCATCGTCAGCATCCGCTTTGATCCCGCAGTGAGCAGGCATCACATCCGCGAACTTTCCGGTCAAGATCTGGTGGTTGCCTTCGCCGGGCTCAGTAAATGGTCTCGTTTCGACAAACGCAAAGGCGAATGGATGGCCATCGACCCATGCCCCCGGATCTGCAGGCTTCTCGCCGAATCGTGGAAGTTTGGTCGGCTCCCGGTCCTGAACGGTATCGTCAGCCAGCCATTTCTTCGAGTCGATTCCACCGTCCGGTCCGCCCCCGGATATGACCCTCACACCCGCATTTTGGGCATGTTCGACGCGGGTGGCTTTTCCGTCCCGGAACATCCCAACCGTGATGACGCAATGAGCGCACTTTCCACTCTGGACGAGCTTCTCTCCGAGTGTGCTTTTGCGACCTTGGTGGATCGTTCTGCAGCTCTTTCTGCGCTGCTGACCGCCGCAGTTCGGCCAAGCCTTCCGCATGCGCCCATGTTTCACGTCATGGCCCATCAACCCGGCTCTGGGAAGTCGTTTCTGTGCCAGTTGATCAGTGCCTTTGCGACGCCCACGCCTGGATCGCCGGTTGCCTTCCCGCGCAGCAACGATGCTTGCGACAAGCTGCTTTTGTCGCAGCTGATGAAAGCCCCCGCGGTAGTCGAGTTTGACAATCTCACCACTGATTTGCGGCCGTTCGACAAGCTGTGCAGTGCGCTGACCAGTGAATACCTCGAAGGCCGCCAGCTTGGACAATCCCGGACCGTCGTAGTGCCCACCAAGACCCTGTTTCTTTCGAGCGGCAACAACGTCCGTCCGATCGATGACATGGTGCGGCGTTGTATCTGCATCCATCTGGATCCCGGCATGGAATCACCCGCTGCGCGCGTCTACAAACGTCCCAACCTCCTCGACGAGGTTCGCCGGGACCGCATTAAGTTCATCGGCGCGGCACTGACAATCGTGCGCGCTTGGGTTTTGGCGGGTCGCCCAATTGCGACTTGCCCATCTCTCGCGAGCTACTCGGACTGGAGCAACTGGTGCCGGCAACCCCTGCTCTGGCTTGGGCAGCCTGACCCTGCAGAAAGCGTTTTCCAAGGTTTGAAGGAAGACCCCTCACAGCTGCTGTTGGGCAGGGTCCTTGCAGGCTGGCATGAGAAGCACGGTGGTGCCCCGAAAATGGTTCGCGACGTCGTCAACGCCGCGGTTCACCTTGATGAGACCGATGACTTCCGGGACGCGCTGGCTGAAGCAGCAGGGGGCAATGAAAGCATCAACGTCAGGAAGCTCGGTCACTGGCTGGCTCGCAACGAGGGCAGGATCGTGGGCCCCTACCGGCTGCGCAAAGCACCCAAGACTCGGAACGCAGAGAACTGGCAAGTCGTCGAGTCGGATGTGTCGGTATCGTCGGTTCTTCCAAGCTCCAAGACAACTTGACGACATTGAGGAGTGAGGGTGTCCATCACCCTCCCCCATCACCTTGGTCCGTGCTCGTGCAGAGACGTGGGCCCTGATCCCAATGCGGTGCGAAACGCAAGCTCTTTCAGGAAGGATGCGTTCAGCACTGCATTAAAACAAACCGACTGCAAAACCAAGAAGATTGGCCCATTCAATAGCGCAAGGATCTCCGCTCCGCGGAGTCTGACTGGGTCTTCAAAAGTCGCGAAAACTGCTCTAGCTGAGAGTTTTCCGTCACAGTTCCCGCCGAGCATGAACCGTACCTACAAGACATCGAGCTCAAAGAGCCCCTTGTTGCTTGATAAAAGAACCCGGTTCCCAGGATGCGCTCGGAAAAGCAAGTCCTCAGACTACGCGTCACCACCGCGGGCACGGAGCGCCTCATACAGCTGCGCAGGCCCCAGCAAGATGGCCTTGAGCCCGGCTCGCACCCGCTCGCTATCCAGCGCCTGTTTGCTCATGCTGGTGTATGCACCGAAAGCATCAATGATCGCGTCGGTCAACGCGCTGTCCAAGTCGGGGGAGTTGTCGAACTGACCCTTGCTGTTGTTGCTGGCCTGCTGCACCAGGATGTCGGACTCCAGCAGCTTGCCTTTGACATGGTTCACATAGACCAGCCGGTCATCATCGCTGAGCTCGCCATCAAATAAGTCGTTCACCTTGGCGAGGATTTCAGAGAGCAGCACCTTCTGCTTCTCCTGCACCGCTCCACCGCCGGTATCTGTCAGTGGTTGCAGCTTGTGATCACCATCGTCGTCATGCAGAGCCAAACTACGCTTGCCCTGATCTTTGAGACGGTGGTGGGTCAATACGACCTTCGACAGATCCACCCCTTCCCGCTCGCGGCCGAAGTCAAGCAGAGGAAGCAAGCGCTTGAAGAACATTGCCCGTTTTTCAATGTCCGTATTGCCGTAGTCGAAAACCTGGCTCAAGAAGGCATACACGCGCACAAAGGTGCCCAAATCCCGCTTAAAGAGCTGCAGCGCCGCCAACTCGTCCTTGGCCGCTTGTGTCGCCGGCCCCTCCTTGGCTGTCTGTTGTGCCTGAGCAAGCGCCAGCTGCGCCGCCTTGTATCGCTTGAGTAGTCGGTCTGCCACTGGCTCAATGGCGGCCACCAACATCGCCTGCGTGGCCTTGGTGTACATCTCGGCCAGCACTACGCGCTCGACCTCGAACTCGTCGTAGTGGCCCGAGGCGTCGAGCTTGGCGCGCAGGTCGTACACCAGATGCGGGTCGGTCACCCCCGCCAGCTCGGCGGTTTCGTAATAGGTCTTGAACGCGGCCAGGATGTCATCCGGCTCGTTCACGAAGTCCAGTATGTAGGTGGTGTCCTTGAGGCCATAGGCGCTGCTGTAGGCCCGATTGAGGCGGCTCAGGGTCTGCACTGCCTGGATGCCGCCCAGGCGCTTGTCCACGTACATGCCGCACAGCAGCGGCTGGTCAAACCCGGTCTGGAATTTGTTGGCCACCAGCAGGATTTGGTAGTCGTCCGTCGCAAACGCCTCGCGCATGTCTTGGCCCTTGAGCAAGGGGTTCAGACGGGTGCTATTTTCAGTGACGGCTTCGTCTACCTGCTCCGGGTCATTCACCTCCCCCGAGAAGGCCACCAAGGTGCCCAGCTTGTAGCCGTTGTCTTGGATGTACCGCTGAATGGCCAACTGCCATCTCACCGCCTCCTGGCGACTGCCGACCACCACCATGGCTTTGGCGTGACCATCCAGCAGAGGCTGTACATTCTCACGAAAGTGCTCCACCACCACCGCTACCTTCTGGCTGATGTTGTAGGGGTGCAGACGCACCCAGCGCATCAGGCCCTTCATGGCCTCACTGCGCTCGACCTCTTTCTCGTCCCATTCCCTGCCGTTGTTCGCGAGCTTGAAGGCCAGCTTGTAGGGTGTGTAGTTCTTCAGCACATCGAGGATGAAGCCCTCCTCAATGGCCTGGCGCATGCTGTAGATGTGGAACGGCGCCGGCAGATTGCCCGGCCCGGCGGGCTGATCAGGCTGTGGGCGGCGGCCAAACAGCTCCAACGTCTTGGCCTTGGGCGTGGCGGTGAAGGCCACGTAGGTGATGCCCTTGTCGTTGGCACGAGCCGCCATCTGGGCCGCAAGCAGGTCCTCCGTGCCCACCTCGCCGCCATCCTGCAGGTCCTTCAGTTCCTCAGCGCTCAGCAGCTGTTTGAGCTTGCTTGCGGCCTCGCCCGTCTGGCTACTGTGAGCCTCGTCGGCAATCACTGCAAAGCGTTTGCCCTGTGTGGCGGCCAGCTCTTGCACGGCCTTGAGGGCGAAGGGAAAGGTCTGGATTGTGCAAACCACGATCTTCTTGCCTCCGCCCAGTGCCTCGGCCAGCTCACCGCTCTTGCTGCCGCCCTCGCCCTTGATAGTGGCCACCACGCCCTTGGTGCGCTCGAAGTCGAAAATGGCCTCTTGCAACTGCGCGTCCAGCACATTGCGGTCGCTCACCACCAGCACGCTGTCGAACAGCTTGTGGTTCTGCGCATCGTGCAGGTCGGCCAGAAAGTGCGCCGTCCAGGCAATCGAATTGGTCTTGCCGCTGCCCGCGCTGTGCTGGATCAGGTACTTGTGCCCGGCCCCTTCGGCCAGCACGGCCGCCTGCAGCTTGCGCGTGGCGTCGAGCTGGTGGTAGCGCGGGAAGATGAAGCCCGTCACCTTCTTCTTGGTGTCACGCTGGGTGACGAGGTAGCGGCCAATGATTTCCAGCCAGCTGTCGCGCTGCCACACCTGCTCCCATAGGTAGGCGGTGCGGTGGCCTGCCGGATTGGCCGGATTGCCAGCGCCGCCGTGGTCACCCTGGTTGAAGGGCAGAAAGCGCGTGGCGGGGCCCTGCAGGCGGGTGGCCATCATCACCGTGCGGTTGCTCACCGCAAAGTGGACCAGCGCACCACGCGGAAAGTCCAGCAGTGGCTCGGCAAACGGCCGGCCCTTGGGCTTGGGGATGCGGTCAAAGCGGTACTGGTCCACCGCCGCGTTCATGTCCTGCGTGAAGTCGGTCTTGAGCTCCGCCGTGGCCACCGGTACACCGTTCAAGAACAGCACCAGGTCGATGATGTCGTCGTGGTTAGTGCGGCACTGACGCACCACGCGCAGGCGGTTGGCGGCATAGCGAACCTGCAGTTCAGGGTTCATTGCCAGCGCGGGCTTGAACTGCGCCAGTTTGAGCGGGCTCTTGAGCCCCAGCAAGTCGATGCCTACACGCAGCACCTCCAGCGTGCCACGCTCGTCCAGTGCCTTGCGCAGGCGGTCGAGCAGCATGGCCTCAGCTGCCGTGCCATGGTTCTTGGTCAAAGACTCCCAGGCTTGCGGCTGGGTGAACTGAACCCAGGCCAGCAGATCTGCGGGGTATAGGGCACGAGGGGTGTCGTAGCCGCTGGCGTCGCCCTCGGTGCCTGGTGCGCCGTAGAGCCAGCCCTGCGTTGCCAGGTGGTTGCAGATGTCGGTCTCGAACGCGATTTCGTTGTGCAGTGCCACTCTGGCTCCCTCGGTGTTCAGTCTTCGTCCTCTGTATCCGTCAGCGGCTGGCCCTGCATGCGCCTTGCCACGGCCGCCTCGATGGAATCCAGCACATGCGCCTGCACACGGTCGGCAAAGCGCTTGCGTCGATTGTTCGAGAGCTTCCCGCCGTTCTGAAAGATGGTGACGATCAGCGTCGCCAGATCCGGGCCGCGCAGGTCGTGGCGGTTATTGATGTACCGGGCCACGTCGTCAAACAGCCCCAGAAACTCCACCTCTTGCCGCAGGTGAATCTCCAGCGACACCTGGGCCATGGCCAGCGTGAACGCCACACCCTCGGTAACGTCCATGTAGCGAAACCACAGGTCCTCGCCGGGTTGCCAGGTGTAGCTGTACTGGTCATCGCCCGACCACAGCACCTGGCACAGCTCTCGGGCGGGTCGGCTGAACGCTGTCAGTGCCTGCCAGTATTGCTCTTCATGTTTTTTCATGGCCACCGACACGGGCAGCAGGAAGCCTGCTGGCAACGCCCTCGACTGCCCCAGGCAGTGGTGGATCAGAAAGCGCGACAGACGCCCGTTGCCGTCCATGAACGGGTGCAGAAAGACAAACGCGAATGACACCAGCCCCGCGTGTGCGAGCGGGTCTAGCCCCGCAGGCCGATGGTTCGACAGGGTCATGAGCTTTTCCATCAGCTCCACGCACAGCTCGGGCCGGGGCGGCACATAGGTCACCCCTGCCGCTCCCAGCGCGTTGCCTTGCAGGCGGTTTTGCTCAACGCGAAACTGCATCGCCTTGTCGAATGGGTTGCTGACGGTGGCGTTCTGCAGCTCTATCAGGTAGCCCTCGGTCAGCGGGCGTGGGTCGTGCGCCCGCTTGAGCAATGCGGCAAAGCGGCTGGCCTTGTCTTCGCTGGGTGTTTCTCCCTCGATAGCGAACGAGCCTTCGGTCTCGCTCAGATACGCCCAGGACAGGGCCCGCTCCAGCATCTGCGGACCGATCGAGGTCGCAAACGCTTTGGCATGGGCCAGCACATCGTGCTGCAAGCCCTGCGCCACCGCATCGGTCTTGCGCACCACGGGGCAAAAGGCCAGATCGCCCAGTCCGTTGAAGTCCACCCGCCACCGCGCATTGCGCCGCGATGCCCCAGTGAGATAAGCCGCCGGGTCGAACATGGGCACATAGGCGGCCGCCACGGGGTGCTGCTCCACGGCCTGTAATGGGCGCTGGTGTGCGGCCTCCCAGAGCAGGCACAGCTTGCGCACGTACGCGCCATTGGGCGTGCGCAAAAACTCTGCCTCCATCTCCTCCGGGCTGACCTGGCGCAGGGCCGCCATCAGGTAGTCCAGCCGCACCCCTTCATGCTTGATGGCGAACAGGGCATGGTCCAGCCAATGTGCGCCCGGCGCCAGCTTGGCCGGCACCAGCAACGCCCCCTCGGGCAACCGCTGCAGACTTTGTACAGCCGCCAGCCGCGCCTTGTGGGCACCAAGAAAGTCTGGGGCCTGGAGGGCATCCTGAATCCAGGCGTAGCCAACAGCGGTGCTCATGTCAGTGGGATGTTGGAGAGAAAAATTTCAGCGTGCGGGGATTTTGCTCAGAAACATGCAAGAAGTCGATTTTTTTATCAGACGACAAGATCAAGGCTGATGATCGAGACCGCTGATTGCAGAAAAATCTTGTATCGAAGGGGATTTTTCTCAGAAGCCCCGGAGCAGTGGATATTTTTTCAGATTGTCAGGTATCTAGCGCTTGGCGCTTCAATGCGTCCAAGGTTTTTCCGTCTTTGTCTTTCCACACGTTCCAGCCATTGGCCGTCGTACCGAGCAGCGCCACGGCAGCCATACTGGGAGATCGAAACAGATGGTTCTTGGTGAAAACCACAGCATCGCCGTTCACACTGAGCGTGCCATTGGCCACCAGCTTGTCCCTGAAGCTCGCGTTGCTCGTGCCTGCGATGGACTGCATGTTCTCTTTGCGTCCCACCGATCCTGCCAAGACCACGAACCCCTCTTGCGTGTACAGCCCACGGCCCTCCACCCCACTGACGGTGCAATAGAGGTACTCCTGTGGGGACGCATCTTGGGGCGATGGTGCAACAGGGTCAAACATGGGATGGCCCAGCGTTGCCAACAGCGTCTGGGCCGTTTCAAAGATTTCAAGGCAGTCCGCCTCCATGGGCGCCGGGGTATGAGGCCGCGATCCTCCATTGCCGTTGAGATCCGTGTACCGCTTCACCTTGCGAATCTCCTGCAGGCTGCGCCATTCCAGAAACAGGCCGTGTGTTTGGGTGAGGGACTTGGTGCGAGAGATGAGGACCAAAGCGCGCTCCCAGAACGGCTTGTCCGCATTGTGCTTGGCAAGGCGCTTGCGCAGATCGCCTGTCTGGCCCACATACACGTTCAGCTCCGTGCCGTCATCCGACTCGCCCACGAGGTAGTACACCGCCACCTCGTTGCTTTCGGGCATCTCCATGAATTCCGAGAACAGCTTTCGAGGTACGTCGATGACCTGGATGATGCGCGTGGTGATTTCTGCGACTCGGATGCCTGTGGGGCTGCCACCTGGAAGGAAGATCTGGATGGTCTTGGGCGTGGTGCTCATGCGGTTTCCAATGGTGCCAGGCCGCGCACGTCGATCTGGCCGGTGACAGCAGCGGAGATCAGGGCGGTGCGGCGTTCTTGCAACAAGCTGACGGCAATTTCTGATTCAGCGATCAATTCACCAAACTGCGCGAGCCGCATCTTCATCTCGTTCACGATGGCGATTTGCTCGGATATCGGTGGAATGGGAATGATAAATTTGTTGATTTGGTCAGGGCTGATGTGAGGAACGCTCACACCTGTCGTTTCGGGTGAAAAGTGCGCGACAAACATCTCAGATGACAGCAAGTAGTGCAGGTAGTCTGCTTTGAGCTTGTCGCCTACTTTCAGCGACGCAACGCGCTGAAGAAGCAATGATGGCAAATCTTCTGCCGTTACCTTTGCGACCCGCATTCCCTCGCCGATCAATGGGCGATCCATTCCGATGACAAGGTCTCCCTCGGACATCTCGTATTCATCAAACCCGTCGCCCTCCAATCGTTGCCAGTACACGGTGTCATCCCATTTAAGTCGTGAAACACCGACATTCGCACCGCGGAGCAAGCGGTGATTTGAATCATCGTCTGTAAATCCGCTTGACGGGAATGGAAATCCAGAGAGGATTCGCATATAGAAACCGCATTTGCCAACACTCCAATGCTCTGGCACCTCCCCCAGCCAGTCCACGCCTGAGTCCTTCATCGGCACGTTCGGGTCCAGCCCCTTGGTCACGGCGTGGGAGATAACGGCCTGGCGCTTTTCCTGCAGCAACGCGATCAGCTTTTCCTGCTCGGCCACCAGTGCGTCGATCTTGGCGGTTTCGCGGTCGAGGAATTTAACAATGGCGCGAAGTTCGTCCCGATCGAGCGTCAATGCAACTCGGATCTTTTCAATTTGGGAGGATGAGAGGTGTTTGACTGTGGTCGCGTATGTCAAATCGTTGATCACGCGAAGCGGTTGTGGCAGCGCGTATTCAAGTAATTTGGTCAGCACAGGGCTCGGGGTGCGAATGCAGCACATCCGCTGGTTGAGAAGGGCGGCTCCAGTGCCCAACCATCGCCCGACATTGAAATCCCCGTCCATGCCAATCAGCACATCGGACGAAGTAACGGCAGCCGTTTCGACAAAGTCACCGCTGTACCGTGTAGCAGTTTCAGAAACACCGAGATCCCGAATTCGGATCAGCGGATAGGCACCATCATCATTAAAGAGTGCCGAGTCAAATGGGTACCCATTGACTACTTTGGCCACATCGCCGATTCGGGCAACGCGCCAGTGACTGGGGATCTGTCCTAAAGCAGCATCGCCACTGTCCTTGTACTCCGGGTATCGCGGAAAGCTCATGCCGACAGCCCCTTGATCATGTCCAGGATGCGGTCGGTAGTCAGCTTCAGCTCGGCGTCAATCTCAGCCAGCGGGCGCGGGGGCTTGAAAACGTAGAAGTGCCGGTTGAACGGGATTTCGTAGCCCACCTTGGTTTTTTCGGGGTCGATCCAGGCATCGGGGGCGTGGGGCAGTACCTCGCGCTTGAAGTATTCGCCGACGTCTTCGGTGTAGGGCACGTTCTCGATGTCGCGCAGGGCGCTGTCGGGCTGGGGCTTGCCTTTTTGCTTGCCCTTGCTGCCCAGCACAACGTTGCCCGCTTCATCGCGCAGCGGGCGCTCGACGGTGATGCTGTGGTAGCCAAAGGCTTCGTTGTCGAAGATGCGGCTGATGGGGGTGCCGTCGTCGTTCAGCGCCTCGGCAAAGTCGCCAAACAGGCGGGTGATGCGCTCGATGTGGGCGTCGCTCAGTTCCTTGCGCTTGGAGCCCAGGCTTTTGCGCATCTTCTGCCACATGCCGCTGGCGTCGATCAGCTGCACCTTGCCCTTGCGCGCTTCGGGCTTGCGGTTGCTGATGATCCAGACGTAGGTGCTGATGCCGGTGTTGTAGAACATGTCGGTGGGCAGGCCCACGATGGCTTCGCACAGGTCGTTCTCCAGCACGTAGCGGCGGATTTCGGATTCGCCCGAGCCGGCGCCGCCGGTGAACAGTGGCGAGCCATTGAGCACGATGCCAAAGCGGCTGCCACCTTCTGAAGTGGGGCGCATCTTACTGAGCAGGTGCAACAGGAAAAGCATGGAGCCATCGGACACGCGGGGCAGCCCCGGGCCGAAGCGGCCGTTGTAGCCCTGTTGCTCGTGCTCCTTGCGCACTTCCTTCTCGACCTTCTTCCATTCCACGCCAAACGGTGGGTTGGAGAGCATGTAGTCGAACTTCTTGTGCCCATGGCCGTCGTCGCTGAGCGTGTTGCCAAATGCGATGTTGGCCACGTCTTGGCCCTTGATCAGCATGTCGGCCTTGCAGATAGCGTAGGACTCGGGGTTGAGCTCCTGGCCAAACACGGTAAGGCGTGCCTGCGGGTTGTGCTCGGCAAGGTATTCGCCCGCCACGCTGAGCATGCCGCCGGTGCCTGCCGTGGGGTCGTAAATCGTGCGCACCACGCCGGGCTTGCTCAGGATGTCGTCGTCCTCGATGAAGATGAGGTTGACCATGAGCCGGATGACTTCACGCGGGGTGAAGTGTTCCCCGGCGGTCTCGTTGCTGATTTCAGCAAACTTGCGGATCAGCTCCTCGAACACCAGGCCCATTTGCATGTTGCTGACTACCTCGGGGTGCAGGTCGATCTGGGTGAACTTTTCTGCCACTTGGTACAGCAGCCCAGCCTTGGCCAGGCGCTCGACCTGAGTGTGGAATTCAAAGCGCTCGAACACATCACGCACCGCAGGTGAGAACGCCTGCACGTAGCTGAACAGGTTGTGGGCGATGTGATCCGGGTCACCCAACAGCTTCTGCAGATCCAGGGGCGAGGTGTTGAAGAAGCTCTGCCCCGCCTTGCGCAGGAGGAAGGGTTCTGGATTGATGCCTAGCTTTTCCTTGTCTGCCAGTTCCGCCAACACGGCGGGCTTGGTGGCCTCCAACACGCAGTCAAGACGGCGTAACACCGTGAAGGGGAGGATGACCTTGCCGTAGTCAGATTGTTTGTAGTCGCCGCGCAGAAGATCGGCGACAGACCAGATGAAAGCGGACAGGGTTTGTTGGTTCATTCGAGAGCGATGCTGACAATTCTTTACCGGGGGCAGTATGCCAGCGCGACCGAGTCAAATAACCACCGCACGCGCGCGTTTCGCTCTCAGATTCCGCCCTAGGGTCCAACTTCTGAGATCTCTAATGAATGCAGTCGGTCACACGTTGCAGACCGCGATTCTTGGGGGATTGATGGAAGACGAAAATGCGCCACAGTGGTTGGCCGAACAGCATGCCTTGGCAAGCGGGGCAGACGCGGACCTGGTTGGCACTCAGGGCGACTGTGCTGCACCCCGGTCCAATGATGCTCCAAGGGTGTGCCATCGTCACTTTGGAGGGGGAATGACGTGGAGAGGCGACGGTGGTTGAGGGAGGAAACACTACCCGGCGACAAATGTCACCATTGCACCGCATCCTGGACTGGGGGTGTCGAGGGCTCCACTGTCACCGCTGAACTACGCCTGTCACCGTTGAACTATGCCCCCAGTTTTCACTGTTGAAGCGCACCCGGACCGGGGTTTTTGGGGCGAAAACGCCTCTGAGAGCCATGAATGTCACCGTTGAACTATGCGTGTCGCTGTCGGAGGGCGTCCAGGATCGAGTTCGGAGGGTAGAAATGTCACCGTTGAACTACGCCACTCAGAGTTGGAACGCTCCCTGGACCCACACTGGAGGTACCAGCGTCACCGTTGGACTATGCCTGGCAACGCCGAAACGCGCCGAGAGTGAGAGCTTCCCGGAGCGACCACGACCTTAGCCCCCCTATGGCGTAGTGCGTCCGGGCGAGGCCCTTCATGCCGTTTTTCCTGGCTCCTCCAGGAGCATCCTTATAGGGCCACCGAACGGCCCACCCGCATCAGTCCACGTTCTCACGGCCCCGAGCCACATCCTGCATTTCAGGCGCCGCTCCACCAAGGGCTGCCAATCTCTTTGCAGCCTGAACCCGAACGAAGGTTTTGACGGCCTCGCTGAACAGTTCACCCCGATCCATGGAAGGCTCGGCTAACTCCAAGGCCCTTTCATACAGGGCGTCATCGATGGTCACCGTGATCTGCATTCGTCCCTCGATCCGTTGAAATAAGCATTACTCAGAAGCCTACAGCGTCTTGGTCATTCAGGTAAGGCAACCACCACGCTCGGATCTACCGGCCTGTGAGTGAACAGTTCAATTTTTGGCAAGCTGATCAGCGCTTCGGCCCGCTCGATGGTGCCGTGAAGCCAGGTGTCCCAATCCCCCTTTTCCAGCGGCACCACCGTGCGCTTGTCCTGCATATCGGGTGCGCGCTTGGGGTCGGGCCTGTGCATCAGGTTCAGCACCGGCACATCGTCGCAGTTCTGCGTAATCATGGTGTAGCTGGGCAGCACCTCGCCCGTAACAGGATCGGTCCATTCACTCCACAGGCCCGCCAGGCCCCAAGGCTCGCCGTCGGCCCGCTCGAACTGCCAGGGGATGTGCTTCTTGGTCCCCCAGTAGGGTTCGACGTACAACTGGGCGGGGATGATGCAGCGCTGCCCCTTGCGCCAGGGGCCGCCGTAGGTCCATGACCTGGCCATACCCTCGCGCCGGGCGTTGACGGTGCTCAGGCGCTTGCCATCCTTGCCTGTGGGGATATGCGTCTTGGAGTGCGGCGGGATCATGCCCCACTGGCCCACCACCAGCTCGCGCCCAGTTTCACCCTTGGCCCGCAAGAACGGTCCCCGGTACAGCGGGCTCATCTTGTCGCGCCACTCTTCCTCGGGCACGTCACCGAAGTGCAGCACCAGCTGCTCACGGCCCGGGACCTCGTAGTAGGTACACATGGCAACATTCTGGCAGCAGGGAGCTATACTGTAAATATGTACAGTATTTGGAGTTCCCCGCTACCCGTGCCGTACGACACGGCGGCGCAGTCGCTGGCTTTGCCCCTTTGCGGGGTGAGCGTGCGCGCGGGGTTTCCATCGCCTGCCGATGACTTTGCGGTGGAGCAGCTGGACATCATGAAGCTGCTGGTCAAGCATCCCCAGGCCACTTACTTCTGGCGCGTGCGTGGCGACTCGATGCGAGACGCTGGCATTGAGGACGGCAGCATCATCGCGGTGGACCGGGCGATCAAGCCCAAGCACAACAGCATCGTCGTGGCCATTGTGGACGGCGAATGCACAGTGAAGTATCTGCACCAGCGCGCCGGCCGCATCAAACTGCGCGCGGCCAACCCCACCTATCCCGACATCATCCCCCGCGACAGCCAGACCATTGAGGTGTGGGGTGTGGTGAGTGGGTGCGTGAAGCTGTTTCTCACCTGATCTGATGGACGGAGGCCAGCATGTATGCGCTGGTGGATGGCAACAATTTTTACGTGAGCTGCGAGCGGGTATTCCGCCCCAGCCTGAACGGCCGCCCGGTGGTGGTGCTGAGCAACAACGACGGCTGCGCCATCGCCCGCAGCAATGAGGCCAAGGCCCTGGGCATCAAGATGGGGGCCCCGTGGTTCCAGATCCGCCACATGGAAGAGACCCACGGCCTGGTGGCGCTGAGTGCCAACTTCACCCTGTACGGCGACATGAGCAACCGGATGATGAGCCTGGCAGCGGGCCTCGGGCCCTCGCAGGAAATCTACAGCATCGATGAGTCGTTTGTCGGCCTGCAGGGGCTACGGGGCGACCTGATCACACGCAGCCACGCCATCCGCGCACGTATCCATCAGTGGGTGGGCATCCCCTGTGGCATCGGGATTGGCCACACCAAGACACTGGCGAAGCTGGCCAACCACATTGCCAAGACGGCCGAGCGCAAACCGGGGAGCTACCCCTCCGAGCTGGCCCAGGTGTGCAACCTGACCGCCCTGCCCGCTCAGGACCTGGACGATGTGTTGGCCAGCACGCTGGTGGAAGAGGTCTGGGGCGTGGGCCGCAAGATCGGCGCGCAGCTGCATCAGTGTGGGGTGCATACGGTCCTGGACCTGGCCCGGCTGGACCCAGCCATGGTGCGCAGGCGCTGGAGTGTGGTTCTAGAGCGCACGGTGCGCGAGCTGCAAGGCATGCAGTGCATCGAGCTGGATGACGCTCCCGAGCCCAAGAGAGAGATTGCATGCACCCGGTCATTCGGCCAGGCAGTGACCGAGCTGCCCCCGCTGGTGGAAGCCGTGAGCGAATTCGCCAGCCGTGCGGCCGAGAAGCTGCGCAAGCAAGGCAGCCTGGCCAGCCAGCTGCTGGTGTTCTGCCACACCTCGCCGTTCCGGCCCGGCCCTCGCTTCAACAAGTCCGTGGTGGTGCCTCTGCACCGGCCTACGGCAGACACGGGCAAGCTGGTGTGGGCGGCTGCTGCTGGCATGCGCCGCATGTACGAGCCCGGCTACAAGATGGCCAAGGCCGGGGTGATGCTGCTGGACCTGGTGCCGGGCAACGTGCTGCAGGGCGAGCTGGATCTGGAGGATGAAGACCACCGGGACCGCACGCAGCTGATGGTGGCGCTGGATGCGCTCAACCAGCGGTATGGCAAGGGCACTGTGCATTCAGGCGCCACGGGGGGCACCAGCCGGGGTAAGGACTGGGGGATGAAGCAGGAGAGGCGCACGCCGCAGTACACGACGCGGTGGGAGGATGTGCCGGTGGCAAGAGCCTGACATCGGGAGCGAGACAGCAATGGCAATATAGCTTGCCTAGCTTGCCTAGCTTGCCTAGCTCGCCTAGCTCGCCTAGCTCGCCTAGCTCGCCTAGCTCGTCTAGCTCGTCTAGCTGGGATAGCAGGGATAGCAGGGATAGCAGCAAGCCGCTATAAAACCCTGCGAAATCTGAGCATTCGAACCCAAAGTGAGAGGTGAACGGTGCTCCAATCGGGCTCCGTCAAATTCGACTCGAATGCCTCTTCTGTGAATCGTTTCTTCTCTTGGTCAGGCCGCGTGCGCCTGGCAGCAGTGCTGGCCCTGTCTCTCGCTGGCGTTGCTCTCCCGAATCTTTCCTGGGCACGTACTCCGCAGTTCGATAGCGCAGCGCTGCTCACGCCCGAGCCCACCTCCTTTGCGCAGTGCCCACAGTTCTTTGCGAACGGAACACCGCCAGTCATCGCGCGCCGGCCGCAACTGCGGGAGCTTTGCTATGAAGCGTTTGCGGTGCTGCACTCCGGTACCACAAAGACACCGGTGTTTGTGGCCCAGCGGTTGAACCGCAAGCTCATTGAGGATGCCGATGAGAAGCGGGCCAAACGGTTCTTTGCAGATGCGCGACTCCCGATTGGCGAGCGGGCAGAGCTGGAGGACTACAAAAACTCCGGGTATAGCCGTGGGCATATGGCACCAGCGGGGGACATGCCAACGCCGATGGCTATGGCGCAGAGCTTCAGTCTCGCGAACATGGTTCCGCAGAATGCCCAGCACAACGGCGGCGCCTGGAACAAGATCGAACAAGACACGCGGCACTATGTGAAGCGGGCAAAGGGGGATGTGTTTGTGATCACCGGGCCGGTGTTCACGGATGCGGGGCCACGCATCGGCGCCAATGGGGTGAAGGTGCCGACGTATCTGTACAAGCTCGTGTACGACTCCACGACCAATAAAGCATGGGCGCATTGGCAGGAGAATCGCGAGGGGGAGACGGTGGGTCGGCCAATCAGCTATCAGGAGCTGGTTAAGAGAACGGGCGTGGAATTTCTCAATGGAGTTGCATCACAGCCCTGAAGGGCATTTCGTCACCCGATCTATCCAGCAGACCCGGCATATTTGGCGAAGGGAGGGAACGCCAAGAAGTGCAGCAAGCAGTGTTTTGAATATCAAATCGGCAAGCAAACCCCATGGTGATTGGGTCTCGAAGTTTGCTCGAAGCTGGGAGCAGTCATTCGCGTCTACGTTGGTGACCGACTGCCGTCGACGGCTCGCGACCTCATACTGATCCAGTTGTATCGAGGTGAAAAGCGCTAAGGGTCCCGCACATCGACTCCCGACAATGACAGAGCTTACAACCCTATATTCCATCGGTATACGCGCTCTGGCGCCACTGTGAACAGCGCGAGTCCAGAGATAGTGTCCGCGCGGCCAACGATGAGCATCAGCAGTGCATTGCTGTTCAGCTGGGACCGCGCCAACAGCAGCTGCATCGCTTCATCGTCCAAGCCCGACGCGCCAGGGTAGTCCTCGGCGTGGGTGTGCCACTCGCCAAGGTACAGCAGGCTCGTCCGCGACTGCTCTTGAATGGCAAGCTGTGCCGCGACAGGATTAGACCGATACCGATAGCGCGAGCGCTCGTCGCCGGAATATGGGCCTGTGGCCTTGGTCACTTCGATGAGTTCTGGCGTGATCGTTCCGAATAGTTGGCCACCTGCCTCGGTTGCACTGGATGATAGCTGTCGATGCGCTCGTACATGCGACAGGACATCCACACCCAGGCAAACACGCTGATCGACATCAGCGATACGCCCCACAACTGGCAACACCGCAACACGCATTTGGCGGAAGAGGTTCACCACGAATACTGCCTCACGGCATTGACTTCGGTGAAGCTTTTGCGGACGACTCCACCGAGGATAGCCACTGTCTCCCGGTCACCTAACCAGACGCGGCGACAGGAAGCGGGAACCCTTCCAAGCAGGGCGTCTAGCGCAAGCTTGGCCGCCATGGCTATCGGAGTCTGAAGGTCTACCGCGCCGTGAGGCTGAAAAACATTGCCGCAGCCCGCCTCGACGATGAGGGCGCCTGAGCCCGCAGGCCAGTCAGTCAGGCGAAAAGCAGGATGTTCGCCATCGAACCGGGTCATCAGATCGTCCTTCCCGAATAGCAGCACGGCATGGCCAACAAGCGCGTACGCCTCCACCCATGTACTGAGATACGCAGGCGGCCGATCGAGTGTTTGTCGCCAGGCGTTCACGGCCGCCTCGCCCTCGATGTCGAGACCGGCCGTCACGATCATGTCCATGTCGGCGAGCTTGGCGAGGTCTGCGGGTTTGAGATGCTCGAACTTCGATGCGAAGGTGGATCCGATCTGCAGGTGCGGCAACCTCCGCCGCAACTCGGTCGCTACGCCCCTGGCTTTGTTCCAACCGAGGTAGGCGATTCCTAGCATGTGACGGCTCACATTTGCGGACATCAGATCGTCGCTGTCAACGAAGCTCAGCTCGCCGACGCCGGCCTTGGCCAGCAACTCTGCGACCTCCGAGCCGATGGAGCCACAGCCGATGAACGCCACCTTGCGAGCCTGCAGTGGCGCCTGGTCGGAGGAATGGCCTCGGCCATGGATCCATGATGCATCTGCGCGGTTGACCACTATGCGCTCAACGCGCTGCTGCGCCATGGCTCGCTTGATGTGCTCAATGGGCACCTTGTTCCAACTGCGGAATCCGTTCTTGATCTTGTCGCTCTTGGCGCCGCTGGCCAGCACCGCCGCGAATACGGGCCCGGTGGCCGTTGTAGTCTCGAATAGGAATAACGACTTCCGGCTGGGTAGCAGCGTGGCGCGCACTGCGTCCTCGGGCAGGCCATTCACGGTGTCACCGACAGTCTTCGGAAACTCGGCGGGCGCCCAAGGCTTTTTGAGCCGCACGAGAAGACCCGGCACGACGTCATGGTCGCCGATCGGCGCTCCCGCGCCGTCAAGCCATGCCTTGACCTCCGCCTTGGTGTCCGCGACTACTAGCCTAGACAACCGGCTGTCTAGATGAAATGACACTTGGCGGGATTCCCCACCTGGCTTGGCCAAGCTGACCACGCGCAAGTTTTCTTGCGGCCGAGTTGCCTGCTGAGCCCAATACGCTCCGAACTCTCGCGCGAACTCCATCACGCATTTCTCATCGGAGTAGTTCAAGAGCTCAAGCGCATCGCCAAAATGGTGGCGGACGCGATCGGCGGCAGGTGCCGCCACTGTTGTGGGGCGCAGGCACAGCAAACCCTTGGGCTCGACATGAGGCCACCGGAAGTCACTACCCATGCCGGGCGCAAGAATCCGTAGTTGCGAATTCGGAAACGCCGCGTCGACGACCAAAAGGAAGTGATCAACACCAACCGGTCGGATCTCATTCTCAGAAATCTCCACCCGCCAACCGCATTGAAAAACACGTGGAGACTCCTCGCGCAATTCCTCGGCGCTCATACGCCGCCAGCGTCCGGGACGTAGGCTCTGGAGTTCGGCCTCGATGGCCGAGATCACCTCGTGCGACGTCATCAGCCGAAGCGACCTCCGCCATCATCACGCCGCGCAGGCTCGACCTTCGTCACGGTCATGACAGAGCCGCCGCCGGCGGCCTTCTCGGCTGCATCTGGATCGGGCTGGTCGGAAAAGAACGTCGTGTCAAAGACGTCATCCCACGCCTGGCGAGCCTGCGCGCGGGTGCAGTCGTCCTTGTCGAGCACCGCGAGCGAGTCGAGTGCCGCCTTCAGGCAGGTACGGAAGTGCGTCACTTGCTCGTCGCCGTTCTCCGCTAGGTTCTTGTCGACGACGGGGTGAGCGACCTGTGTGGACCAAGTTGTTGCCGCATGGATCTTTCTCCAAGTCTCGCGCAGCGAAGTGTCGTCGCGGTTGGCACTGACCATGAAATGGTCGACGACCAGCTTGGTGATAGTGATGCCGCTGGTGGCCTTGGCCTTCCAGTCAGCTCGCCGCGAAAACTTCTTGGTCAGCTTGGTGATACGTCGCAGCTGACTGCCGTCGGACTGGCCCTCGTTCAGTTCGCCGTCGTTCTGGTTGAGCTCCTTTACCTTTTCGTTGAACCAGCGGGTCACGGCCCGCGCGTCCGAAGTGATCCATTCATCGCCGCTAGCGAGTTCGTAACGCTCGGTTTCATTGCCCTGCCAGTCCTTCACGAGAATGATGCGGTATACGGGTACATCGATGTGATAGCCCGCAGCGTAGGCTTGGCGGACACAGTTATTTTTGACCTCGGCCTCCTGCTTGAAGCGGCCGTCCCACTTAAGGGCATCGCAAACCCGTTGACGGGCGGCCAGCGGCGTCAAATGCACGCCATCACCGTCCTTCAGGTCGTTATTCTGAAAGTAGGCTCCGTCGTCGATGTCGTAGTCGTTCTCCGGGTCCTGCACCATGGTGCGCATCTGGTAGGAACCCTGGGATCGGACCTCTCGCGGCTGGGGTTTGCCAGCGGTGTCGAGGCCGTTCTGAAGCCGCGTGCGACCGGCGTCGCGTCGCGTGCGCATATCCTGCTGCTGCTTCAGCGATAGCGTGACCTGGTCACTGTGGTACGCGGTCATCTCGGCGTTGCAGTTGATATCAGCCATGGCTCCTCCTGTTCTATGGATGCGGCGGGGACTCGGAAAGCGCGGCCCGGAAGGCTTGCATGTGTAGGTTGTGCGCCTGGCTTGCCCAAGCGTAGTCCACGTCGGAAATGGCCTGACGCGCAAGCGCGTTGAGCAGCTTCGGCCGAGCGTCGTCCATGTTGGATAGCAACTCCTGCAACACCTTGGACGGGCACTGGGCAGGAAGGCGGTACGCGAAACTGCCGTCGCGACGCAGCTCCGCGACCTTGTTAGTAAGGTAGCCGTAGCCCACGGCCTGGGCATTCATGCCCGCCTCGATGGCTTTTAGGCCGAATTTCCATCCCGGAGCACCGCGGTACCGACCGCTATCGGTGACTTCTTCGCCGCCTTGGGCAGGTAGCGTGCCCAACATGAAGAGCTGGATTGGGCGCTCCTCCGCACGGTCATGAAGGATTTCGACCGCTTCCATCATGCCGACCAAGCCGGGATTGTTTGCCCACAGGCCCCCGTCGACGTAGGTGGCCGTGGTCGCACCATCACCGCCCGGTTCGTCAAGTTGGGCCATTGAGCGCAGGATGGGAGCTGCAGTGCTGGCCATGCAGAGATCGACCAGCGTGCGGGGATCGTCGCGGCCGTTCAAGCGACTCAGGTGCTTGGTTTTGAAAACTACCGCTGAGTGGCGGTTGAGGTCGAGAGCCGGAATAGCCAACGCGATCTTGCGAGCCTCGTAAACCTCGCCGACCGTCGTTGTGCCCAACTTCGAGCTGAGAGCATCACGCAAGGCCGCTTCGCCCTCGCGCAGGCCGCAGCCGAAGTTGCGGATCAGGAAGTTCCCGATGAAGGGCATCGACCGTAGCGTTTGGTACGGAAAGATCTTGCTCCCGTACTGTGCGTAGAGGTCCTGCACTGCCTGCAAGGGGATGCCTTTGGCCAGAGCGCTCGCGACTATGCCGCCAGTGCTCGTACCGACGATAAGGTCGAATGCCTTGCCGATATCGAGAGAGACGTTGTCGTGCCCCGCCTGCTTAGCAATCCGACCAGCGAAAGTCGCAAGGTAAGCGGCCTGATAAACCCCTCGCATGCCTCCTCCATCAAGGCACAGTACTCGAAAGGGTTTGGTTTCTACCGATTCATTCACCGCTATTCCCCATCGAATATGTATTTTGATATTGCACCTCAACTCAAGTGCAGCAACCTTTAAGGTCTTCCCTTGGGCTTTCTATGAGCTAGACCAAAGTCCACAAGGATTCTAATGCCTTTACCATTTTCTCATGACTAGACACGCATGAATTCTTTCCCCTCGTAGTAAACACTTATGTCTCCATCAGAGCTTATCTTCACGGCAAGCCCGTAGAATGAGGCCCCAATTGCAGCTTTAGTTCGGCTTCCCTCAGAACCATGTAATTCGCCAGGAGATTGTGGCTGGAGTACTGCACCATATGCGGCGACTTCACCAGAATTCTTCAGCACCACAGCACCGTCTAGCGAAGCAAGCTCAACCGCTACAGATCGCGGCAGCGACTGAAACATTCGCGGTGCAATGACTGCATCAAAGGATGCGTCCGTGCTCTGACGGCCGGGATCGCCAATCGCGTCGCCTAGTCGGACTATTTCATGCAGCTTCTGCTTGTTGTGCAGAATTACAAGCAGTCCACCCGAACGCCGAAATGAAACATCTAGTGCAACGCGGTAGATCTTACCTACTACTCTCCCAAGGACCTGCTTGCGCACACGCTGCGCCTTGGCTCTGTCACGAAGCAGCTTGATGAGATGCACATGATTCCAATATTGCCACTGACCAAACCGATAAGAGAGCCGTAAGGTGCCTTCATCGAACACGAGAATGTCACCTTGGCGGCTCAGGGCGATTCCGCAACGACCGCCTCGGCTGGCTTTGGCGATTGACTCGGTCCAGTCAGGGAAATGATGCTTCTCCGATAAAGTTGCGGAATTTGCTCGGTTCAAGTCAATAAAGTCAACAAGGGCACCGTTTGTGGAGATGAGGTATGCCGTGCGAAAACCGTCAGATAGTGCCTTGTACTTTTTACTCCGTAGGAAGTCGCCGGGAAAAGCATCAGAACCTACAGGAGCGGGGTTATGTGGATCAAGGATACAGCCGAAGGTCAACGCCTTGTTTTCATAACTCTGTTCCGACAGAGTGTGCAGCGTACGCAACACCTTTGAAACCGGCAAATTGAGTTTGTGATGCTGTTGTATGTGATCTGAGACAATGGATTCGTCAAAATCCCGAGACACCGCCTGCAGAGCAATTGGATCAAGACGAAGAGTTGGAGCGTTTGAAAGAATTTCAGATATTCTCCGAGCAATCAAATCGCAAATATGGTGCTCTCGAATATCAATAATTTCAGAAGCCACGGAGCTGCTACCAGGAATGCTCCGACGCCTCGCCAAGGCACTGAGAGATATTGAATTTGGATTGACCTTTGCTCCAAAGGTAATCGTGATCCGAACTTCTCGTCTCTTGGAGTTTGTCCATACACACCCTGCATTGGCCCAAGAGGCTTCTTGCCAACCTGTAATTTCCACATGGGGCAGCAGGCGTTGCACTGCACCTGCCGCGTGATGAACAAATATTATTCCATGCTCGCCGAGATTTTTTCGCAATGAAGCCGAAAGCGCGAAATTTAACATTTCTACAGATTTTTAACGAGTAGCGATTGACATTTCAACTCAATCCCGGCACACCGATTGGAAATATCTACCGCAATAAATTGACGCAGACCAATATCCGCTCTTGGCAAAGAGTCATGTTCTAAACATAAGGAAGATGAACCGCAATCACTGAACAGCCTATTTGGATAAGCAAACCCAACGCCCTTAGACCTCGTTTACGCGAGGCCCTCAAAAATTCATAATATTTCTCTACCCACCGGCCCGCTCATAAAGAACATGTCGGCCTTGGCGGCTGCCAGCGCTGTTGGGTCGGTTTGGGCTATCAGCTCATCCAGCGTGTAGCGTGGTGGTGCCTTGGGTTGAATGATCAAACGGCCGTTTTCGATCGCGATGCTCACAGATGAGCCAGCGTCAAGATGCAGCACTTTGAGAAACTCGGGCGGAATGGTCAGCATGACTGAACTGCCTACATCGCGCAAATGAGTGGTGTACATAAGTCGCTCCGGCCTGAGTGCTTTTGAATGAATGTGCATCTTGCAAAGGTACTGTGTGGCATCGCAGCCAACCAAGCTCTTGCAAATGCAATGAATGTAAACGAGATGTCGGTCAGCGGCTTACTTCTACCATCCCATCCAACACCACATCTGCAACAGCAACACCCGCGAGCTTGAGGATATGCCTCTCAATGGTCAGTGCGAATGGCCGCAAGTCATCCAGAGGCAGGATGGCATATCCATCAGCAGTCCCAGATGGCCTATGGCCCTGCATTTGGTCAACAGCTCCATGGGGAGCTACTGCACGTCCACGCTGCTTGTATGCGCGACGCAGACCATGCAGCGTAAGGTGATCTATACCCGCCGCCTTGAGTGCCTTGGCAAGGCTGGCACGAGCATCAACAATATGTCCACGCTTTCCGGTGCCCGCGAAGATGAACTCATTGATTTTTGGCTGGGCACTCAACAGCTTCGCGAGGAACGGAGTAAGCGGTATTACCCGCGTGCCCTCGACTTTGTCTGCCACGGTCAGCTTCATCCAGCGGAAATCCACATCCACCCACTTGAGGGCTGCAAGCGCTTCTCTCCGAACCCCCGTCAAGAGCAGCGCCTGTAGATAACGCGCCGCCGTTCGATTCGGGAGCTGTTCAACAGCATTCCACCAGGGCACCATCTGAGCGGTTTCGAGCACATCTGTCCGACGCGTCATTGGCGGCAAGTTCTCCAGAATCGCGGCAGAGCGACCCGCATCCCTATTGACGATACGACGGTACTCTGGTCGAGCAGAACACCAGCGAAGGAAGCCTCTGAACATCATCAAGGCCCTGGCAGCTTGATGCCGGCCACGAAGCGACTCTTGCTCGTACCAACCTTGGAGAACGTCTTCATCAACGGATGCCAATGGCAGCCCCATCAGGGGAAACAATGGCCCTGGCTTGGTCAACCCTGCGCCCCGCTTTTTCTTGTCGCCACCTGGGCTGGACATTGCGCGTAGATCAGCAAGATAACGAGGCTTCCAGCAGTCTTTACGCTTGGGCTTGCCTTGGACTAGATACAACTCCCATACATCCCCAACCAAGATTGACTGGGCTGCAGCCTGCTCAGCCTCTAGCTGGACGGCTCTCGCGAGCTGGGCTGCCTTTTCAGCTTCGCCAAGCCTGGGGTCAACACCTTGCTCAGTCAGCCCCCGCAAGCGGTGGGCCTCAGCGCGTGCATCAGCAATAGAGATGGTGGGCCACTCACCAAGGGCACGGGAAAAGAGCTTGCCTTTCACCCGAGTCTCAAACTGCCAGTGCTTTCCACCAGCAGCAGTCACTCTGAGACGTAGTCCTTTTTTCTCTGCATCCTTGATGAGGACGAACGATTTGTCAGGTGGGCAGACCGCGCGATCAAGCATGCCATGAGTCAGGTCGTGAGAGGCGGTGAAATCGATGATCGCGTTTTTGCTGGGGCGTGCCATGAAGCCATGTCCATAAAATTTACAGACATTTTACAGACTGAAAGAGTCAATTTTCAGGCATTCAAATCAACACCAACGTTTCCGTCGCCTGCAAGTTTTTCCTGTATGTTATTGTTTTATATAGCATTTGCAACACACATCAATTGCGATCAACGCATCAAACACCTCATTCGTAATGAGAAGGTCGGGTGTTCGATTCATCTCTCCGGCACCAAATGAAAAGCCCTGATTCGCAAGAGTCAGGGCTTTTTTCATGGGCCTGGCAGAAGCCTTTTTTCTCAGAAAACTCTGAGCACCAGCATCACTGCCCGTTGCAGCGGATAAACATGACCGCCAACGCCCCCCTCAGGACCCGGGCTTGGGGTTTTGGGCGCCTTGCTGCGCGAACGCAAAATCCGGCAGCGACAGCGTGGCTTCCGCCACTTCCAGCAGGCGGCGGTTCTGGTCCATGGAGGTTTTCTGCAGTGCCCGGAAGGCCACTTCCTCGTTCATGCCCAGCCGCGCCATCAGCACACCCTTGGCCCGCTCAATCACCTTGCGCTCGTTGAGCGTGCGGCGGGCGGCCTCCAGCTCCGCCTCCATGCTGGCCATGCGCGCGGACTGGCTCTGCAGCAAGTCCACCAGCGAGGCCGATTCGCCTGTGCGGGCAGCAGCACCGACGGGCTCTGGCGCGGCCGATGGCACCTGGGCCATATCAAAAAAGCGGTCCACCGCATGGGTGCGCTGTGGCGGGTTGTCACGCAGGCCGCGCAGCAAGCCCTTGGAGTCCTGCAGGTCCTGCTGGGCCTCCAGGATGCGCGCCTCGCAGTCCTCGCGCAGGCGTTTGACGAGGTCCACCTGCAGGTGCCACAGCGCACTGATGCGCTCGGAGCACAGGTCAAACCAGGTGTCGCTGAGGTCGCTGTCGAGCGCCGCCCCCGGCCGGGTCACGCACAGCGCACGGCGCAGGCGCTCCAGCTGGGCTGCGGCAGGCACCAGTTGCTGCTGCTCCCAACGGGCGCGCAGCGCGGGCTCGGCAAACTCAGAAAACACGCGCAGGCTGCGCTCCTGTGCGTCGATGAGGTGAATCACCCGCTGCTGGTGCGCCTCGTTGCTGCTGCCAGACGCATACAGCAAGGCTCCCAGGGCCCGTTCCTGGCCCGCCTCTTCCTCGGCCTGCACCAAGTGCAGCAGGGCCACCAGCATGCGCGAGACGCTGGGCAGGCCCGCCGCATCGGCCACATGGAAAACCAGCTCAATCAGCCCCGCAATGAGATGGCTGTAGGCCGCCACGGAATCATGCGCCGACATGGCCTGCCGCTCGATCTGGGTGCGCAGCGCCGGCAGCGACTCCAGGCCCAGCAGGGCCCACGCCATCAGCGACAGCGCCTTGGCGGTGGCGCCCTGCCCCGGCTCAATGTGCTGTGCAAACACTTCGCGCAGCCGCACCTCCAGGGGCGCAACCTCCTCGATGACACGCAGCCGCACATCGACAAACCGCTGGGCCTTGGAGGCCAGATACGCGCCCGAGACGCCCCGCTCCCGCTGCAGGCCCTGAATCAGCTGCCCGATCACGTCCACCAGCTCGGCGCGGCTGGCGAGGTGGCGCACGGCATCAATCTCCAGCTGCTTGGAGCGGAGCACAAGGTTCGATACCGACAAAGGCGCAGCCGGGTCTAGCATGCAGGGTTCCTGGGTTGTTGTGGCGCAGCAGACGTGCGGCGACGTGACTGCGATTGTGTCAGGCCACGGAGACACTGACACGGCCACCCACGGCGCGCACGCTGTGGGCGCTCACCGATTGCTCGGGCGTCTCCAGGCATTCGCCGGTCTGCAGGTCAAAGTGGTTTTTGTACAGCGGCGAGGCCACCACCACGCGGTCGCCAATGCTGCCCACCAGGCCCCGTGCCAGCACGCTGGCACCGGACTTGGGGTCCACGTTGTCGATGGCAAAAAATTGATCGGCGCCGACACGGAACACCGCCACATGGCGGTTGGCCACCAGGGCGCACACGCCAGTGCTGGGCAGGATGTCATCGACCGCGCAAATGTCGGTCCAGGCGAGGGAGTCGGTGCAGCTGTTCATAGGGAGTGCGCTCATGGTGTTCTCTTCTTTCTTCAAGCGGCCTGGTGGATGGGGATGACTTTGTTGGTGCTGCGCTCTTCGGCGCGTGCCGGACGAATCTGGCCGCGCTCTTCCACAAAGAGCACGTTCTCGTCGGCCTTCTCGCTGTTCACGAAGGAGCGGAAGCGCTTGCGCGTCTCGGGGTCGGTCACGGCCGTCTTCCACTCGCACTGGTAGGTGTTCACCACGTTCTGCATCTGCGATTCCAGCTCTGCACACAGGCCCAGGCTGTCTTTCTGCAGCACGTCCTTGAGGTAGTCCAGGCCGCCTTCGAGGTTCTCGCGCCAGGTGCTGGTGCGCTGCAAACGGTCGGCTGTGCGCACGTAGAACATCAGCACCCGGTCGATCATGTGCACAAGGTCTTCCTTCGTCAGGTCGGACGCAAACAGCTCGGCGTGGCGCGGCTTCATGCCGCCGTTGCCGCAGATGTAAAGGTTCCAGCCCTTCTCGGTGGCGATGACGCCGATGTCCTTGCCCTGGGCCTCGGCGCATTCACGCGTGCAGCCCGAGACGCCGAACTTGATCTTGTGCGGGGCGCGCAGCCCCTTGTAGCGGTTCTCCAGCTCCACAGCCAGGCCGACGCTATCCTGCACGCCGTAGCGGCACCAGGTAGAGCCCACGCAGCTCTTCACGGTGCGCAGAGACTTGCCGTACGCGTGGCCAGACTCGAAACCCGCAGCGATCAGCTCTTCCCAAATCAGCGGCAGCTGCTCCACCCGTGCGCCAAACATGTCCACGCGCGCACCGCCAGTGACCTTGGTGTACAGGCCGTACTTCTTGGCCACCTGGCCCACGGCGATCAGGCCGTCGGGTGTGACCTCGCCACCGGGCATGCGCGGCACCACCGAATAAGTGCCGTCCTTCTGGATGTTGCCCAGGTAATAGTCATTGCTGTCCTGCAGGCTGGCCAGCTCCTTCTTGAGCACGAATTCGTTCCAGCACGAGGCGAACACGCTGGCCGCCACGGGCTTGCAGATGTCGCAACCCAGACCTTTGCCGTGCTTTGCCAGCAGGTCCTCGAAGCTCTTGATCTGCCCCACGCGCACCAGGTGATAGATCTCCTGGCGCGAGTACGCGAAGTGCTCGCAGATGTGGTTGTTCACCGCCATTCCGCGGCGCGCCATTTCGACCTTCATGACCTGGGTGACCAGGGGCACACAGCCGCCACAGGTGGCGCCCGCCTTGGTGCAGGCCTTCATATCGGCGATGGTGCAGGCGCCATTGCCCACGGCCTCGCAAATGCCCCCCTTGGTGACGTTGTTGCACGAGCAGATCTGCGCCGTGTCAGGCAACGCCTCCACACCCAGTCCGGGCTTGGCCTTGCCGTCGCTGGACGGGAAGATCAGGAACTCGGGGTCCTCGGGCAACGTGATGCCGTTGAGCGCCATCTGCAGCAGCGTGCCGTATTCGGTGGCATCCCCTATCAGCACGGCGCCCAACAGTTGCTTGCCGTCTTCGCTGATGACGATCTTCTTGTAGACCTGCCGACGTTCATCCACGTACTGGCAACTGCGGCTGTGCGGCGTCTTGCCGTGCGCGTCTCCGATGCTGGCCACATCCACGCCCATGAGCTTGAGCTTGGTGCTCATGTCGGCACCCACAAAGGCGGCATCAACTTCACCCGCAATGTGGCGGGCCGCCACACGCGCCATGTCGTAGCCCGGCGCCACCAGGCCAAAGGTCTGCTCATTCCAGGATGCACATTCGCCAATGGCATACACATTGTGGTCACTGGTGCGGCAAGCGCTGTCGATGGCCACGCCGCCACGCGGGCCGATGGCCAGCACGCATTGGCGGGCCAGTTCATCGCGCGGGCGGATGCCAGCGGAGAACACGATCATGTCGGTCTCCAGGTAGGAGTCGTCCGCAAACTTCATGCGGTGGCGCGCACGTGCGCCATCCGTGATCTCTTGCGTATTGCGGCCAGTGTGCACCTGCACGCCCAGCTCCTCGATCTTGGCCTTGAGCACGCGCCCACCGCCCTCATCGACCTGCACGGCCATCAGGCGGGGCGCAAACTCGACCACATGGGTCTCCAGGCCCATGTCGCGCAATGCCTTGGCGCATTCCAGGCCCAGCAAGCCACCGCCCACCACCACGCCGGTCTTGGACTTGGCGCCCGAGGCCTGCATGCCCTCCAGGTCCTCGATGGTGCGGTAGACGAAGCAATGCTCACGGTCACGCCCCGGCACCTGCGGCACAAACGGGTTGGAACCTGTGGCCAGCACCAGCTTGTCGTACGGCAAGACCTCCCCACTGACGGAGGTCACGGTGCAGGTGCGCCGGTCGATGGACGCGGCACGCGTCCCGAGGCGCAGCGAAAAGCCTGTGCGGTCAAAGAAGTCTGGCTCGACCAGTGAAAGATCCTCAGCCGTCTTGCCGCTGAAGAATTCGGACAGATGCACCCGGTCGTATGCCGCCCTGGGCTCTTCGCACAGCACCGTCACTTCCACATGGGACAGGCCCGTTTCCGCCAGGCTCTCCAGGAACTTGTGGCCCACCATGCCGTGACCAATAAGAACAATCTTCATGCTTTTCATCCTGCAATGGCCCGGTGCGCCGCTGGGGGGATGCAGGATGTGCGCCTTACCTGCCCAAGCAGGGCAGCGTGGCACCTCACCCTCCGCAGACAACACGGGCGTGGGTTGGAACAACCAAACGATGGGCCAGCATGCCCAACACTCGCTTGGGTTCCGCCATCTTTAGCGGAGGATTTCATGGGATCCCGGGGCAGCATTACCAAGGGATCAGCAAAGTTGAAGCAATATCCGTGCCGACGTTTCACCCCTTGGCAAAAAACGCGAAAACCTATCCAGAGCGAAAACTGGCGCCACCGAAACTGTTTTCTCATGCCCCAGGGCGAAGACGCATCAATGCGGTGCGATGCACTTCCCCAACATGGGGAATCCGCGAAGGCCCAGCATCCGGCGCAGCGCATCGCAAACGGTCGTTTTCTGATTTGCAAACAGCATCAACTCGGGCAGACTGCGAACAAAGCACCTCACCCCCCCACAGGGCCACACTGGTGCCAGGCATCTCATCCCCATCTTCAACAGCAGATCACGACCATGAGCGTAGAGCGCAGAGTCGCCTCAGACCGGCGCAGTGGCAAGGACCGCAGAGAGACGGAAGCAGGCCCCCCCCCACCAACTTTGAACGGCGGCGCAATGTCGAAGCACGGCAACCCGAGCTGACAGAGCTGCATCTGAGCGAGGATGAACTCAAAGCCCTGGGGTTTGCGCCGGGGAAGCCTGCCTCTCAGAAATCGTGACTCAGGCGCCAGCGCAGTGATGGTGGCTGTGCGAGCCCTCCCGCAGCACGATCAAAAACAGAAGGCCGCGCCACCTGAGTCCGAGTGAGTCATCCGCCAGTCAGGACAACGCAGGCGCCATATGTGCGACGTTGCGCCCCCACGGGCAATGACGCTCTTGCCTACAGGGCACTCAGCTGCCAATACCAGGCAGCACGATCACGCGGTGCGCCACCATGTCCAGCGCGGGCCTGGCGTTCCCCTGTTTGTCTGTCCACACACGCGGAGAAAGGCTGCCCGACAGCGCCACAGAGTCGCCGTCTTGCATGGCACGCATTTCGGTGCAGACCGCTGCATCAAACGCAATCACATTGACAAACAGCAGTTCCCCATCAGCGGTGCTGGCACGCACCTTGGCCAAGGTGAAAGTCTTGCCCGCCTTGTCTGTGCGTTGCTCGGTCTCGCCATACAGCCTTCCAGCCACCAGTCCATCAATCATGAAGATCCTTGGCCCGCTGCGGGCGTTGCTTTGTTCCGGCTGCGGCACTTTTGGCCACAGCGCCAATGAAACGGACCATGATCCGTCAGCCCGCACAAGTCGGCATTGAGGCGCAAAAGCAAAAAAGCCCAGAACCTTTCGGTTCTGGGCTTTTGCTAACAATGGTCGGCGTGGCGGGATTCGAACTCGCGACCCCTTGCACCCCATGCAAGTGCGCTACCAGGCTGCGCTACACGCCGACAAGACTTAGATTATATACACAAAAAACATCAACTCAGAGAAAGTAGCGCACGAATCTCAAATAACTCTTTGCGCACTGCGTTGGAGTCCAGTGCGAAGCCTCCCGAAGGAATTGAAAGATCAGTTGCGCTTTCTATCAACATGCTGGGCACCTCGCCATCAAACGACTCCATCGCAACGCCAACCGAAGGCTCTTCACGCGCTGGGTGGGCTAACTCTTGAAGACGGTTTCGGGCTCCGCTGATGGTGAAGCCCTGGTCGTACAGCAGGTCCCGGATACGGCGAATCATGAGCACCTCGTGGTGCTGGTAATAGCGCCGATTGCCGCGTCGCTTCATGGGGCGCAGTTGCGTGAACTCCTGCTCCCAGTACCGCAGCACATGGGGCTTTACGCCGCACAACTCCGCAACCTCACCAATCGTGAAGTATCGCTTGGCAGGAATGGAAGGAAGGGTGGTGCCCATGGAATGCGGATTCAAACCGGAAAGCCGACAAGCGTACTGCAGACGCGCAAATACTGCCAGCCACCAATCTCATCTTGAGAACAAAATCGGTACAAGCTCACACTGCAGCTGCTGTCTGGATCTGCTCCTTGAGCTTGCTGCTGGCATGAAAGGTCACCACCCGGCGCGCCTTGATGGGAATGGCTTCTCCGGTCCGCGGATTGCGCCCCGGACGCGGCGCCTTGGTGCGGATCTGAAAGTTGCCAAAGCCCGATAGCTTGACGTCCTTGCCTTCGACCAGACTCTGCGCGATCAGGTCGAAGAATGCATCGATCATGTCCTTGGATTCGCGCTTGTTCAGACCGATCTGATCGAACAGGAGATCAGCCAGCTGTGCCTTGGTCAATGCCGGAGTCTCCAGGCTTTCGACGGCGAACTCGATCATGGTGTCACTCCCTCTCTCGGTCAATGTCATCATTGTCATCAAACACGCAGACGCGCACCGGTACGCTGCACCAGTTGATCGACGATGGCCTGCACAGCGGCCTCGATCTCGGCTTCGGTCAGCGTGGCCTCGTCGCGGGCCAGGGTCAGGCGGACGGCCAGGCTCTTCTCGCCTTGAGCCAGAGCGCCGACCGGAGCCTCCTCGCCAGCACGCAGCGACTTGGGACGGTACACGTCGAACAGAACAGCAGAGCGCAGCAACCCGTCGGGCGCTGCCTGCTGAACGACCGACACGATCTCAGCATGCGTCACGCGCTCAGCGACGACCACAGCGATGTCACGCTCAACAGCCTGGTGCTTGGCCACCGACTTGAACTGCGGCACCACGCGCTGCAGCACCGCGTCGAGCTCCAGCTCGAACATCACGGGCGCCAAGGGCAAGTCCCAGGACTGGCGCCACTGCGGATGCAGCTCGCCCACGAAGCCAATGGCGCGACCATCAACCAGCACCCGAGCGCAGCGCCCTGGGTGCATTGCAGGATGGGTCGCAGCCTCGAAGCTCGCCTGCACGGGGGCCAGCAAAGCCTCCACATCGCCCTTCACATCGAAGAAATCGATGGCCTGCTTTTCGCGACCCCACTGCAGGGCATCGTTCTGGCCGTAAGCCAATCCCGACACGCGCATGGGCTGGTTGAAGCCTTCGACGGTGGTGTCGGTGTTGCGCACCGTGGCGTCGCGCAGGAACACCCGGCCCAGTTCGAACACGCGCACACGCTGGGCCTTGCGGTCCAGGTTGAACTTCAGAACCTGCAGCAGCGAACCCAGCAGCGTCGAGCGCATCACGCTCATCTGACTGGCGATGGGGTTGAGAAGCTTGATGGGCTGGGCGTTCGCGGCCAGCTCGTGCTCCCAGCGCTCTTCGACAAAGCTGAAGTTGATGGTCTCCTGGTAGCCCAGCCCGGCCAGAGAGCGGCGCACGGCAAACGGGCTGCGCGTGGCCTCGGCCGGCAACTTGGGCGTGATGGGAGCCAGCGGCGGCGTGGTGGGCAGGTTGTTGTAGCCCACCATGCGCGCCACTTCTTCGATCAGGTCTTCTTCGATGGTGATGTCGAAGCGGTACGCGGGCGGCGTGACGGTGAGCGTGCCTTCGCCCTGCACCACCGGCAGGCCCAGGCGGGCCAGCACGTCGGCGCACTGCGCCTGGGCCAGCGGCATGCCGATGACCTTGGAAGCGCGCGCCACGCGCAGCGTGACGGGCTGGGGCACGGGCAGGTTAACAGACTGGTCGTCCATGGGGCCGCAGGCCGTGTCCGGCGTGCCGCAGATGTCGATGACCAGCTGGGTGATGCGTTCGATGTGCTCGACCGTGAGGCTCGGGTCCACGCCGCGTTCGAAGCGGTGGCCGGCATCGGTCGAGAAGTTGAAGCGGCGCGAGCGCCCTGCCACGGCTTTGGGCCACCAGAAGGCCGCCTCGATGTAGATGTGCTTGGTGTCGTCGGACACGGCGGTGGCGTCGCCGCCCATGATGCCGGCGAGCGACTCGACCTGCTGCTCGTCAGCAATCACGCCGACCTTGTCGTCCACGGTGATGGTGTTGCCGTTGAGCAGCTTGAGCTGCTCGCCCGGCTTGCCCCAGCGCACGTCCAGGCCGCCGTGGATTTTGTCGAGATCAAAAATGTGCGACGGCCGGCCCAGTTCGAACATCACGTAGTTGGAGATGTCCACCAGCGGCGACACGCCGCGCTGGCCGCAGCGCGCCAGGCGGTCCAGCATCCACTGGGGCGTGGCGGCGCGCGTGTTCACGTTGCGCACGATGCGGCCGGAGAAGCGGCCGCACAGGTCGGGCGCGCTCACCTTGACGGCGAGCTTGTCGGACAGTTTTGCCGCCACCGCGGGAAACGAAGGCTGCTGCAGCGGCACGCCGGTGAGCGCTGACACTTCGCGCGCAATGCCGTACACACTGAGGCAGTGCGCCAGGTTGGGCGTGAGCTTGAGCGTGAACAGCGTGTCGTCCAGGTTCAGGTGGGTGCGGATGTCCTGGCCCACGGTTGCAGAGGCATCGAGCTCGAGCAGACCGCCATGGTCCTCAGACAGCTTGAGTTCGCGGGCCGAGCACAGCATGCCCTGACTTTCCACGCCGCGCAGCTTGCCGACCTTGATAAGGAATGGCTTGCCATCGTCGCCAGGCGGCAGCTCGGCGCCCACCAGCGCGCAAGGCACCTTGATGCCCACGCGGGCGTTGGGCGCGCCGCACACGATGTTGAGCAAGGCGCCCTGCCCCACATCCACCTGGCACACGCGCAGGCGGTCGGCATCTGGGTGCTGCACGGCTTCTTTGATCTCACCCACCACGATCTTGGTGAAGGGCGGCGCCACGGGGCGCAGCTCTTCCACCTCCAGGCCGGCCATGGTCAGCGTCTCGGCCAGCTCGGCCGTCGAAAGGGGTGGGTTGCAGAACTCGCGCAACCAGGATTCAGGAAATTGCATAGTCGGACTCTTGTTCTAAAGGATCGGCGCGCTGCCGCCTGGCGTGCGCGCGTCGCTAAATCGGCGGGCTTTACTGAAACTGCGACAGGAAGCGGATGTCGCCGTCAAAGAACAAGCGCAGGTCGTTCACGCCATAGCGCAGCATGGTCATGCGGTCCATGCCCATGCCGAAGGCAAAGCCGATGTACTTTTCGGGGTCCAGGCCCATGTTGCGCACCACGTTGGGGTGCACCTGGCCGGAGCCAGCCACCTCCAGCCAGCGGCCGGCCAGCGGGCCGGTCTGGAACTGGATGTCGATCTCGGCGCTGGGCTCGGTGAAGGGGAAGAAGCTCGGACGGAAGCGCAGCACCAGGTCGTCGCTCTCGAAGAAGGTGCGGCAGAACGCCGTGAAGATGACCTTCAAGTCCTTGAAGCTCACGTTCTCGCCAATCCACAGACCTTCGCACTGGTGGAACATGGGCGAGTGCGTGGCGTCGCTGTCCACGCGGTAGGTGCGTCCCGGCGCAATGACGCGGATCTCGGGCATGGGCTGGCCGGCGTCGAGCAGAGTGCGGTGTTTTTTCACATGCTGCACGGCGTGGCGGATCTGCATGGGGCTGGTGTGCGTGCGCAGCAGATTGGGCGCCTCGGGCGTGCCGCCCTCGACGTAGAAGGTGTCGTGCATGGAACGCGCGGGATGGTCTTCCGGCGTGTTCAGCGCGGTGAAGTTGAACCAGTCGGTCTCGATCTCGGGGCCCTGGGCCACGTCGAAACCCATGGAGCCGAAGATGCCCTCGATGCGCTCGAACGTGAGAGACACGGGGTGCAGGCCGCCCTGCCCGCGCTGGCGCCCCGGCAGGCTCACATCCAGGGCCTCGGCCTTGAGCTGGACCTGCAGCTCGGCATCGGCCAGCGCCTGGCGGCGCGCGGTCAGCGCTGCCTCAATGGCCTGCTTGGCGACGTTGATGGCTGCACCACGAGACTTTTTTTCCTCGACGGAAAGCTGCGCCATGCCCTTCATGAGCTCCGTCACACGGCCCGACTTTCCCAAAAACTGCGCCTTGGCGTTTTCCAGATCAGCGGGAGTGGCGCTTTGGGCAAACAGTTGCGTCGCGCTTTCAACCAGGGAATCCAACTCGTTCATATCGACTCTTGAAAATGAACAAGGGCTAGTGCCTTTTCAAGCCCTAGCCCTTGCTGTTATTGCGCAAGCAGCTATCAGAACGATAGCCGCTCATCGTGAACTCAAGCAGCCAGCTTGGCCTTGACTTGCTCCACGATGCTGCCAAAGGCAGCCTTGTCGTGCACTGCGAGGTCAGCCAGCATCTTGCGGTCGATCTCGATGGATGCCTTCTTCAGGCCGTTGGCGAACTGGCTGTAGGTCAGGCCCAGTTCACGGGCAGCGGCGTTGATACGGGCGATCCACAACTGGCGGAACACGCGCTTCTTGGTGCGGCGGTCACGGTAGGCATATTGCCCAGCCTTCATTACCGCCTGTTTGGCGATACGGAAGACGTTACCGCGGCGACCACGGAAACCCTTGGCAAGGGCGAGAACTTTCTTGTGACGGGCACGGGCCGTTACACCACGTTTGACGCGAGGCATGTATGTACTCCTTGTTCGTCGTTAATTACACGCCCATACCGGGCAGCATTTGTGCGATAGAGCCCATGTTGGTCTCATGCACAGCAACTGCACCACGCAGGTGGCGCTTGTTCTTGGTGGTCTTCTTGGTCAAGATGTGACGCTTGAAGGCTTGACCGCGCTTGACGGTGCCACCGGGACGAACGCGGAAACGTTTTTTCGCGCTGCTCTTGGTCTTCATTTTGGGCATATAAATGCTCCTTTTTCATTGTGCTCGTGAGGCGTTTGCAAACCGATCTGCAAACTTGTTGGCCCCGAGCCACTTTTTCGAAAGGCTTTCACCTCTCGTTTGGCAGTGCTTGGACACCACCTTCAAGCACCGCACCTTTTCAGGCGCAGCGCTCAAATCTTGATACTCACCCCACCACCACTCAGGCAGCTGCCCCCGGTGCCGGAGCACCTTCTGCAGCCGGTTTGGCGGCAGGCTTCTTGCGGCCTGGCGCAATCATCATGATCATCTGGCGGCCTTCCAGCTTGGGAAACTGCTCGATGATGATGGTGTCTGCCAGCTCGTCGCGGATGCGGTTGAGCAAGGCAAGGCCCAATTCCTGGTGCGTGATCTCGCGGCCACGGAAGCGCAGCGTGATCTTGCACTTGTCGCCATCCGCCAGAAAACGGCGGATATTGCGCATCTTGATGTTGTAGTCGCCATCGTCCGTCCCGGGGCGGAACTTGACTTCCTTGATCTCAATGACCGTCTGCTTGGCTTTGGCTTCCGCCGCACGCTTTTGCTCTTGGTACTTGAACTTGCCGTAGTCCATGAGGCGGCACACCGGTGGATTTGCAGTGGCAGCAATTTCCACCAGATCCACATCCAGCTCGCCAGCCATGCGCAGGGCTTCCATCAGGCTGACAACACCCAAAGGCTCGTTATCAGGCCCGGAAAGACGAACTTCCGGGGCCATGATTTCACGGTTCAGGCGGTGCTTGCGCTCTTCCCGGTGGCGACGATCACGAAATTCAGTAGCGATGGCTATCTTCCTTGAATCAAAACACTACAATTTTTGTAGCAACAACCGCACAACTGGCAGGCGCCAAAGCATGTTTTAAGGCAAAAATCAGGCTTTGGTGGCGATGTCTTGGGCGATCAGCTCAGCGAACGCTTCAATGGACATCACGCCGAGGTCACGATTGCCCCGGCCGCGCACTGCGACGGCTCCTGCGGCCTTCTCCTTGTCGCCCGCGACAAGGATGTACGGCAGCTTTTGCAACGAATGCTCACGTATTTTATACGTAATCTTCTCGTTGCGCAGATCGACCGCCACTCTAAGGTCTTGATTCGGCAGTGCTTTTTGCAGTTTTGCTGCAATTTCGCGACAGTAGTCGGCCTGCGCATCGGTGATGTTGAGCACCGCCACCTGCACTGGCGCCAGCCAGACAGGGAAGGCACCGGCGTAGTGTTCGATCAGCATGCCGATGAAGCGCTCCATGCTGCCCACCGTCGCGCGGTGCAGCATCAGGGGGCGCTTGCGGCTGCCGTCTTCGGCCACGTACTCGGCGTCCAGGCGCTCAGGCAGGTTAGGGTCGATCTGCATCGTGCCGCACTGCCATTGCCGACCCAGCGCGTCCTTGAGCGTGTACTCGATCTTGGGGCCGTAGAAGGCACCCTCGCCCTCGGCGATCTCGAACTCGCAGCCCGAATAACGCAGACCATCCATCAGCGCCTTCTCGGCACGGTCCCAGGCTTCTTCTGTGCCGATGCGCGCCTCGGGGCGGGTAGCCACCTTGTAGATGATGTCCGTAAAACCGAAGTCCTTGTAGACCTTCTGCACCAGCGCCGTGTAGTTGGCACACTCCTCCTGCACCTGCTCTTCGGTGCAGAAGATGTGGCCGTCGTCCTGCGTGAAGCCACGCACGCGCATAATGCCGTGCAGACCGCCCGTGGGTTCGTTGCGGTGGCAGGCACCGAACTCGCCATACCGCAGCGGCAGGTCGCGGTAGCTCTTGATGCCCTGCTTGTAGATCAGGATGTGTCCGGGGCAATTCATCGGCTTGAGTGCATAGTCGCGCTTTTCCGACTCGGTCGTGAACATGTTGTCGCGGTACTTGTCCCAGTGGCCCGTTTTCTCCCACAGGCTCTTGTCCAGGATCTGCGGGCCCTTCACTTCCTGGTAGCCGTTGTTGCGGTACACGCGGCGCATGTACTGCTCCACCTCCTGCCACAGCGCCCAGCCCTTGGGGTGCCAGAACACGGTGCCAGGCGAGTGCTCGTCCATATGGAACAGGTCCAGTTCACGCCCCAGCTTGCGGTGGTCGCGCTTTTCGGCCTCTTCCAGCATCGTGAGGTACTGCTGCAGCTCGTCCTTCGTGGACCAGGCCGTGCCATAGATGCGTTGCAGCATCTCGTTGCGGTGATCACCGCGCCAGTAGGCGCCCGCCACCTTCATGAGCTTGAAGAACTTGAGCTTGCCCGTGCTGGGCACGTGGGGGCCACGGCACAGGTCTTCGAAGTTGCCTTCACGGTACAGACTCACATCCTCGTTGCTCGGGATACTGGCGATGATCTCGGCCTTGTAGTTCTCGCCCAGGCTCTTGAAATAGGCCACGGCCTCGTCGCGCGGCAGCACGCGGCGCACCACAGGCTCGTCCTTGGTCGCCAGTTCGGTCATGCGCTTTTCGATGGCAACCAGGTCTTCGGGCGTGAAGGGGCGCTTGTACGAGAAGTCGTAGAAGAAACCGTTCTCGATCACCGGGCCGATGGTCACCTGGGCTTCAGGAAACAGTTCCTTGACGGCATAGGCCAGCAAGTGGGCCGTGGAATGGCGAATGACCTCCAGCCCATCGGCATCCTTGGCCGTGACGATGGACAGCGGACCGTCGGCCGTGATCTGGTAGCTGGTGTCCACCACTTTGCCGTCAATCTTGCCGGCCAGGGCCGCCTTGGCCAGACCCGTGCCGATAGAAGCCGCCACTTCGGCGACCGTGACAGGCCCCGGGAATTCGCGCTGCGAGCCATCAGGAAGCGTGATGTGAATCATGGGAGTAACTCTTTCTTTTCAATCAGTGCAATGGATGCGGGCACGCGCCAAGCCCAGAAAACAAAAAAGCGCGGAACAGGTCCGCGCTTTTTGGAGGTGTGTGCAATCTCGTGCAGGCGCGAACAGCCAGCCTTAACGGCCGGTCAACATCTCCGATGTAGTTCGCGGTGTCATAACCAGATTGCCTTTCTCGCTCTTGTGCAGTGAATTTGCTGGCATTTTAACCTTGCCGCCAACAAAAAAGCCCGAAGCGGGTGCTTCGGGCTTGCATCCGGTGCATTTTGCGCCACACCCAAGCGGCGCAAAAAGTCCTCAGATCAGTGGAACTGCTCTTCTTCGGTCGAACCCGTCAGGGCCTTCACGGAGGACGAGCCGCCCTGGATCACCGTGGTCACATCGTCGAAGTAGCCTGCGCCCACTTCCTGCTGGTGCGACACGAAGGTGTAGCCCTTTTCGCGTGCTGCGAATTCAGGCTCTTGCACCATCTCGGTGTAGTGCTTCATGCCTTCGCCTTGGGCGTATGCATGGGCGAACTGGAAGGTGTTGAACCAGTTGATGTGGATACCGGCCAGCGTGATGAACTGGTACTTGTAGCCCAGAGCCGACAGGTCTTCCTGGAAGGAAGCGATCTGCTTGTCGTTGAGGTTCTTCTTCCAGTTGAACGAGGGCGAGCAGTTGTACGACAGCAGCTTGCCGGGGCAGGCGGCGTGCACAGCTTGCGCAAATTCACGGGCGAAACCGATGTCTGGCACGCCGGTTTCGCACCACACCAGGTCGGCGTAGGGAGCGTAGGCCACGCCACGGCTGATGGCTTGTTCCAGACCATTCTTGACGCGGTAGAAGCCTTCCTGCGTACGCTCGCCGGTCAGGAAGGGCTTGTCGTTGGCGTCGTGGTCGGACGTAATCAGGTTGGCGGCTTCAGCGTCGGTACGGGCCAGAACGATGGTGGACACGCCCATCACGTCAGCGGCGAAACGTGCGGAGATCAGCTTTTCGCAGGCTTCTTGCGTAGGCACCAGCACCTTGCCACCCATGTGGCCGCACTTCTTCACGGCAGCCAGTTGGTCTTCGAAGTGAACGCCAGCAGCGCCGCTTTGAATCATGTTCTTCATCAGTTCGAAGGCGTTCAGCACGCCGCCGAAACCGGCTTCTGCATCGGCCACGATGGGCAGGAAGTAGTCGATGAATTCCTTGTCGCCGGGGTTGATGCCACGGCCCCACTGGATTTCGTCGGCGCGCTTGAAGGTGTTGTTGATGCGGCGAACCATGGTGGGCACCGAGTCGTAGGCGTACAGCGACTGGTCGGGGTACATGGTTTCGCTGGTGTTGCCATCAGCGGCCACTTGCCAACCCGACAGGTACACGGCTTCGAGGCCTGCCTTGGCCTGTTGCATGGCCTGGCCGGCGGAGATGGCGCCGAACGCGTTCACATAACCCTTCTTGGCACCGCCGTTGATCTTGTCCCACAGCTTTTCAGCACCGCGCTTGGCCAGCGTGTGCTCGATGGGCAGCGAACCGCGCAGGCGCACCACGTCGGCAGCAGAGTAGCCGCGCTTCACACCCTTCCAGCGGGGGTTGGTGGCCCAGTCTTTTTCCAGGGCGGCGATTTGTTGTTCGCGGCTCAGTTGTTCGTTGAGGGATTGGGGCATGAGATCACTCCAGAGGTTGGTTGAAAACGCCGGGCTGCTGTGTGCCGCCCTTGAAGACAACTTTAAGTCTTCTATAAGACCTGCGCAAGCTCTTATGTCTTATAGAAGAGATAAATTTTCTCCTTCCAAAACAACGACTTAACCATGCAATTTCTCAATACAGAAATTGATTTCTCATATTGAGAAAAATTGCGGCAATGCAGCATCTATTGCGTTTTGCATTGAGAAAAATAACTTTCACATTGCGATAAATTTAGTGACTCTTGAGAGCCACCGCATTGAGCCAGTCGCCCGAGGCAATCACCGGGGCTGCCGCCACGTACAGTGGGTTGATTTCGTACACCAGACAGGCCAGCTGCCGCCCCTCGACCAGCACCACCACCTCCCGCCGGATGTATTCATCGCCCGGTTGGCCCGCCACGCCCTCAATGGCATCCAGGATGGCCTCCAGCGCCGGCTCGATGGCATAGACCTCGCCCACCACCCATTGATCGCCGCCCAGCAACATGCCCGGATAGGCCCCCAGGTGGTACAGCACGCCAGCCACCTGCGCGGGCCCCACAAACCGGGGTGCGGGCTCAAGCCGCGTGATGTCGTTGCTGCCGCCACGGCGCAGCGTGCCGTACACAAAAACGCAGCGGGGTGGCCGGGGTGGCACGGGTTCGTCGGGCATGATGCGCACTCTTTTTCAGGGCTTACGCCAACAAGGATGCAAAACAGGCGTCGCCGTACGGCGAGTGCGGTGCTTGAACCCATTTGCGTAAGCCGTTTTTGTTGAACAGTGCCCAGTCTAGTGAACACGCCCAATCGCCCCTTTGCCTACCTGTGCCTGGCACTCAGCATGTCGCTGGTGGGCAGCTATGTGGCCCTGTCCAAGCCGCTGGCGGCCGTGTTGCCGGTGTTCCTGCTGGCCTGGATGCGTTTTGGCATCGGCGGCCTGGCCATGCTGCACTGGCTCAAAAAACCGGCGGACGAGCCCCCGCTCACCCCCCAGACAAAACGGCTGCTGTTCCTGGAGTCGTTCCTGGGCAACTTCCTGTTCACCATCTGCATGATCTATGGCGTGAGCATGACGGATGCCGTGTCGGCTGGCGTGACCATGGCGGCCATTCCGGCCGCCGTCGCACTGATGGGCTGGGCATTCCTGCACGAGCGGGTGGCGCCACGCACCTGGCTGGCGGTGGTCTGCGCCGTGGCGGGCATTGCGCTTTTTTCACTATCAAAACCAGAGCACTCAGCCCATGCTGGACAGGCGTAGCAGCCAAAAATCCTCAAAACCTGGCCTGGCTGGGGCAATTGCTGCTGGTGGGAGCCGTGGTCTGCGAGGCGGCCTACACCGTGATCGGCAAGAAGCTCACAGGCAGCCTGGGGCCCAAACGCATCACCGCGCTCATCAACCTGTGGGGCTTTGTGCTGACCACGCCGTTTGGGCTGTACCTGGCGCTGGGTTTCGACTTCGGCGCCGTCGGCTGGGGCACCTGGACGCTGCTGCTGTTCTATGCCCTGGCCGCCTGCATGTGGACGGTGTGGCTCTGGATGACCGGGCTCAAGGTTGTGCCCGCCGCACAAGGGGGGGTGTTTTCGGTGCTGCTGCCGGTCAGTGCGGCACTGGTGGGTGTGCTGGTGTTGGGCGAATCGCTCACGGGCATGCAGTTGCTGGCGTTTGCCATTGCACTGGCCAGCGTATTGATGGCCACCCTGCCCTCGCGCGCTGCACTGCGCGTGGGGCGGGGTGACCGCTCCCGCTGAACCGGGCCAGCCTGGGCAGGATTCGGCCTGAACCGGCGGCGATCAGACCCTTTTCAAGCTGTCAGCGCCTGTGCACTGACCACAATGCCGTCGGCATCGGCATACAGCCAGTCATCCGGCCGCACCCACACACCCTGGATCAACACCGCCACATCGCGCTGGCCTTCGCCCCGGCGCTCGGTGGGCAGCGGCATCAGCGCCAGCGCCCGGATGCCCACGGCGGCGACGTTCAACTCGGCCACGTCGCGCACGCAGCCGTCCACCACCAGGCCCGCCCAGCCATTGCGCGCCGCTGTGGCCGCCAGGTTGCCCCCCACCAGCGCACGGCGCAGCGAGCCCCCGCCATCCACTACCAGCACGCGGCCCTCGCCCGGCGACTCGACAGCGGCTTTGACCAGGGAGTTGTCTTCGTGGCATTTGACGGTGGTGACCGGGCCCGCAAACACCCGCTTGCCGCCATAGCTCTGAAAAACAGGCGGCAAGACGCGGAAAGCGCCGCTCACATCCGCCTTGTGCACATCGCAGAAGTCACAGGTGGAGAAGGGAGGGTTGGAAGCTGCGGACATAGAAACAAATTCTTTCAAAGAGTGGGTCAGTGAAACGGGCCAGGCCAGGATTGTCTGCGCAACACAAGCCATTGCAGCCACGGCCCTGTACAGGCCCAGGCCAGACAACCCAGCCCCGGGCTTTTGTCAAGGCTGGCGCGGCCCTGCTGCGAATTGCTGCGCGCTGCGCGGCGCCACCGCTACAAATCGAGGCAAAAAAAGCCGTTTCTCCCTTGGAAACGCGTTTTTTTCCCATTAGCATCGCTCTGCCAGTGGGAAAGCGTCGTTTTCGCTGGTGAAAATTTACTTCCAACAAGGAAAACCCAACATGGCAACTGCAAAAAAAGCTCCGGCAACCACAGCCCCAGCAGCCAAGAAGGCCGCTGCCCCCGCCAAGAAGCGCACCCCCAACGCCGCCTTCATGAAGGCGCTCACGCCCAGCCCCGCGCTGGCCGCCGTGGTGGGCTCGGCACCGCTGCCACGCACGGAGATCATCAGCAAGCTGTGGGTCTACATCAAGGCCAACAACCTGCAAGATGCTGCCAACAAGCGCAACATCAACGCCGATGCCAAGCTCAAGGAACTGTTTGGCAAGCCCCAAGTGTCCATGTTTGAACTGGCTGGCCTGATTGGCAAGCACGTCAAGTAAACAGACGCACTGCACCCGCAGCACAAAAAAAGCCGGCCTAGCCGGCTTTTTTCATTGCACATGCCACCAAAGTGTGGAATGTGAACATCAACACAAATGAGAATGACCCGCATTTGATGTAACATAAAGCGGCACGACGACGCACAGCCATGTTGATCTAGCCACTGCCTCCCGCTGCATTTGGCGCTCCGCGCGCCATTCACACATAGCCCCCCTGCACCCCATCGATGGAGGCCATCTTGGCACAATCACGCGCACAGCGCCGCAGCCCCGCGCTGCGTAAAAACGCATCCCTCACGTCCTTCGCCCCCGTCTCCTCGTCCGACAAGGCCCTGCTGCCCCTGGGCGCCCTGATGCTGGCCGCCTCCATGGGCGCCATGGCACAGACCAGCACCAAAGAGACCACCCTGTCCACCGTCACGGTGAAAGAAGCCGCCGAAGTGCAAGGCAAGGACACCCTGCTGCTCAAAAAGACCACGGTCGGCAAGGGCAACCAGGACATCAAGGACATTCCGCAGTCCGTGACGGTGTTCACCGAAAAGCAGATGAACGACCGCAACATGGACGACTTCCGCGAGGTGCTGCGCAACACTGCGGGCGTGACCTTCCAGTCGGGCGAAACAGGTGAAGAAGACGTGCGCCTACGCGGTTTCTCGCTGGGCCAGGCGGGCGACATCTATGTCGACGGCATGAAGGATGCGCCGCTGATCGAACGCGACACCTTCAACCTGGACCGCGTCGAAGTGCTCAAGGGCTCGGCATCCATGCTGTTCGGCAAGGGCTCGACTGGCGGCGTGGTCAACCAGGTCAACAAGGCCCCGTTGCTGATCGACCAGCACGAAGCCTCGTACACCTACGGCACCGGCCAATACCACCGTGCCACGGGCGACTTCAACTTCAAGACCGGCGAGAACGCGGCTTTCCGCCTGAACGCCATGGTGCAGGAGTTCGACAACTACGGCGCCAAGCAGGACAAGCGCGGCATTGCACCCACGTTCGCCTGGGGCATCGGCACGCGCGACGAGTTCTCCATCGGCCTGTACTACCTCAAATCCAAGGGCCGCCCGCTGTACAACCACCCCTGGCGCGTGGTGGACGGCAAGATCAACACGCCGCTGGAAGCCCGCAACTACTACGGCCTGGCAAGCGACCACAACAACACCTCGGCGCAGCACGTCACGCTGGGCCACATCCACCGTTTTGACAACAGCGGCGAGCTGAACACGCGCCTGCGCTACGGCACCTACGAGCGCGACCTGCTGGCCAGCACCATCGGCTTCCAGAACAGCGCCATCACGCTGGGCCAGATCAATGGCAAGACCGTGCTGACCCGGGGCTCCAAGGGCCGCCTGGGCGAAAGCGATGTGCTGCAGGTGCAAAGCGACTACAACAACACCTTCAACTGGGGCGGCAAGAAACACGCCCTGCTGGCGGGCGTCGACTACTACGACGACGATGCCAAGCGCAACCAGAACTACCCCAACACCACCACCCGCCCCACCACCACCGTCGGTTCGCCCAACGATGGCGCCTGGGTGGCCGATGGCCGCACGCCGGTGCAGTGGAACACCTTCAAGTCGCGCAACCTGGGCCTGTACTTCCAGGACACGATGGCGCTGAACGACACCCTCAAGCTGGTGGGCGGCCTGCGTTATGACAACTTCAAGGCCTCCTACAAGAACGCCACTGGCGCTCTGAGCAACTCGCGCTCCGACAGCCTGGTCAGCCCCCGTGTGGGCCTGCTGTTCCAGCCCAGCGAGCTGGTCTCGTACTACGCGTCGTTCGGCACCTCGTACAACACCTCGGGCGACACCTACCAGTTTGGCAACCCCGGCGCCAACACGTCCCGCACGGCCAACACCGACCCCGAGAAGAGCCGCAACTTCGAGATCGGCAGCAAGTTCGAGCTGTTCGAGCGCCGCGCCCTACTGGGTGTGGCCGTGTTCCGCAGCGAGAAATACAACGAGCGCAACACCGACCCCGACACCGCAGCCAAGCAAGAGCTGCTGTCCGGCAAGCGCCACGCCACCGGCATGGAATTCAACCTGGCTGGCCGCCTCACACCCCAGTGGGAAGTCTTCGCCAACCACACCTGGATCCCTTCGGCCAAGATCGACCGCAGCAACGTGGTGCGGGCCGCCAGCGGCGGCGGTGCTCAGGTGCAGGGCGACCGCCCCGGCCTCACGCCCAAGCACAGCGGCAGCGTGTGGAGCACCTATGCCGTCACATCCAAGCTGCGCCTGGGCGCAGGCCTGACCTACCGCAGCAAGCAGAACCCCGAGGGTTCGCGTGCGGTGTACGCCAGCGGCTTTGCCGTGATGGACGCCATGGCCGAGTACGCGTTTGACGACAAGACCACGCTCAAGCTGAACGTGAGCAACCTGTTCGACCGCACCTACGCCGACGGCCTGTACCGTGGCTTCTACACGCCGGGCGCACCCCGCGCCGTGCAGGTGTCCATCAAGACGCGCTTCTGACATTCGATGCGCTGATGCGCTGATGCGCTGATGTTCTGACGAAACGACTCCGCCCCTTCACTGGGGCGGAGTCACAATCGGCCTCCATGTTTCTGCACATCCCTCACGTTCTCACCGCCGAAGAGGTCGCCTTCTTCCGGCAACAGCTCTGGGCCCCCGATGCCCCCTGGGTGGATGGCGCCCGCAGCGCAGGCGGCCAGGCCGTGCACCAGAAGAACAACCGGCAACTGGCCCAGGGCAGCGAGCTGTCGGCCCAGTTGCAGGGCCTGGTCAAGGCAGCGCTGCACCGCAACGCACTGTTTTTCTCGGCCGCCCTGCCACGCCGCATCTACAACCCGCTGTTCAACCACTACGGCGGTGGCGCCAACGCCTACGGCAACCATGTCGATAGCGCCGTCATGCACTCCAAGGCCGACAACGGCTGGGTGCGCAGCGACCTGTCGTGCACGCTGTTCCTCACGCCGCCCGACGAATACGACGGTGGCGAGTTGGTAGCCACCGAAGCCTGGGGCGAAAAACGCATCAAGCTGCCCGCAGGCGACATGGTTTTGTACCCCAGCAGCACGGTGCACCAGGTGTCGCCCGTCACACGCGGGCAGCGCATCAGCAGCTTCTTCTGGGTTGAAAGCATGGTGCGCGGGCTGGAGCAGCGGCAGCTGCTGTTCGACATGGACATGTCGCTGCTGCGGCTGCGCCAGAGCGTGGGCGAGACGGACCCGTCGGTCATTGCGCTCTCGGGCACGTACCACAACCTGCTGCGCATGTGGGCCGACGTGTGACCCGCCTCTCCTGGCATCCAGACTCCACGGCCCCTTCGCGCCGTGGCCCCTGCCTTGCCAGATTTACTCCTATTTTTATAGCACCTCGCGCATACTGAACGCGCGCAAGGTGCTTTTTTCATTGGTATGACTGACACCCCCGCCCGCCACAGGCTGCCGCCCGAGATCGCCAACCTGGCCGACCATGAACTGCTGGCGCGCCAGCAGCTGGACGACAACGCCTGGGCCTACTTCAGCGGGGGCGCGGGCGACGAGATCACGCTGCGCGCCAACCGCAGCGCCTGGGACACTCTGCCCCTGTGGCCCCGCGTGCTGCGGCCGCTGGCGGGCGGCCACACCCGGGTGCAGCTGCTGGGGCGCACGCTGGCCCACCCCATCCTGCTGGCCCCGGTCGCCTTCCAGCGCCTGGCCCACGCCGATGGCGAACTGGCCATGGCCTACGCAGCGGCCGCACTGGGCGCGGGTGTGGTGCTGAGCACCCAGGCCAGCGTGTCGCTCGAAGCCGTTGCCGGCGCGGTGCAGCCCGACCCGGGGCGCGGCCCACTGTGGTTCCAGCTGTACCTGCAGCACGACCGGGGCTTTACGCAGGCGCTGGTGCAGCGGGCCGAGGCGGCGGGCTACGAAGCCCTGGTGCTCACGGTGGATGCCCCCACCAGCGGCGTGCGCGACCGCGAGCGGCGCGCAGGCTTTCGGCTGCCTCCCGGCATGGGTCCGGTCAACCTCGCGGGCCTGCCCCCGCCGCCACAACCCGATCTGCGTCCCGGCCAGAGCGCGCTGTTTGACGGCCTGCTGCACCAGGCGCCCACCTGGGACGACGTGGCCTGGCTGCAGTCCATCACCCGCCTGCCCGTGCTGCTCAAGGGCGTGCTGCACCCGGCCGACGCGCGCCAGGCCGTGGCAGCGGGTGCGGCGGGCCTGATCGTCTCCAACCACGGCGGCCGCGCGCTCGACACCGCCCCCGCCACCGCCACCGCCCTGCCCCGCGTGGTGCAGGCCGTAGGCGGGGCTGTGCCGGTGCTGGTGGACGGCGGCATCCGGCGCGGCACCGACGTGCTCAAGGCCATGGCGCTGGGCGCATCGGCCGTGCTGGTGGGGCGCCCCGCCGTGTGGGGCCTGGCCAATGCCGGGGCCACAGGCGTGGCCCATGTGCTGCGCCTGCTGCGCGACGAGTTGGAGGTTGCCATGGCACTCACCGGCTGCGCCACGCTGGCCGACGCCACCCCTGCGCTGCTGGATGCAGGAGAAGACACGGCCTTGCGCCGCGGTCAGTGAGGGCGACCGCTGTAGCCTTTGGCAGATGACCGTGAGCCGGCGACAGGGGTTGACGCCGATCAAAGCCTTTCCCCCTGTCCGCAGGAATGATTTACTGCAAATGCGATAGATTCGTATTTATAATGTGATCATCCCTTCAACAGCCAGCCACACCGCCTGCTCCCCATGATCGTCTGTGTTTGCCGCCGGGTTTCCGACCGTGAGATTGCCCGCCATGCGCGTGCTGGCATGAGCTTCGATGAAATCCAGTTCGAGCTGGGCGTGGCCACCCAATGCGGTTGCTGCGAAAGCTGCGCCCGGGACGTGGTGGCGCAGTGCAGTGTTTCGAATCCTGTGGCCGCCCTGCACAATGACGTGGCACCGCAGCCGATCCAGCTTGCCAGCTCCATCCTGGAAAGCAAGTCATGGAACTCCTCTCAACACTCGCTGGCAGCCTGATCCTCGTAGCAGGCTCTGCCTGGTGGATCTTTCGCAAATAACATCGGTCTTTTAAGCCCCTAGCGCCTGATACACAAGCGCTAGTTGCTATCATTTTTATGTCTCACCCTGATCGTTTTGCCACTCCCGGGGGTGTCAGCCGCAACACCGTGATCGTGGGCTCCGTGATTGCCCTGCACGTGGCAGGCATCTGGGCCCTGCAGTCGGGCCTGCTGCGCCGCGCGGCCGAGGTCATCGTGCCTGCCGAGCTGCTCAGCGAGTTCATCGCCCCGCCCGCGCCCCCCAAGGTCACGCCACCGCCCCCGGCACCCCCACCACCGCCCCGCCCGGCCCCCAAGGTCGCGCCGCGCCCGGCCCCCATGCCCGTGGCGATTGCCGACCCGACACCCGCGCCCAATGCGCCCACGGGCATCACCACGCCCCAGCCGCCCGCGCCCCCCATCGAGGCACCTGTTGCCCCCCCGGCGCCGCCCGCCCCACCGGCACCGCCTGCACCGCCCAAGATCGAGCTGCCCTCCAGCGACGCCGCCTACCTCAACAACCCCAAGCCCAGCTACCCCGCCATCAGCAAGCGCATGGGCGAGCAGGGCAAGGTGGTGCTGCGCGTGCTGATCGGCACCGACGGCACGCCGCAGAAGGTGGAAGTCAACAAGTCCAGCGGCTTCGACCGCCTCGACCGACAGGCCCAGGAGGCCGTCATGCGCTGGCGCTTTGTGCCCGGCAAACGCAACGGCGTGCCCGAGACCATGTGGAACCTGGTCCCGGTCAACTTCGTTCTCGAATAACCAGTTCACAGTTTCAGATCACCGCTTCAGGGAGTTTTTTCATGGAATCGCAATTCGGCATCGCCAACGTATGGATTCAGGGCGACTTCGTCACCCGCGCCGTCGCCATCATCCTGCTGGCCATGTCGCTGGCCTCGTGGGTCGTCATCATCATCAAGGCGCTGGACATCATCAAGTTCAAGAAGCACACCCGTGCCGCCCAGGACTTCTGGCACAGCGAAGACTTTGCTGCGGGCCTGACCAAGCTGGGCGCCGACCCCACCAACCCCTTCCGCCACCTGGCCCTGGAAGGCCGTGAAGCCACCGCCCACCACCGCAACACCAAGGCCCACCTGCACGACAGCCTGGACGTGAGCGACTGGGTCACCCGCTGCCTGCGCAACTGCATCGACGAGTTCACCGCCCGCCTGCAATCGGGCCTGGCCATCCTGGCCTCGGTGGGCTCCACGGCCCCCTTCATCGGCCTGTTTGGCACCGTGTGGGGCATCTACCACGCGCTGGTCGCCATCGGCACCTCGGGCCAGTCCACCATCGACAAGGTGGCCGGCCCCATCGGCGAAGCGCTGATCATGACGGCCCTGGGCCTGGCGGTGGCCATCCCTGCCGTGCTGGGCTACAACGCGCTGGTGCGCGGCAACAAGTCCATCCTGGGTGGCCTCAACAGCTTTGCACACGACCTGCACGCCTACTTCGTGACCGGTGCCCGCGTGAACGCCGGTGGTGAACAGGCCAAGGTGCTGCCCATCAAGAAAGGCAACTAAGCCATGGCTTTCGGAACCCAAGACGATGCCGATGATGTGATGAACGAGATCAACATGACGCCCCTGGTGGACGTCATGCTGGTGCTGCTCATCATCTTCATCATCACCGTGCCGGTGATGAAACACTCGGTCAACGTGGACCTGCCCCGCGCCACCAACCAGCCCGAGAACATCAAGCCCGAGACCGTGCGCCTGTCGGTGGCAGCCGACGGCAAGTTCTACTGGAACGAATCGCAGGTGACGGAAGAGGAACTCTTCCCCCGCCTGCAGGCCGAGGCCGCCAAGGAGCCCCAGCCGGACCTGCACATCCGGGGCGACAAGAATGTGCGCTACGAATACGTGGCCCAGGCCATGGCCGCCGCGCAGCGCGCCGGGGTACGCAAGATCGGGTTTGTGACCGACCCGCAGTAGCAGCCCGTACCTCACGGGTTTCTCGTTGCTCCAGCCCGGCCGGCCTTGCTTGCCGGGCTTTTTTACAGCCCGACGCCCTGTGTCCCATCTCGCTTGCTCCCACAAGGGCCGCGCGATATGAATCAGGGCCAGGCCCACCCAGCAAAAAAAGAACAAAAAGAAACACGCAATTCACTTGACTCGTAATTGCGAATCGTTATCATTAGCAAAACGCAATGCAATGACACAGGAAAAACCCTCCATGCAAGCCACCATGACCGCCGCCTCGCTCCTGCGTTCTGCCACATCCGACAAGGCGGCTTCGCTCGCCCCGGTTGAAGGCACCCACAGCGCCGAGTCCGTATCGGCTGCGGTGGACAGCAGTGCCTTGCTGCAAGGCCAGAAAGCCGTGGCCATCAGCCACAACGGCGCGGTGTACCGCCTGCAGGCCACCAAGCTGGGCAAGCTGATCCTGACCAAGTAAGCGCAGCCGCCCTGCGCCCCCATCCCCCTCGGCAGCACAGCCAGACTGCTGCCAGCCCCCAACAGTTTCATCGTGGGGCGACTCCCGGGCTTGCAACAAGCTCGCAAGGGTCGTTTTTGCCAGCCAACGGGTTCGCCCGCGTAGCCAGGCTTTTTTTCTCCCCCGATCTCTCATTCACCGCCGCCAGGACACGCAGCGGTTGCACCATAAAAAAACCGGCTCTTCAGCCGGTTTTTTTATGCGTGACGGGCTGGATATGCCCATCCATCCACGTCGCCCTTACAGGCCCAGGGCCGCAATCCCGGCGCGGGCAATCTGCGCGTCTTCGGTGGACTTCACACCGCTCACGCCCACGGCACCCAGGCATTGGCCGTCCTTCATGATCGGCACGCCGCCTTCGAGCAGGCCGTCGATGGTGGGCGCGCTCAGGAAGGACGTGCGGCCGCCGTTGATGACATCCTCGTACACCTTGCTCTCGCGGCGGCCCAGCGCGGCCGTGCGGGCCTTGGAGGGGGCAATGTGCGAAGACACGGCGGCGGCACCGTCCAGGCGCTGCAGCCACAGCAGGTGGCCGCCATCGTCCACGATGGCGATGGTCACGGGCCAGTTGTTCTTGAGGGCCTCGGCTTCGGCAGCGGCGGCGATGGCCTTGACGTCGGCCAGTTCGAGTTCATGCTTGGTTTTCATGGCGGTATCCGGATAGGAGAAAGAGGAAGAAAAATCGCGCGGGCCCGCCCTGTTGGAGCGCCCGGGCCGAGGGAGCCGCAAGCATAGCGGCATCACGGGGGGACCTCACCCCCATGCAGGGTGAAAGTACCCTTACCAAAAGTAGGTGACCGGATGCGGTTATTGGGCGGCCAAAAACCGTCAACGCCTAAAATTTGGGGCGTCTGCGTTGTGCAGGCCAACAAGGAGAGACACAAGATGATGAACGACCAAGTCACCACCCTGGGCCACTCTGCGGGCTATGGCATCTCGCAGGAAGAGCGCCACAAGGTGCTGCGCAATACCTACTGGCTGCTGGCCCTGAGCATGATCCCCGCGGTGCTGGGCGCCTGGATCGGCGTGGCCACCGGCATCACCCAGTCGCTGCGTGGCGGCGTGGGCCTGATCGTGTTCCTGGGCGGCGCGTTCGCCTTCATGTTTGCGATCGAAAAGACCAAGCGCTCGGCCGCTGGCGTGCCCGTGCTGCTCGCCTTCACCTTCTTCATGGGCCTGATGCTCTCGCGCCTGATCGGCATGGTGCTGGGCTTCAAGAATGGCACCGACCTGATCATGACCGCGTTTGCCGGCACCGCAGGCGTGTTTGTGGTCATGGCCAGCCTGGCCACCGTGATCAAGCGCGACCTGTCGGGCATGGGCAAGTGGCTGATGGTGGGCGCGCTGGTGCTCATGGTCGGCGGCATCATCAACGTGTTTGTCGGCTCCACCGTGGGCATGATGGTGATCTCGATGCTGGCCATCGGCATCTTCAGCGCCTACATGCTGTATGACCTGAAGCAGATCCTGGACGGCGGCGAAACCAACTACATCAGCGCCACGCTGGCCCTGTACCTGGACATCTATCTTCAACGTGTTCCAAAGCCTGCTGGCCCTGCTGGGCATCATGGGCGGCGAGCGCGAGTAAGCCGCGTCGGGCTGCGACCCCGCACAAAAACAAAAGGCTCCCTCGGGAGCCTTTTGCTTTTTTGTTGAGCCCACACCAAGGTCAAGCCTCAATAGCGGCGCAGTCCTGCCGATAATGCAATTACATGTATCTCAACCAGCCCTCCACCCCGCTGCGCCTGCTGGCCGCCACAGCCCTGGTGCTGCTGCTGAGCGGCTGCGACAAGATCCCCGGCTTGGGCCCTGACCCCCGTGTTGCGCAGCGCGACGCAGAAGCCAAGGCCATCGGCGGTGCCTGCCGCCACGCGCTGCGCGGCCTGGAAGACTGCTACACACTCAACCCCAAGGCCGCCAAGGCATCGGTGTTTGCAGGCTGGAAAGAGATGGACGCCTATATGCGCGAGAACAAGATCGAGGGCACCCCCTCGGTATTGACCAAGGCCGAAAAGCCCGAGCCGCGCAAGGGCGGTAGCAGCAGCAACACCGAGATCGAAACCGAAACCCGCGACCCCGCAGCCAGCCGCAGCCGCAGCTGAGCGGCCGGGGTCCCCAGGGGCCAGGCCTGCCCCTTTCACTCCCGTCTTCGCCTCTTCTATGCCTGCGGGAGGGCGCACCGGAGCCGCACGCCCCGGCAGCGCTTCCCTCTTCCTGCCTCTACGCCCGCTCGAACACCGCCATGCTCTCCACGTGCGCGGTGTGCGGGAACATGTTGACCATGCCCGCAGCCGTGCACTTGTAGCCCGCCAGATGCACCAGCAGGCCCGCATCGCGCGCCAGGGTGGCGGGGTTGCAGCTCACATACACGATGCGCTTTGGCGGTGTCCAGCCCTCGGCTCCGGCGGGCAGCGGGCCCGCACCTTCGGCACCGATGCGGGCCTGCTCGATGTCGGCCAGCGCCTTGGCCAGTGCAAAGGCGCCTTCGCGCGGCGGGTCCACCAGCCACTTGTCGGCAGCGCCATCGGCCACCAGCATCTCGGGGGTCATTTCAAACAGGTTGCGCGCTACAAATTCAGTAGCAGAAAGTGCTTTGTGGCCGCGCGCAAGGGCCTGATTCAATGCATAGTTTTCGCGCGAGCGGGCCACCAGGGCCTCGCTGCCCTCGATGCCGAGCACCTCGCGGGCCTGCGTGGCCAGGGGCAGCGTGAAGTTGCCCAGGCCACAGAACCAGTCGATCACGCGCTCATCGGGCCGCACGTCGAGCAGGCGCAGCGCCCGGGTCACCAGCACCTGGTTGATGTGCGGATTCACCTGGGTGAAGTCGGTCGGCTTGAAGGGCATGGTGATGCCGAAGTCTGGCAGCGCATACGACAGCTGCTCGCCGCCCTCGTCCAGCAGCTTCACCGTGTCCGGGCCCTTGGGCTGCAGCCACCATTGCACGCCATGCTCGGCACCAAAGGCGCGCAGCCGTGCCAGGTCGTCGGCGCTCAGCGGCTCCAGGTGGCGCAGCACCATGGCGGTCACGTTGTCGCCACAGGCCAATTCGATCTGCGGGCAGGTGTCGCGCGCGTCCATGCTGGCGATCAGCGCGCGCAGTGGCATCAGCATCGCGTCCACATGCGGGGGCAAAATCTTGCAGGTCTGCATGTCGGCGATGTAGCGGCTCTTGCGCTCATGGAAGCCCACCAGCACCTGACCCTTCTTGATCACATGGCGCACGGCCAGGCGGGCACGAAAGCGGTAGCCCCAGGCGGGCCCTTCGATGGGGCGCATCACCGTCTCGGCCTTGACCTTGCCCAGATGCCAGAGGTTGTCCTCCAGCACACGCTGCTTGACCGCCACCTGGGCACCTACGTGCAGGTGCTGCATCTTGCAGCCGCCGCAGGCACCGGCATGCAGGCCAAAGTGCTGGCAGCCGGGGCGCACACGCTGCGACGATTCGCGGTGAATCGCCACCAGGCTGGCCTGCTCCCAGTTGTTCTTCTTGCGGTGGGTGTTGGCGGTGACCAGCTCGGACGTGAGGGCACCGTCGATAAAGATGACCTTGCCATCGGGCTTGCGGGCAACGCCCTGGGCATCGAGGTCCATGGACTGCACCTGCAGCCAGCCTTCGGGCAGGTCGGCGGCGTCCTGCGCCACGGGTTCAAACGAGGGGGATAGTTCTTTCGGTTCGCTCATCCCCCGATTGTCTCAGGCCCGGGGGTGGCCCCTACCCCAGGCCCATGCATGGGGTAGGTTCAGCCCCGGTCTGCGCGCGCAGGACGCATGCCGCCCGGTGCCGAGGCAGCCGAGGCCAGCGGCAGCTTGTTGATGGTGAGTTCGCAGCCAAAGTCGTCGGGTGAAAAAACCAGCGTGCCCCCCGGCGCGACCCGGGGCAGGGTTTCGTGGATCTGGCGCGACATATCAACCGGTGGCTCGGGGGCGCGGTAGACGATGTCTTTGTCGGGGCCGTACACCACATAACACCCGGCGGCGGCCGACTGGCTGAGCAGGGCGGCCAACAAGGCTGCGGCAGCGGTTGGAAGGGCTCTCATGGTTCTTCTCCTCGGTCTGGCGGTTGCTGCAGCGCATTATGCGGGCTTTGCACTGCAGAGCCAATCCGGCCCAGACGGCGGCCCGCCAGGCCCAGCCCTCTCAGCGCAGGTGCAGATGGCTGGTGTGCTTGACCTCTTCCATCACCGCATAGGTGCGCGTCTCGCGCACGCCGGGCAGTTGCCACAGCACGTTCCCCGCAAACACGCGGTAGGCATTCATATCGGCCGAGCGGGTTTTGAGCAGGTAGTCGAACCCGCCCGCCACCATGTGGCATTCCATGATCTCGGGGTGCACCTGCACGGCGGCCTTGAACTGGTCAAACACGTTGGGCGTGGTGCGGTCCAGCAGCACCTCCACAAACACCAGCATGCCCGCGCCCAGCTTCAGAGGGTTCAGGCGCGCCTCGTAGCCCAGGATGAAGCCATCGCGGGTCAAGCGCTGCACCCGCGCCAGCACGGCCGTGGGCGACAGGGCCACCGCCTCGGCCAGCTTGAGGTTGGCAATGCGGCCGTCTTCCTGCAGGATTGACAGGATCTTGCGGTCAATCCGGTCCAGATCGGGTTCTGTTTGCATTTCGGTTAGTGATTGATTCGGTGCGGTCGCCAATTTTCGACCATTTATTCACCACCAACCCAAGGATCATCGCCAATAACGCGCACAACCAACACTTCCCACCGTGTTGGGCCCCGCCAAATCCCTGAAAGACACCGCCATGACGCAGCCCTCCGCCCCGTTTGCAGACTTCGCGCCCCGCACGCCGCTGTCCAACCCGCTGCGCGCAGCCATCACCGTCGCCACCCGCCGCCCCGAGCCCGAGGCCCTGGCCCCGCTGCTGGCCCAGGCCCGCCTGCCTGCCGATCAAGCAGCGTCCGCCGAGCAATTGGCGCTGCGCATTGCCAAGGCCCTGCGCGAACGCAAGGCCAGCGCCGGGCGCGCGGGCATCGTGCAAGGGCTGCTGCAAGAGTTTTCGCTGTCGTCGCAAGAAGGCGTGGCGCTGATGTGCCTGGCCGAGGCCCTGCTGCGCATCCCCGACAAGGCCACACGCGATGCGCTGATCCGCGACAAGATCAGCCACGGCCAGTGGGATGCCCACCTGGGCAAGAGCCCCTCGTTGTTCGTCAATGCCGCCACCTGGGGCCTGCTCATCACCGGCAAGCTGGTGGCGACGCACAGCGAAGGCAGCCTGGGCAACTCGCTCAGCCGCCTGATCGGCAAGGGCGGCGAGCCCCTGATCCGCAAGGGCGTGGACATGGCGATGCGCATGATGGGCGAGCAGTTTGTGACCGGTGAAACCATCGACGAAGCCCTGCGCAACGCCCGCACGATGGAGGCCGAGGGCTTTCGCTATTCATACGACATGCTGGGTGAGGCCGCGCTGACCAGCGAAGACGCCAAGCGCTACTACGCCTCGTACGAGCAAGCCATCCACGCGATTGGCAAGGCCTCTGCCGGGCGTGGCATCTATGAAGGGCCGGGCATCTCCATCAAGCTCTCGGCCCTGCACCCGCGCTACAGCCGCGCCCAGTTTGGCCGCGTGATGGACGAGCTGTACCCGCTGGTGTTGCGCCTGACCGCGCTGGCCAAGCAGTACGACATCGGCCTGAACATCGACGCCGAAGAAACCGACCGCCTGGAGCTGTCGCTGGACCTGCTGGAGCGCCTGTGCCACGAGCCCACCCTGGCGGGCTGGAACGGCATTGGTTTTGTGATCCAGGCCTACCAAAAGCGCTGCCCCTTCGTCATCGACTACGTGGTCGACCTGGCCCGACGCACCCAGCGCCGCCTGATGGTGCGCCTGGTCAAGGGCGCGTACTGGGACAGCGAAATCAAGCGCGCCCAGGTCGATGGCCTCGCGGACTACCCCGTCTACACCCGCAAGGTGCACACCGACATTTCGTACATTGCCTGCGCCAAGAAGCTGCTGGCCGCGCCCGAAGCCGTGTACCCCCAGTTCGCCACCCACAACGCAGAGACGGTGGCCACCATCTACCACCTGGCGGGCAGCAATTACTACGCGGGGCAGTACGAGTTCCAGTGCCTACACGGCATGGGCGAGCCGCTGTATGAGCAGGTGGTGGGGGCCATCACCGCCGGTAAATTGGGACGCCCGTGCCGCATCTACGCCCCCGTGGGCACGCACGAAACACTGTTGGCCTACTTGGTACGCCGCCTGCTCGAAAACGGCGCTAACACCTCCTTCGTGAACCGCATAGCCGACGAAACCATTGCGCTGGATGAGCTGGTAAAGAGCCCCGTGTTGGTGGTGGACCAGCAAGCCGCAGCAGAAGGTGCCGCCGGCCTGCCCCACCCCCGCATTGCCACACCCCAAGGCCTGTATGGCGCGCACCGCACCAACTCGCGCGGGCTGGACCTGTCAAACGAAAACACGCTGACCGAACTGGCCACCGCCCTGCAAGCCACGGCGGCCCATGCCTGGACCGCCGCCCCCTTGCTGGGCACCGATGCCCCTGCAGGCCCCAACCAGCCCGTGCGCAACCCTGCCGACCACAGCGATATCGTGGGCCAGGTGCAAGAGGCCACCACCGCCGATGTGGAACAGGCCCTGGCCCACGCCCAGGCCGCCACAGCCCCCTGGGCCGCCACGCCGCCCGCCGAGCGCGCTGCCGCGCTACTGCGCACGGCCGACTTGCTGGAGGAGCGCATCCAGCCCCTCATGGGCCTGCTGATGCGCGAAGCAGGCAAGAGCGCCAGCAACGCCATCGCCGAGGTGCGCGAGGCCGTGGACTTCCTGCGCTACTACGCCGCCCAGGTGCAAAGCACCTTCGACAACGCCACCCACATCCCGCTCGGCCCGGTAGCCTGCATCAGCCCCTGGAACTTCCCGCTCGCCATCTTCATGGGCCAGGTGGCGGCCGCGCTGGCCGCTGGCAACCCCGTGCTGGCCAAGCCGGCAGAGCAAACCCCGCTGATCGCCGCCGAAGCCGTGCGCCTGCTGTGGCAGGCCGGCGTGCCCCGCGCCGCAGTGCAGCTGCTGCCAGGCCAGGGCGAGACCGTGGGTGCCCGCCTGATCGGCGACGCCCGCGTGATGGGCGTGATGTTCACCGGCTCCACCGAAGTGGCGCGCATCCTGCAGCGCACCGTGGCAGGGCGGCTGGATGCTGCAGGCCGCCCCATCCCGCTGATTGCAGAAACCGGTGGGCAGAACGCGATGATCGTGGACTCGTCCGCCTTGGTCGAGCAGGTGGTTGGCGACGCGGTGTCGTCCGCCTTTGACAGCGCAGGCCAGCGCTGCTCCGCCCTGCGCGTGCTGTGCGTTCAGGAAGAAGCCGCCGACCGCGTGGTGGAGATGCTGCAGGGCGCCATGGGCGAACTGCGCGTGGGCAACCCCGGCGCGCTGCGTGTGGACGTGGGCCCCGTCATCGATGCCGAAGCACAAGCGGGCATCACCCAACACATCGAAAACTTCAAGGCCCAAGGCCATCGGGTGTTCCAGCACCCGCAGCACCTTGCGACCGCGACCCACCAAGGCACCTTTGTGCCCCCCACGCTGATCGAGCTGAACCACATCGGCGAGCTGCAACGCGAAGTCTTCGGCCCTGTGCTGCATCTGGTGCGCTACGCCCGCAACGACCTGGACCAGTTGCTCGACCAGATCAACGCCACCGGCTACGGCCTGACCCAGGGCGTGCACACCCGCATCGACGAAACCATTGCCCGCGTGGTCAACCGCGCCCATGCCGGCAACGTGTACGTCAACCGCAACATGGTGGGCGCCGTGGTGGGCGTGCAGCCCTTTGGCGGCGAAGGCCTGTCGGGCACGGGGCCCAAGGCAGGTGGGCCGCTGTACCTGCTGCGCCTGCTGTCGCAGCGCCCGGCCGATGCGCTGGCACGCACCTTTGCCGAAGCTGACCGCGCCACGCCACCCGAGGAAGCCGTGCGCGAGCGCCTGCTGGCGCCCCTGGCCACCTTGCAGCAATGGGCCCAGCAACAAGGCAATGCAGCCCTGGCAAGCACCTGCAAGCGCTTTGCCCAGGAAACCCAAAGCGGCACCGTCCGCCCCCTGCCCGGCCCCACGGGCGAGCGCAACGTCTACACCCTGGCCCCCCGTGCCCGGGTGCTGTGCCTGGCCCAAAGTGTGGACGACCTGCTGGCGCAAACTGCCGCCGTGCTCGCCACCGGCGGCACCGCCTTGTGGCCCAACGCCCAGGCCAGCCTGCGCGCCACGCTGCCCACGTTGGTACAGGCCCAGGTCACGCTGCAGGACAACGTGCTGAACGACGGCACGCTGGAGCTGGACGCCGTTCTGCACCACGGCCACGCCCCATCGCTGCAGGCCGTGTGCACCACCCTCGCCCACCGCGCGGGGCCCATCGTGGGCGTGACCGCTCTACAGCCTGGTGCCGTGGACATCCCGCTGGAGCGCCTGCTCATCGAGCGAGCCCTCAGCGTGAACACGGCTGCGGCCGGGGGCAATGCGAGCCTGATGACGATTGGATAGACACCCGATGCCACGCAGCACGTCGGGCGGTCAAAATCCAAACAAAATTGGCCACTCCCGCCCGCTAGCAAAGCACTTAATGCTATTTAATTTATAGCAAATCAAATCTGCAATGCAAGCGGCAGGTTCAGCAGCAGGTTTTGCGGCTTGATGCGCACCACGCCCTCAGCATTGGTAGCCAGCCCCAGATACACCAGCTTGCCCGCCACATCGGCGCGCATCTCGGCCGGGTTGGCAAAGGTCAGCGTGAACAGGCTCACCAGGCGCTGCATGCGCTCAGCATCCACCGGGCGGTCCTCGTAGAGGTCGTTGAGGATGGCCGTGGACTCCGCGTCCAGCCCCACATGCCAGCGCCAGGCGCTGTCTGTGACCTGGTGCACAGGCTCGATCAACACCTGCACAGCCAGCAGGTGGGCGACCCAGCGCTCCAGCACCCGGGCCAGCGCCTTCAGGCCGGATCGGGCGCGGGTCATCTTGAAGGTCAGGCCATGGCTCAGGTCCTGCGTCAGCTCATGGGTCAGGTCGAGCAGAAAGTGGTGGCGGTCACTCTCCTGCCAATACTGCCCCGCATTGTCGGCAGACAGCACCTTGACCTGCGCCGTGGGCTGCAGTGCGCCGCTTTGCAGCAGCAAGCGCCCCACATCGCCCAGGCCTGCTGTTTCATTGAGCATGTCCAAGGTGGCCCGGTCGCCCGCCAGCATTTGCCCCTCTTGCAAGGTGATGCGCTGCGGCCGAAACAGCATTTCGGCAGCGCGGGCTTCGAAGGCGTCGTTGCAGTTGTCCAGCAGGTTGCGCAGCAGGGCCTGCACCACGGCGTCGATGAACACGGCCGGCACATTCACCACCCCACTGCGCATGAGCTGCAAGTAGTACGCCTCCAGCGTGCCGGCGGCCAGCAGGCCATCTCGGAAGCGCAGGAACACGGTGTAGTTCTCGCGGGCGTCGTCGTCCTGCAAAGCAGCCAGCTCCGCAGAGGCGACCACCCGCGCGGGCGACACCTTCAGCGATTCATGCAGTTCGATTTCAGCAGCACACGACTCCGGCACCAGCGCCAGCTCTGGTCGGGCCAGCAGCCAACGCAGGTATCCATCGGTGGGAACCAGCCAGCCACGCACATCGCGATCCAGCGTTTGAAAACCACTACGGGGCCAGAAATCGTGAAGTGTCGTCATGAAGAAATGAGAGCCGATGGCTTGAGGGGATGGTCGCCGCGGAAGCCTTCGCACTACGATGCCGCACAGCGAGTGCGCATGCTTCGCAACATCACCAGTCAAGAAAGGCATGCTGCCGTGCCTTCAAAGACCAGCGCGCAAGCACATCATGCCTGCTCAGGCCGTAGAGGCTGTCTACCAAAGCAAACTCCACCACAGTCCACGCAACGGGAGCGACAACTGCGCGGTCAATGCGCTCGTGCTTGTAGTGCAAAGTCATGTGCGGGTGGAAATGGTTGCGAATCTGAGTTTCTGCAAACCCCATGCGGCGCATCGTGTTGCCAAGCGCATGCTGAAACCCTCGCAAGTCACGCGCGGCGCCCGCTTGCGGCGCCAACTCGACGGTACCGAAAATCCCCTCTTCAACGCCGCCCCGGGACTGCAGCACGTTGAGGCGAACCCCAAACGGTTCGTAGTCCATGGCGCTACCCACCGCCAGCGCCAGGTCGATTTCCTCTTGGGGGACGCCATTCAGGAAGCGCCCCAGGGCGTGCAGCGTGATGTGCAGCCGATCCGAAGACATTGGATCGCCTCTGCCCGGCCAACGGGGCCCTTGGGCGCGCGGCAGTAGCTCCTTGGCCACCTCCGCCACAATCGGCGGAGGGTAGAGAAAATAGTAGAGATCGTGGGGCTGGGACATGGCACACAACGCTCCGGAAGATCCGCGCATTGTGCATCAATACTGTTTAAATATACAGCATTTCGAGCAGCTCCCGCTCACTCCCACTCGATCGTCGCTGGCGGCTTGCTGCTCACGTCATAGGTCACGCGGTTGATGCCACGCACCTCGTTGATGATGCGGCCGGACACCTTCTTGAGCAGCGCATAAGGCAGTTCAGCCCAGTCGGCGGTCATGAAGTCGCTGGTTTGCACGGCGCGCAGGGCTACCACGTAGTCATAGGTGCGGCCATCGCCCATCACGCCCACGCTCTTGACGGGCAGGAATACAGTGAAGGCCTGGCTGGTGAGGTCGTACCAAGTCTTTCCTGTAGCTTCGTCCTTGAAGTTGCGCAGCTCTTCGATAAAGATCGCATCGGCACGGCGCAGCAGGTCGGCGTATTCCTTCTTCACCTCGCCCAGGATGCGCACGCCCAGGCCAGGGCCGGGGAAGGGGTGGCGGTAGACCATGTCGGGCGGCAGGCCCAGGGCCACGCCCAGTTCGCGCACTTCGTCCTTGAACAGGTCGCGCAGGGGCTCCAGCAGCTTCAGGCCCAGTTGCTCTGGCAGGCCACCCACGTTGTGGTGGCTCTTGATGGTGACGGCCTTCTTGCTCTTGGCGCCGCCGGATTCGATCACGTCGGGGTAGATCGTGCCCTGGGCCAGGAAGGTGGCGCCCTTGTGGCCACCGGTGCCTGCCTTGAGCTTGGCGGCCTCGGCCTTGAACACGTCCACAAACAGGCCGCCGATGATCTTGCGCTTTTGCTCAGGCTCGCTCACCCCCGCCAGCTTGCCCAGGAACAGGTCGCTGGCGTCCACGCGGATGACCTTGGCGTGCAGCTTGCCCTCGAACATGTCCATGACCATGTCGCCTTCGTTCAGGCGCAGCAGGCCGTGGTCCACAAACACGCAGGTGAGTTGGTCACCAATGGCGCGGTGGATCAGCGCGGCAGCCACGGACGAATCCACGCCGCCCGACAGGCCGAGGATCACCTCCTCATCGCCCACCTGCTCGCGAATCTTTTGCACAGCCTCTTCGATGTAGTCGCCCATGACCCAGTCGGCACGGGTGCCGCAGATGCCCAGCACAAAACGCTCCAGCAAGGCGCGGCCCTGCACGGTGTGTGTGACTTCAGGGTGGAACTGCACGGCGTAGTAGTGGCGGCTTTCGTCGGCCATGCCGGCGATGGGGCACGAGGGGGTGGAGCACATCACCTTGAAGCCCGGGGGCAAGGCAGTGACCTTGTCTCCGTGGCTCATCCACACCTTGAGCATGCCGTGGCCTTCAGGCGTGGCGAAGTCTTCGATGCCCTTGAGCAGCTCGGTGTGGCCATGGGCACGCACTTCGGCGTAGCCAAATTCGCGGGTGTTGGAGCCCTCGACCTTGCCGCCCAACTGCTGGGCCATGGTCTGCATGCCGTAGCAGATGCCCAGCACGGGGATGCCGAGTTCAAACACCGCATCCGGCGCCTTGTCATCCACCTCGTACACGCTGGCATGGCTGCCCGACAGGATCACGCCCTTGAGCGAGCCGTCCTTGGCGTAGTCACGAATCCATTCGTCGGTCACATCGCAGGGGTGCACCTCGCAGTACACATGGGCCTCGCGCACGCGGCGGGCGATGAGCTGGGTGACTTGCGAGCCGAAATCGAGGATGAGGATTTTCTGGTGTTGCATGGTGGTGGTCCGTCAGAGGCTGGAGAGATCAAGGAGCGGGACGCCGCTGCGCTGGGCGGCAGTAATCTGCTGGGGGTCGAAAGTGGCCAACGGCAGGCGCAGCGAGCGCGCCAGCCACAGGTAGGCGGCATCAAAGGTGGACAGGCCGGTTTCCAGCGCCACATCGAGCACTGCCTTGTGCTGGGCGGGGGCCAGTTCGTGCAATTCGACGCGGTGACGAATGGCTTCGAGCACGCCCCACAGGCCTTCGACGGAAGCAGCTGGAATGCGCCCGCTGTTCACACCGGTGGCCAGTATGTTGTGGCACTCCCAGTGCCAGAGGTTGGGCGCCTGCGGCTCGACCTCATCGCGGCGGATCAGGGTGTACAGGCGGCGGGTGTGTTCGCTGGCCGCGTCAGGCAGCAGCCAGGCGGCGGTGACCGAAGCATCGAGCACGAAAGCGGTCATGCAGTGCTCCGCCCTGTACGGCGCAAGCCGTCCACCGTCGTTGACCCTGCGGGTTGAATGCTGGCATGCAACGCGTCCATCTGGCCCAGTTCGCGCGCAATCTGTTCGTCAGAAATCACTGGGCGGCGGCGCACCGGCAACATGCGCACCACCTCTTTGCCGTGGCGGGTGATGCGCACTTCCTCGCCCTGCTCGACCAGTTCGATCAAGGCAGAGAACCTGCTTTTCGCTTCGTAGATGCCAACGGACTGCATAAATAGAAAAGTCTGGCCTGAATGGTGAATTCAGGCCAGACTATATCATTCTGACCAGATTTTTTCAATCAGGCCAGATCGACTTGCAACGATCAATCAGCGCGGTAGTTCGGCGCTTCCTTGGTGATCTGCACGTCGTGCACATGGCTTTCGCGGATACCGGCGGTGGTGATCTCGACGAACTCGGCCTTGTTGTTCATCTCTTCGATGGTGGCGCAACCGCAGTAGCCCATGGAGGCGCGCACACCGCCCGCCATCTGGTAGACGATGCTGACCATGGAGCCCTTGTAGGGCACGCGGCCTTCGATGCCTTCGGGCACCAGCTTGTCGGCATTGGGGTTGCCGGTGCTGGACTCCTGGAAGTAGCGGTCCGCACTGCCCTGCTGCATGGCGCCAATGGAGCCCATGCCACGGTAGCTCTTGTAGCTGCGGCCCTGGAACAGGATGACTTCGCCAGGCGCCTCTTCCGTGCCTGCGAACATGCCACCCATCATCACCGTGCCTGCGCCCGCAGCCAGGGCCTTGGCGATGTCGCCGCTGTAGCGGATACCGCCGTCCGCGATCAGCGGCACGCCTGTGCCCTTGAGGGCCGTGGCCACGTTGTCGATGGCCATGATCTGGGGCACGCCCACACCGGCCACGATGCGGGTGGTGCAGATGGAGCCGGGGCCGATACCGACCTTGACGGCGTCCGCGCCCGCTTCGACCAGCGCCAGTGCCGCCGCGCCGGTGGCGATGTTGCCGCCGATGACGTCGATCTGCGGGTAGTTCTGCTTGACCCAGCGCACGCGGTCGATCACGCCCTTGCTGTGGCCGTGGGCCGTGTCCACCACGATGGCGTCCACTCCGGCCTTGACCAGCGCTTCAACGCGCTCCTCGGTGCCCTCGCCCACGCCCACGGCAGCGCCCACACGCAGGCGACCTGCGGCGTCGCGTGCAGCGTTGGGAAAGCTGGTCTGCTTGGTGATGTCCTTCACCGTGATCAGGCCCTTGAGTTCAAAGGCGTCGTTCACGACCAGGATGCGCTCAAGCTTGTGCTTGTTGAGCAGCGCCTTGGCCTGTGCGGGCGTGGTGCCCTCTTTTTCATTGACCGTGATGAGCTTCTCGCGCGGGGTCATGATCTGGTGGACCTTGACGTCGTAGCGGGTCTCGAAGCGCAGGTCACGGCCCGTGACAATGCCCACCACCTTGCCGCCGTCGCACACCGGGAAGCCCGAGATGCCCAGCTGTTCGGACAGCTGCAGCACCTGCAGCACGGTGTGCTCGGGGGTGATGACCACGGGGTCGCGCAGCACGCCGGACTCGTAGCGCTTGACCTTGGCCACGTGGGCGGCCTGCTCTTGCGCCGTGAGGTTCTTGTGCACGATGCCAATGCCACCCTCCTGGGCGATGGCGATGGCCAGGCGCGCCTCGGTCACGGTGTCCATGGCAGCGGACACGAGCGGCAGGTTCAGCTGGATATTGCGGGAGAGTTTCGTCGCAAGGGACGTGTCCTTGGGCAGGACCTGGGAGTACGCTGGCACCAGCAACACATCGTCGAAGGTGAGCGCTTTTCCAAGAAGGCGCATGAGAAAGCTCCAAAAAACGGATTGTACCCGTGCCGCGTGTGGCGCACTGCCGACACGCCCATCCACGCCGCCCCAACCCCCTCCATCGGAGCCTCAACAAGGCCAACAAAGCCCGGCGGGTGCGCTAAAGACATGGTGCTGCCGTGCATCACGGCAACCCAAAGTGGTCGCCCATCCCGCCGCACTGGCGGGTGGCGGGCCACACGGCTAAACTTGTTCGCATGAAAATGCACAAGATTCTTCTGCTGGCCGTGGCCTGCACCTGGGCCATGGGCGCGGCAGCGCAGTGGCAGTGGATCGACAAGGACGGGCGCAAGGTCTTCAGCGACCGCCCTCCTCCAGCGGACATTCAGGAGAAAAACATCCTGAAGCAACCCGGGGGCAGCCTCCCCGCCCGCCCGGCCCCCGCCCCGGCGGCAGCCGCCGCCACTGGCGATGCGCCCACGGCAACGGCGCCTGCCACTGCAACCGCTGCGGCCCCCAAGCCCGCAGCCAGTGCTGCAGGCAGCGGCAAGGACAAGGAGCTGGAAGAGAAAAAAGCCCAGGCCGAAGCAGCAGAAGCTGCCAAGAAAAAGGCAGAAGACGAGAAAATCGCCAAGGCCAAGGCCGAGAACTGCACCCGCGCCCGTGCCGCGAAAGCCGCATTCGATGCAGGCAAACCCATCACCCAGACCAATGCCCAGGGCGAGCGCATCTTCCTGGACGGCACCGCCCGTGCGGCAGAAGCCAAGCGCATCGATGGCATCGTCGCCTCGGACTGCGCGCGCTGAGCCACATCGCTCAGCGGGTTCTGTCTCAATACCCCGACTTGCCACCGGGGCGCTGGCGGGCGAACAGGCCGGTGGAGCGCGCGCCCTGGCGCGCGAAACGCTCGCGGCGCGCCACCTTGGGGTCTACCTTCAGGGGGCGGTAGACCTCCACCCGGTCACCGTGCCGCAGGGGCGCATCCAGCACCACCGCCCGGCCCCACACCCCCACCAGCGGCAGGCCCGTTTCTGTTGTCGTCCCCGCCTGCGCAGGCGCAGGTAGCGGCACGGCACCACTGGCCCGCAGGGCATCGGCCACCAAGGCCCCCTGGGGCAGATCCAGCGTCCATTCCCGTGTCTCGCGGGGCGCCACACACACCACCACCGTGACCTGCAGCGTGGGGTGTGCCTCGCCTGGTTTCCCGACGCCCCCCTCAGCCATACACCTGCTCCGCCCGCTTCACAAAAGCGTCCACCATGCTGCCCGCGATGCGGTCAAACACTGGTCCCACCAGCGCCGCCAGGGCCGCACTGTCAAAGCCATAGTTCAGGAGCAGCTCCACCTTGCAGGCGCGCTGCTGGCCATCACCCACGGGGTGGAAGTGCCAGTCTCCGTCCAGGCGCGAGAACGGGCCCTTGACCAGATGCATCTGCACCCGGCGACCAGCCTCGTGGGTGTTGCGCGTCACAAACGTCTGGCGAATGCCCCCAAGGGCAATGCCCACCTCGGCGGTCATGCCGTCCTCGGTCTGCTCCAGCACGGCAGAGCGATCGCACCAGGGCAAGAACTGCGGGTAGTGCTCCACCCCGGTGACCAGGGCAAACATTTCTTCGGGGCTGTACCAGATGAGGACGGACTTTTGAACGGTTTTCATGCAGACGCTGCTTGCGCGGGGGCACGCAAGCGGGGGAGAAATTAGAATCGCGGCTCGCGAGACGACAACATTGTAGGGAGGCCTTTTATCTCCCCGTTTGCGCCGCATCTAAACCCAATGGCCAAGAAACCTGATCCCACGTCCCGCATTGCTGACAACAAGAAAGCGGCCTACAACTATTTTTTTGAAGAGCGCCACGAGGCGGGCATGGTGCTGCACGGCTGGGAGGTGAAGGCGCTGCGCGAAGGCAAGGTGCAGCTGACCGACGGCTATGTGCTCATCCGCGACGGCGAGCTGTATCTGCTGGGCTGCCTGATCCACCCGCTCAAGACCGCCTCGACGCACGTAAACCCCGAGTCCGCACGCACCAAGAAGCTGCTGCTCAAGAAGGACGACATCAAGCGGCTGATCGGCAAGGTCGAGCAAAAAGGCTTCACCCTGGTGCCGCTGAACCTGCACTGGAAGAACGGTTTCGTGAAATGCGAGATCGCGCTGGCCAAGGGCAAGGCAGAGCACGACAAACGCGACACCATCAAGGACCGCGAAGGCAAGCGCGAGGTCGAGCGCGCGATGAAAAGCCACAACCGTTAGCCCACCCGACGCGGCGGGTCTGCACCGGGCACGGCAGCATCAGCCCTTCATCTATCGCCCCCAGGCTTGACCGCCCTGTTGCAGGCAGCGGCTCCGAAGGCTTCAGAGGCCGCGCCCCTTCAGGGCTACCAAGCCATCAAGCCAGCGCCGCCAGTGGGTGGGAATGTGCTGGCCAGGGGCTGGCAAAAAATGGCGCCACCATCTCGGGCGTCACGTCCTCGATGCGCGCGGGGCTCCACTTCGGTGCGTGGTCCTTGTCCACCGCCAGGGCGCGGATGCCTTCCACCGTTTCGCTCTGGCCGGGGCGCAGGTAGAAGCAATGGCGCACCATGTCGCGCTCCATGCGCAGGTCGTCGGCCAGGCCCATGCCGCGCGCACGGCGGATCTGCTCCAGCACCACGTTCAGCATCAGCGGCGAGCGCTTGCGCAAGGTGGCTGCCGTGGCTCGCGCCCAGTCGCTGTCGGCGGACTCCAGGGCCAACACGATCTCACCCACTGTGGGCAGCGAAAAATATTGGTCAATTTGGCCCTTTGCGCCTGACAGCATTGGCTCAATTGCTATAAATTTTGAAGCAACATAGTCTTTGATGGCTGCGCCGTTGGCAAAGGTCTGTGTGGCCAGGGCGTCCCACACGGCCGCCTGCTGGTCGGCGGGCAGGCAGCCATCGGCCAGCTGGCTGTCGATGGCATCACCAGCACCGATGGTGTCGCCGGTCAGCGCCAGCCATTCGCCCACGCGGCCCGGGCAGCGGCTGAGGAAGTAGCCGCCCCCCACGTCAGGAAACAGGCCAATCGCCGTTTCGGGCATGGCCATCTTCGTACGCTCGGTCACCACACGCAGCGCGGCACCCTGGCTGATGCCCATGCCGCCACCCATCACGATGCCGTCCATGAAGGCGATGTAGGGCTTGGCGTAGTTGTGGATCAGGTGGTTGAGCGCGTACTCCTCGGTGAAAAAGTCTTCGAGCTGCGGGTTGCCCTGGCTGCCCGCCTGGTGCAGAAAGCGGATGTCGCCACCCGCACAAAAGGCGCCAAACGGACCTTCCTTGTTGCTGCCCCGAATCGCCACGGCCAGCACGCGCGCATCGTTCTGCCATGCCAGCAGGATCGCCATCAGGTCACGCACCATGGAGAGCGACAAGGCATTGAGTGCACGCGGGCGGTTCAGGGTAATGAAGCCCACCTGGCCACGCACTTCGCTCAGCACATCGCTCACAACATCCGACACAACCGTCTCCGTCATTTTTATTCCTTCCAACCTAAGAGTTCATTGAACACCAGCGCACCGATCACCAGCGCGCCTCCCGTCAGCACCGCTGCGGCGGGTTTTTCGCCCGCGCCCAGCCATGCCAGCAAAATGCCAAAAATCACTTCCAGCAAACCCAGCAGCGCCATCTCGGGCGCCTTGAGCACCCGGCCGCAGCGCACTGCCAGCACGCAAGGAATCGCCAATTGCACCACGCCCAGCAAGGCCAACAGGGCCAGGTCATGCCCCGAGGCCTGAAACGGCAGTGCCAGTGGCAGCGTGACCAGGGACGAGATCACCGCCCCCACCAGCACGGCAGGCACCAGATCCACCGCATGGCCATGGCGCTGTGAGTGCTGCACCACCGTCCAGTTGATCGCCGCCGCCACCGGCACACACAGGGCCACCAGCGTGCCTGCCAGCGGCAGGCCCGCCATCTGCGAACCATACATCCAGCCAATGCCCAGGCCCGCCACCGCAATCGCACCCCAGGTGCGCGCAGCAATGTGGTGGCCAATGAAGACACGCGCGAACAGCGCGGTCAGCAGCGGCCCCACCGCCATGGTCACCAGCACATTGGCCACCGGCATGAGCACCAGGGCCACCATGAAGGCGGTGAACATCACGCTCCAGCAAATGCCGGAGATCCACAACGCGCTGCCGCCCTTGCGCATGGCCACGAACACTGCCCGCCCCTGCAGCAACGGCAACAGGACCAGCAACGACACCAGCGTGAAAAAGCTGCGCCAGAAGGTCACTTCAAAACTCGCGGCATGCTCCAGGTGGCGCGTGACCACCCCGGCAATCGACCACATCAGGGTAACCGCCACCATCAGCAGCACAGCGCGGGAATGCGTGAGTTTCAACAACATGGATGAGGGGTTGCAGACGGAAAAAAGGCCACTGCGCAGCAGTGGCCCTTCCGGAAACGCTCAGCCTATCAGGAGCGGGAAGCGCGCTTGCGCTCGTTTTCGGTCAGGTGGCGCTTGCGCAGGCGCACAGACTTGGGCGTGATTTCGACCAGTTCGTCGTCCTCGATGAACTCCACGCCGTATTCCAGCGTGAGGTCGATCGGGGGCGTGATCTTGATCGCGTCTTCCTTACCGGACACGCGGAAGTTGGTCAGCTGCTTGGTGCGCGTGGCGTTCACGATCAGGTCGTTGTCGCGGCTGTGGATGCCGACGATCATGCCTTCGTACACGGGGTCGTTGGCCTTCACGAACATGCGGCCACGGTCGTCCAGCTTGCCCAAGGCGTAGGTGAAGATTTCACCGTCGTCCATGGAGATCAGCACACCGTTCTTGCGGCCACCGATGTCACCCTTGTGCGGCTCGTAGCTGTCAAAGATGTTGGAGATCAGGCCCGAACCACGCGTCAGGTTCAGGAATTCGTTGGTGAAACCGATCAGGCCACGGGCCGGGATGCGGTATTCCAGGCGCACGCGGCCACGGCCGTCGGACTCCATGTTCACCAGCTCACCCTTGCGCTCGCCCAGGGCTTGCATCACGCCGCCTTGGTGGCCTTCTTCAATGTCGGCCGTCACCAGCTCGATAGGCTCGCACTTCTCGCCATTGATTTCCTTGAACACCACGCGGGGCTTGGACACGGCCAGCTCGTAGCCTTCGCGGCGCATGTTTTCCAGCAGGATGGTCAGGTGCAGTTCACCGCGGCCCATCACTTCGAAGATACCTTCTTCGTCGGTTTCCTTCACGCGCAGGGCCACGTTGTGCTGCAGTTCCTTTTGCAGGCGGTCCCAGATCTGGCGGCTGGTCACAAACTTGCCTTCACGGCCTGCCAGGGGCGAGGTGTTCACGCAGAAGTTCATGGTCAGCGTGGGCTCGTCCACCTTCAGCATGGGCAGCGGTGCGGGGTTGGCCGGGTCGGTCACGGTCACGCCAATACCGATGTCCTCAATGCCGTTGATCAGCACGATGTCGCCAGGGCCAGCCAAGGGCGTCTGCATGCGATCCAGACCTTGGAACGTCAGCACCTGGTTCACACGGCCCTTGACGGCCTTGCCATCGGGGCCTTCCATGACGACCACGTCCATCATGGGCTTCAGCGTACCTTGGCTGATGCGGCCCACGCCGATGCGGCCCACGAAGGTGGAGAAGTCCAGCGCCGAGATTTGCAGTTGCAGTGGCGCGCTGGCGTCACCCGTGTTCGGTGGCACGTGCGAGAGGATGGTGTCGAACAGGGCCGACATGTCGGGGCCCCACTGCTCGCCCGGGGCGCCTTCTTCCAGCGACGACCAGCCGTTGATGCCCGAGGCGTACACCACGGGGAAGTCGAGCTGCTCGTCGGTCGCACCCAGCTTGTCAAACAGGTCGAAAGCGGCGTTCACGACCTTGTCGGGGTTGGCTCCGGGCTTGTCCACCTTGTTCACCACCAGGATGGGGCGCAGGCCCAGGGCCAGGGCCTTCTTGGTCACGAAACGCGTCTGGGGCATGGGGCCTTCTTGCGCGTCGATCAGCAGCACCACGCTGTCGACCATGGACAGCGCGCGCTCCACTTCACCGCCGAAGTCCGCGTGACCAGGGGTGTCCACGATGTTGATGTGCGTGCCCTTCCAGCTCACGGCACAGTTCTTGGCCAGGATGGTGATGCCACGCTCTTTTTCAATCGCGTTGTTGTCCATCACGGTATCGACGACCTTTTCGTGGTCGGCAAAGGTGCCGGACTGGCGCAGCAGCTGGTCCACCATGGTGGTTTTGCCATGGTCAACGTGGGCAATGATGGCGATGTTGCGGATCTGTTTAGTCATAGTTTTTCCAATATGCCGCTGTGCGCCATGGACGCGGAATGCGGCGTGCTTTCCAAAATTTGTTGAATTTCCAGCGGACTCAGGAGCCTGTCCGGCACCAGCTCCCCGCCCACGATGTGGCCCACCCCCAGCAGCGCCGGGGGATTCTCGCCAAACACCGCCACGGCACTGGCATCGGGCCAGTTGCCACGGCGACGCACGCCCGACAGGAATCGGGCTGCATTCTCACCGTCCAGCGTGACACGCATGTGTTGTGCCAGCAGTGACTCGGGCGCCTCCAGGCTGGCCAGACGCTCTGCCTCGGGCATGGCCTCCAGCTGCGCCAGCGTGACGCAGCGCTCCACGCCGATGCCACCGGTGTCGATGCGGCGCAGAAAACTGAGGTGTGCCCCACAGCCCAGCGCAGCGCCGATGTCCTCACCCAGGGTGCGGATGTAGGTGCCCTTGCTGCAGGTTACTACCATTTTGATAGCAAACAGTGCTTGATCAGTGCGCGTAAGTGCCAGTTTTAATGCATGGATGACCACATCGCGCGGCTCACGCTCCACCGTGACACCGGCACGCGCGTACTCATAAAGCGCCTTGCCATCCTTCTTGAGCGCGCTGTGCATGGGCGGCACCTGGCGGATGGGGCCTGTGAACTGCTGCTGAACGGCGGCCAGGCGCTCGGGTGTGAGCTGGGCGGGGTCCACCTCGCAGCGCTCCAGCACATCGCCCTCGGCGTCGCCAGTGGTGGTGGTGATGCCCAGCACGGCAATCGCCTCGTACGTCTTGGCGGCCTCAAGCTGCAGCTGGCTGAACTTGGTGGCCGCACCAAAGCACAGCGGCAATACGCCTGTGGCAAGCGGATCGAGCGTGCCAGTGTGGCCCGCCTTCTCGGCGCGCAGCAGCCATTTCGCCTTTTGCAAGGCGTCATTGCTGGACAGGCCCAGGGGTTTGTCGAGCAGCAGCACTCCGTGCACCGGGCGCCGCTGCACCCGGATGCGGGGAGCGCGCTCGGTCATTTTTCCTCGTCGTCTTTGGAGCGGGAAGCCACGGCGCGCGCAATCAGCGCATTCATGTCGGCCGCACGCTCAGAGGTGCGGTCGAACACGAAGTGCAGCGTGGGCACCGTGTGGATGTGCAGGCGCTTGAACAGGCCATTGCGCAAAAAGCCCGCAGCCTGGTTGAGCGCCACCTGGGTTTCCACCGGGTCGCCCGTCAGCAGGCTGAAGAACACCTTGGCGTGGGCGTAGTCGGGGGTCACCTCCACACCCTGCAGCGTCACCATGCCCACGCGCGGGTCTTTCAACTCGCGCGCGATCAGTTCCGTCAGATCGCGCTGGATCTGGTCGGCGACCTTGAAGGCGCGGTTGGGAGTGGCGGATTTCTTCGCAGCCATGTCGTAGTCGTTGCTCTCGTCGTCGCCTCGCCTTACAGCGTGCGTGCGATTTCCTTGATGTCAAAGAATTCGAGTTGATCGCCTTCCTTGATGTCGTTGTAGTTCTTGAGCTTGATACCGCACTCGAAGCCTTCCTTGACTTCCTTGACATCGTCCTTGAGGCGTTTGACCGAATCGACTTCGCCGGTGTAGACCACCACGTTGTCGCGCAGCAGGCGGAAGCGTGCGTTGCGATGGACCATGCCCGAGGTGATGTACGAACCAGCAATCGTGCCGATCTTGGTGGCGACGAACACCGTGCGAATCTCGGCCGTACCGATGACTTCCTCGCGCTGTTCGGGCGCCAGCATGCCGGACATGGCCACCTTCAGCTCGTCCACAGCGTCGTAAATGATGCTGTAGTAGTGCAGATCCACACCATTGCTCTCGGCCGTCTTGCGCGCGCCGGCATCGGCACGCACGTTGAAGCCGATCACGATGGCCTTGGAGGCGATCGCCAGATTGATGTCGGACTCGCTGATACCGCCCACGCCGGCGTACACCAGCTGGACCTTGATTTCGTCGGTCGAGAGCTTGAGCAGCGACTGCGACAGCGCTTCCTGCGAACCCTGCACGTCGGCCTTGACGATGATGGGCAGGGTCTTGACCTCGCCCGCCGTCATGTCGGCGAACATGTTCTCCAGCTTCGCCGCCTGCTGCTTGGCCAGCTTGGTGTTGCGGAACTTGCCAGCGCGGTAGGTGGCGATTTCGCGTGCACGGCGCTCGTCGGTGAGCACCATGAACTCATCACCCGCCTGCGGAACTTCGGTCAAGCCCTGGATTTCCACCGGGATCGACGGACCGGCTGTCTTGGCCACCTTGCCGTTTTCGTCCAGCATGGCGCGCACACGGCCAAAGGTCTGGCCTGCCAGTACCACATCGCCCACCTTGAGCGTGCCGGACTGCACCAGCACCGTGGCCACAGGGCCGCGGCCCTTGTCCAGTTGGGCTTCGATCACGAGACCCTTGGCCAGCGATTCCACTGGCGCCTTCAGCTCCAGCACTTCGGCTTGCAGCAGCACCTGCTCCAGCAGCGTGTCGATGCCCATGCCGGTCTTGGAAGACACGGGCACGAAAGGCGAATCGCCACCGTATTCCTCGGGCACCACCTCTTCAACCACCAGCTCTTGCTTGACGCGGTCGGGGTTGGCATCGGGCTTGTCGGCCTTGGTGATGGCCACGACGATAGGAACACCCGCCGCCTTGGCATGCTTGATGGCTTCCTTCGTTTGTGGCATCACGCCGTCGTCGGCCGCGACCACCAGAATCACGATGTCGGTCGCTTGAGCACCGCGGGCACGCATGGCCGTGAAGGCCTCGTGACCGGGGGTATCGAGGAACGACACCATGCCGCGTGGCGTTTCCACGTGGTAGGCACCAATGTGCTGCGTAATGCCGCCGGCTTCGCCCGCAGCCACCTTGGCGCGGCGGATGTAGTCCAGCAGCGAGGTCTTGCCATGGTCCACGTGGCCCATGACAGTGACCACCGGCGCGCGGGGCAACAGCTCTGCGTTCTGCTGCTGCGAATCGTCGTCGGTGAAGGCTTCTGGGTCGTCCAGTGCTGCCACCACGGCCTTGTGGCCCAGTTCTTCCACCACGATCATGGCGGTGTCCTGGTCCAGCGGCTGGTTGATGGTGACCATCTGGCCCATCTTCATCAGCGCCTTGATGACTTCAGACGCCTTGATCGACATCTTGTGCGCCAGCTCCGCCACCGTGATGGTTTCGGGCACATGCACTTCAATGATGCGCGCCTCGACCGGCGCAGACTGCTGGTGATCGTCGCGCTGGTCGCGGCCGTCGCCACGGCGGCCACGCGGGCCACCACGCCAGTTGTTGCGGCCCACACCACCGCTGCTGTCGCCGCGGGTCTTGATTTCCTTCTTCTTGGCCGTGTCGTTGGCCCAGCTGGAGGACAGCTTGGCCGACTTGACTTCCTTGCCCGAACCCGGGGCAGCACCTGCACCAGCAGGGGCTGCGGCCCCCGTGCGAGGAACACTGCTACCAACGGCAGGCTTGTGCAGCGTGCCCTTCTTGGCATCCCCCACCGCCGCAGGCTTGGCCACGGGCTTGGGTTCTTCGGGCTTCTTGGCGACCATGACCGCCTTCTTGGGCGTGGCCATCATGGCGCGAATGGCTTCCGCCTCGGCCAGGGCCTTGCGGCGGCGCTCTTCCAGATCACGGGCGCGGGCAGATTCTTCGTCCGAACGGGCCTTGGCTTCTGCCTGGGCCTTCTCGCGGGCTTCGGTCTGCGCAGCGGCTCGTGCAGCAGCTTCTGCCGCCTGTTCACGCGTGGCTTCCTGCTTCACGGCCGAGGCCTGGGCCTTCTTTTCGGCTTCCTGGGCCGCATAGGCAGCTGCACGCTCTTCGGCTTCGCGCTCGCGCTTCTCGCGGGCTTCGCGCTCGGCGCGCTTCTCGGCCAGCTCGGTCTCCTGGCGGCGGATCAGCTCGGCCTGGCGGCGGGCTTCTTCTTCGCGGCGGGCCAGTTCCAGGTCTTCGCTTGACACAGCGGCTTCTTCCATGACCGCAGTTGCAGTCTCGGCAGTCGCATCAGCGCCTTCATCCCGCTGGATGAAGGTGCGCTTCTTGCGCACTTCCACCTGGATGGTGCGCGCCTTGCCCGTGGCGTCGGCTTGTTTGATCTCGCTGGTGGACTTCTTCACCAGGGTGATCTTCTTGCGGTCGGCAGATGCCGTGCCATGGCTGGCCTGCAGGTATGCGAGCAGCTTTTGCTTGTCCGACTCGGTCAATGCGTCGGAGGGGGCAGCCTTGCCCACGCCCGCAGCTTTGAGCTGGTCGAGCAGGGTTTCAGGCGATTTTTTGAGTTCGGTTGCGAACTCGGCGACAGTGTTACTGGACATATGTGGTTCGTGCCTCCCTGACCCTTACTCTTGTTGCCCCGCGAACCAATGTTCGCGCGCCTTCATGATCAAGGCTTTGGCGTCGTCTGCAGACTGTCCGGTCAGGTCGGTCAGCTCATCAATGGCCAGGTCGGCCAGGTCGTCACGTGTATGCACACCGCCGTCAGCCAGCTTGGCAATCAGTTCGGGGGTGAGGCCTTCGAGGTCGCGCAGGTCCTGGGAGACCTCTTCCACGCTTTCCTCACGGGCGATTTCCATGGTCAGGAGGGCATCCTTGGCACGGGCACGCAGCTCGTTGACGGTGTCTTCGTCGAAACTTTCGATCTCCAGCATTTCCTGCAGCGGCACATAGGCCACTTCTTCCAGGCTGTTGAAGCCTTCGGAGATCAGGATGTCGGCGATTTCCTCGTCCACATCCAGCTTTTCCATGAACAGCTTGCGGGCCGTGTCGGTCTCGTTGGCCTGCTTCTGCGCGCTTTCGGCGGCGTCCATGATGTTGATCTTCCAACCCGTCAGGTCGGAGGCCAGGCGCACGTTCTGGCCACCACGGCCGATGGCGATGGCGAGGTTTTCCTCGTCCACCACCACGTCCATGGCGTGTTTTTCTTCATCAACCACGATGGAGGACACATTGGCCGGGGCCAGCGCACCGATCACAAACTGGGCCGGGTCTTCAGACCACAGCACGATGTCCACACGCTCGCCAGCGAGTTCATTGGTCACCGCATTCACACGGGTGCCGCGCACGCCGACGCAGGTGCCGATGGGGTCCACGCGCTTGTCGTGCGACAGCACGGCAATCTTGGCGCGCGAGCCGGGGTCGCGGGCGCAGGACTTGATCTCCAGCAGGCCTTGTTCGATTTCGGGCACTTCCTGGCGGAAGAGTTCGATCATGAACTCGGGCGCCGAGCGCGACAGGATGATGGGCGCGCCACGCAGCGTGAGGTCCACCTCCATGATCATGGCCCGCACGCGGTCGCCGCTGCGCAGGTTTTCCTTGGGGATCATCTCGCCACGGCGCAGACGGCCTTCCACACGGCCGGATTCGACAATGATGTCGCCCTTGTCCATGCGCTTGACGGTGCCGGTGAAGATGCGTTCGCCGCGCGACATGAAGTCGTTGAGCAGCATTTCGCGCTCGGCGTCGCGGATCTTCTGCAGGATGACCTGCTTGGCAGCCATGGCACCAATGCGGCCGATGGGCACGGACTCGACACCTTCTTCGATGTACTCGCCCACCTCGATGTCGGGGATGCGCTCCTGCGCGTCCATCAGCAGCTCTTCGGCTTCAGGGTTCTGCAGGCCGGCGTCGTCAGGCACCACCAGCCAGCGGCGGAAAGTCTCGTAGTTGCCGCTGTCGCGATCAATCGACACGCGGATGTCCACCTCGCCCTGGTACAGCTTCTTGGTAGCCTGGGCCAGGGCCGACTCCACGGCGCCCAAGACCACATCACGCTCCACGTTCTTCTCGCGCGAAATGGCCTCAACCAACATCAACAATTCGCGATTCATGCGACGACTCTCCTGTTTCAATCACCCGAAGATGGAAGGCTGCGCGCAGCGACCACCCACCCCAATCCATTCAGCAACTCAGGCAGCTGCCGACCCGGCCTTGCCCGCACGCCCCTTGAAGTCCACGATGGGCGCCAGGCGCGCATCCCGTAGCTCGTCCAGGGTAAAGCCCAGCGCCTGCAAGGGGGCGGGCACACGTTTTTTGCTCACTTTTTGACCTGGCTTGACCGGCGGCTCGTCACTCCAGACGATTTGCCAGCCACCCGCCTCGGCGCGCTCCAGCGTGCCGCGAAATTTCTTGCGGGTGGCATTGACCTGCCCCCCGCCTGCAGCGCCAATGGGCGCCTTCAAGGTGATGTCGATGACCGCGCCTTCAAAACGCACGAAATCCTGCTCGTGGCGCAAGGGGCGGTCGATGCCGGGAGACGACACTTCGAGGCGCTTGTATTCCACGCCATCCACTTCCAGCGCAAACTGCAGCTGGCGGGTGACCTTCTCGCAATCCTCGACGGTGACGAACTGCTCGATCACAGGGGTGGGCGCATCAGCGGCCGGCTGCACCCAGGGCAAGTCGATGGTGACGCGCAGCAAACCACCGGCGGAGCGTTCAATCTCCACCAGGTCATAGTCCAGGCCCGTCACAATTTGTTCAACGACTTGCTGTAGTGCCACGTGTTCTGTTCAATCCCGGAAAAACAAAAAACCCGATAACCCCCGGAGACTTCTCCGGCAGCTTCGAGCTCGAAAAGCAATCGACCAAAAAAAACGGGCGGTTGGTACCCGCCCGTTTGGTCGTGAGGCTCTTATTGTAACGCGTAAAGCATTGATTTGCAAAGACAGCGCATGCGGCGAGCCCCGCATGCTGTTGCTAACACGCCAGCGCGGCGGCCTGGTGACTTTGGTGACTCCACAAGCGCGCCCCGCCCGCCCAGCCATGCGTTCTTGCTACAACGACGATAGCGGCTGCAGCAGCTCGGCCAGATCGCTTTCGGTAAATAGCGGCTCCTTGCGGGCTGCGGCCTCGCTGTAGAGGCTGTCCGCGAGCTGCGCCTTGCGCTCCTGCAGGGCCAGGATGCGCTCCTCGATCGTGCCCTGCGCCACCAGCTTGACCACCCACACGCTCTGCGTCTGGCCGATGCGGTGGGCGCGGTCGGTGGCCTGGTTTTCCACCGCCGGGTTCCACCAGGGGTCGAAATGGATCACGGTGTCGGCCTGCGGCAGGTTCAGCCCCACCCCGCCCGCTTTCAGGCTGATGAGAAACAGCGGGACCTGCCCGCTGGTGAACTGATCGATGATCGCGTCGCGCTTCTGGCTTTGCCCGGTGAGCTTGACCCAGGGCAGGTTGCGCTTCTTCAGCTCGGCTTCGATCAGCGTGAGCATGCTGGTGAACTGCGAGAACAGCAGAATGCGCCGCCCCTCGGCCAGCATATCGGGCAGCAAGGCCATGAGCTGCTCCAGCTTGGCCGAGGTCTTGACCTTTTTGGCAGCATCCAGCGGCACCAGCGCCGGGTGGCAGCACACCTGGCGCAGCTTGAGCAGTGCATCCAGGATGGTGATCTGCGATTTGGCCAGGCCTTTTGTCTGCAGCGCCTCGCGCACGGTCTTTTCCATCCCCAGGCGAATGGTTTCGTACAGGTCGGCCTGCGAGCCGCTCAGCTCCACCGGCATCACCGACTCCACCTTGGGCGGCAGTTCCGCCGCCACCAGCGCCTTGGTGCGCCGCAACATGAAGGGCGTGACGCGGGCGCGCAGCTGTACCAGGCGGGCCGTGTCGCCTTGTTTTTCGATGGGGTTGCGGAACAGCTCCTTGAAGCGCTGCTGGCTGCCCAGAAAACCCGGCATCAAGAAATGGAACAGGCTCCAGATTTCACCCAGGTGGTTTTCCATCGGCGTGCCCGACAGGCACAGACGGTGGCGCGCCTGCAGCTCGCCCACCACCTGCGCGGCGTGGGTGCTGGCGTTCTTGATGTTCTGGGCTTCGTCCAGCACCACCAAGTGCCAGGGCTGCGCCAGCCAGCGTTCGCGGTCGCGCTGCAGCAGCGAATAGGGGGCGATGACGATGTCGTGTTCGGCCACCGCGTCGGCCACGGCGTGGCGGCCCGCGCCGTGCAGCACCAGGCAGCGCAGGCCGGGGCAAAAACGCGCGGCCTCGCGCTGCCAGTTGCCCATCAGGCTCACGGGCGCAATGATGAGGGCGGGGTCGCTCAGGCGGCCCGCGTCTTTTTCGACCTGGATGTGGGCCAGCGTCTGCAGCGTCTTGCCCAGGCCCATGTCGTCGGCCAGCACCCCGGCCAGCCCATGGGTGCGCAGAAACTGCAGCCAGTTCAGCCCCTGCTGCTGGTACGGCCTCAGCGTGGCCTGCACACCCGCCGGCACTGGCACGGCGGGCAACGCGCTCGCGCCCTGCAGCTGCGCCACCAGGCTGCGCAGCGCATCTGCGCCCTGCCACACCGCGCCCTCGCCCAGGGCGGCGCTGGTGCGCAGCGCGTCCAGACGCGAGAGCTTGAGGCTGTCGCCGCTGAAGTCGTGCGCGCGGTCGCCCACCAGGTCCAGCAACGCGGCCATCCAGGGCCGCAGGGTGTCGGTGGGCAGTCGCACAAAGCCAGGGCCGTTGTGCGATGGCAGATACACATGCGACGGCAGTTGGGGCTGCCCCGTCGCAGGGTCCAACGGCTGGGCCGCCGCGGCAGCAATCAGCTCGGGCAGCCAGGGCAGGACGTTGTGGCGCACGCCGTTGATTTCCATGCCCAGCGACAGCGCAAACCAGGGGGATGTGGCCTCATCGTCGCCGCTGGGCTGCAGCGCAACGTCCAACGTGTCGGCATGTGTGATCCAGCCGTTCAGCGCGGCATCCCGCGTGAGTTCAAACCCCGCGTCGCGCAGCACCGCGAAGCCGTTGTCGGCCCAGTGCATCCAGTCGTTTTGCGATTGCTCGCCGGGAATGCCGAACAGGCCATCGTCCGTCCCCAGCAGGCCCAGGTCCATCAGGCGCTCGATGGCATCCAGCTCGGCCATCGCTTCGCGCTGCAACAGCACCTGGCCGCCGTCAGCGCCCGACACCAGCACGCCCAGCTCCTGCCCGGCCCACCAGCCCACATGGCCCTGGTAGTCAAAACGCAGCTGGGCGGTGATAAGGCCGAGGTAGGGAACATCGGATTCAGGCACGGGCGCCAGGTGCAGGCGCGCCACGGGCTTGGCACCCTGCACACGCGTCAGGGGGCTGAGCACCGGCGGCAGCGGCAACATGCCGCCCAGGCGGCTGGCCACATCGGCGTGGTGCTTTTGCAGCGCGGCGGTGCCCAGCGGGGGCGCCTGCAGCAGCAGTTGCAGTTGTGCGGCGCTCAACCCCTCGGCCAACACGGGGCCACACAGGCCCTGGTCGGTGTCCAGGTACAGCGGGGGGTCGTTGGCGCACAGCGTGGCGCTGGGGCTGGGCAGGCGGGCCTGCAGGCGCCAGGCACTGTCGCCGTCGGCCTGGGGGGCCGGGGTTTCGTTCCAGGCCCAGGCAATGGGCAGCGGCTCGCCCCAGCGCAGGGGCGCCCCCACCGTGGCGCCGCCCGCATCGGCAAACAGACGGCCCGTGGCGGCGGCCTGCTGCAATGCCAGCAGGCCCACCGTGCCTTCGAGCACGCCCGACGGCGCGCCGCTGTAGGCCGAGTAGTAACCCAGGCTGCGCGGCATGGCACGCAGCAGCTGCAGCAGCTGGCGGTCGGCATCGGTGGCGCGGTCGTACACCGCCTGGCCGGGGCCGGGCTGGGTGCGGATGGTCTTGGGCTTGGCCCAGCCGCCGGTCACTTTGGCGTAAGACACCACGGCCTCGATCTGCAGCTGCGGCGCGCCAGATCGCAGGCGCCCCACGGTGGAGAGCAGATAGAGATAACACTCGGGCCGGTCTGCGCGCGCGCCCGGCGGGGGCGGCACAGCGTTGTCGGCGGCCAGGTCCCAGTCGTGCAGCCAGCGCACCAGGCGCGCCTCGGCCTCGGCGCGGGCCTGGGCGGCCACGCGGTCTTGCATGGCCTGCAGCGCCTGCACGGCCTGGGCCGACAGGGGCGCGGGCGCGGATGAGGGTGCGAGCGCCGGGCCCGAGCGCAGGTGCGCCGCCTTCAGCGTCAGCGCCACCGCATGTTTGCAGTCTTCCCCGACCGGGCAGCTGCATTCGCCCGACCACGCGCTGACCTGGCCGTTGGGCGCCAGCTGCAGTTCTACCGACAGCCCATACGGCTCGGGCTGGGTACCCTGCACCTCGCCATGGATGGTGAAGGCGCTGTCGCCGCGTTCCTCGATGTCGATGTGGACCACCGCCGCCTGGCGGAAAAGATCCATGCCCCGCGACCAGGCGCCTTTTTCGCACCAGGCCTGCAGCGAGTTGATGGGAAACCAGGGTGCGGAGGAGGAAGACACAAAGTTCAAGGAAAAAACGCCTCTTGCGCGCGACCATCAAGCGCAATCAGCTATCAAAACAGGAGCAAAAAAACCCGCAATGCCTCAGCGCCCGCGCGCGGCCCGCACGCGCTCGAACACGCCCTGGGCATCGGCCCCTGCCCCGGCACCGCTGCCGGGGGTGGCCGACTGCAGGCTGGCCAGCAGCCGCGCCAGCACCGGCGCCTGGGGCAACAAGGGGCCCAGGAACAGCGCACGCTCGCCGTCGGCAATCAGCAGCGTGGGGAAGGTTTCCACGTCCAGGTCACCCGCCAGATCGGATTCGTCCTCGATGTCCACCCATTCAAACCGCACGTCCGGGTGCGCGCGGGCCAGCTCGTCAAACAGGGGGCGGTAGATGCCGCAGGTGCCGCACCAGGCCGCACACAGGCACACGGCCCACCAGCCACCGGGCGTAGCGGCCGCAGGGCTTGAGGGGGTGGACGGGGGCAGTGTGGCGGGGCTGGACATCAAACGGGCTCCTGGGGCTGGCGCAGCAGTCCGTCAACACCAGCGGACCCGCTACAAACCGCGCCGTTCCCGGGCGCGGTAAACCTCGATGGTACCCACCCCGGGCGCCCGGTTGCCCCAGCTGTTGCGCACCAAGGTGGTCACGGCTGCAATGTCTTCGTCGGACAACAACTGCTGGAACGGCGGCATGCCGTGTGGGCGCGGGTTGCCCGCCGTGGCGGGCAGATAGCCGCCCTGCAGCACCACGCGCACCAGGTTGGTGGGGTCGGCCAGCGTGACGGCGCGGTTGCCCGCCAGCGCGGGGAAGGCGCCGGGCTCGCCCTGCCCCTGGTCGCCGTGGCATTGGGCGCAGTGCTGTTCGTACACCTTGGCGCCACGCCCCAGGGCGCTGGCCGGGGGCGCAGCCCCGGCAGCAGATGCCTTGTGCTCCTGCTGCGGCAGCGCCTGCAGATACACCGCCATGGCACGCGCATCGGCATCGCTCAGATACTGCGTGCTGCGGAACACCACCTCGGCCATGGGCCCCAGCACGGAGCCCTGCGGGGCCACGCCGGTTTTCAGCAAGGCCACCACGTCGTCGGTCGCCCACTCCTTCACGCCCGCCTCATGCGCGGCATTGAGCGCAGGGGCATACCAGTTCTGCACCGGGATCAGCCCGCCCGTGAACGCCTTGGCGTCGGTGGTGGCACCCAGCGCGTTGCGCGGTGTGTGGCAGGCGGTGCAGTGGCCCAGGCCGTTGACCAGGTAGGCGCCCCGGTTGTACTCGGCCGTTTGCGTGGCCTCGGGCCGGGGCGCTCCGGGCGTGAAGAACAGCGCCCGCCACACGCCCAGCGCCGCCTGCGTGTTGTACGGAAACCGCAAGGCATGCGGCCGATTGGCGTCGGCAGCGGCGGGAATGCTCTGCAGATACGCAAAGATTGCGTCCGAATCCTCGCGCGTCACCTGCGTGTAGTTGGGGTATGGAAACGCCGGGTACAGCAGCCGCCCGTCCTTGCTGCGGCCATGGTGCATGGCGCGCCAGAACTCGGCCGATGTCCACGCGCCGATGCCGTGGGCCTTGTCGGGCGTGAGGTTGGAGCTGTGCACCACACCAAACGGCGTCTCGATGCCACGCCCACCCGCAAACGGCGCCCCGCCCTGCGTGGTGTGGCAGGCCATGCAGTTGCCCACGCGGGCCATGTACTCGCCGCGCTGAATCAATTCAGGAGTGCTCTGCAGGGTCTCGCCAGCGGGCAGAGGCTCCTCGCCGCGCAAGTTCAGGCTGATCAGCAGTGCTGCCGCGATGCCCAAGGCGGCCAGAACGGAAGAGATTGTCCAGAGGATGCGTTTCATCGGTGCATCCCTTCTCAACGTGCAGCCGCAGCGGCCACGGGCACCTCGGCCACGCCCCCGCACCGGGCAGGCATGGCGGCAGGCAGGGTGCGCGCAGGCTTGCCGCCCGCCGCCACGGGCTGGGCCGCCAGCCAGGCAGACACGGCACTCACCTCCTCCGGCGTGAGCTGGCGCGCAATGTCGGCCATGCAATCCGGCGCATGCGCGCGGCGCTGGCCGGTTTTCCAGGCGCCGAGCTGGCTGTTGAGGTAGTCGCGCGGCAGCCCCAGCAGGCCGGGGATGGACGGCGCCACGCCCGTCATGGCCGCGCCATGGCAGGCCACGCAGGCGGGGATGTTGCGGGCCGCATCGCCCTGCTGCACCAGCCTGCGGCCCTGCTCCAGCACGGCGGGCGGGGCCTGGGGCGGCGGTGGGGGCGGGTACGGCAGGTCCAACGCCGCAAAGTGCTCGGCCATCTCGCGCAGGTAGTCGTCGGTCAGGTGCTCGATGAGGTAGGTCATCTGCGGGTAGCTGCGCCGCCCGTCGCGGAAGTTGAGCAGCTGGTTGGCCAGGTAGCCCGCCGGTTTGCCCGCAATGCGGGGGAAGTAGCCGTCTGGCGTGGCCCGGCCCTCCTTGCCGTGGCACACCGTGCAGGCCAGCACGCGCGGGGCCATGGCGGCGGCCGGTGCCGCAGTGGTGGGCGCGGGCTGGGCTGCCACCCCGGCGGCCCAGCCCGCAGGCAGAAGGAACACAACGGCAAGGGGGCGCAGCAGGCGGTGCAAACGGTGCAGGCGATCAATCATGGGGATATGGGTGGGGCAACGGAGCACAGGGAGACTCCACAGCAACTCTACGCGCGCATCAAAAAACAGTACAGATTCAGTTTCCAGTTAAAAATACAGATCAGTTTGCCTTGCATCAACGCCCGCACCCGGTTTCTACGCCCATGAAACGCTACGAACGCCATGCCGACGCCATCGCCCAGCTCATCCACAGCGGCGCGCTGCGCCCGGGCGACCGCGTGCCCTCGGTGCGCGAGGCCAGCCGCACGCGGGGCATCAGCCCGTCCACCGTGTTCGAGGCCTACTACCTGCTGGAGGCCCAGGGCCTGATCCACGCGCGCCCGCGCTCGGGCTACTACGTCAGCGCCCGGCTGCCCGGCGCGGCCGAGGCCCGCCCCGCCGAGCCCCTGCCCTCGCAGCCCGCCGCCACCTCCACCGGCGTGGCCATCAGCGACCTGGTGTTCGAAGTGCTGGGCCTGGCGCGCGACCGCGACCTGGTGCCCCTGGGCTCGGCCTTTCCGGGGCTGGAGCTGTTTCCGCTCGATCGCCTGGCGCGGTGCCTGGCCAGCGGCATGCGCAAGCTCGACCCGTGGAGCATCGTGCAAAGCCTGCCGCCCGGCGATGAGCGCCTGCGCCAGCAGATTGCCCTGCGCTACGGCGTGCACGGCACGGCGGTGGATGTGGAAGAAATCATCATCACCAACGGCGCGATGGAAGCGCTCAACCTCTGCCTGGAGGCCGTCACCCAGCCCGGCGACGTGGTGGTGGTCGAATCGCCCACCTTCTACGCCGCGCTGCAGGCGCTGGAGCGGCTGAACCTGCAGGCGCTGGAGATCGCCACCCACCCGCGCGACGGCATCGACCTGGCCGCGCTGGCCGAGGCGCTGGAGCGCCAGCCACCCCACCAGCCCATCAAGGCCTGCTGGCTCATGCCCAGTTTTCAAAACCCGCTGGGCAGCCTGATGCCTGAGGGGAAAAAACGCGAGCTGGTCGCCCTGCTCGCCCGCCACGGCGTGCCGCTGATCGAGGACGACGTGTATGGCGAGCTGCACTTTGGCCCCCAGCGCCCGCCCCCGGCCAAGGCGTTTGATACCGAGGGGCTGGTGATGCACTGCAGCTCGTTCAGCAAAAGCCTGGCGCCGGGCTACCGCGTGGGCTGGGTGGCGGCGGGCCGCCAGGCCAAGGCGGTGCAGCGGCTCAAGCTGATGACCACGCTCTCGGCCGCCACGCCATCGCAGCAGGCGCTGTCGGAGTACCTGGCCCAGGGTGGGTATGACCGGCACCTGCGCGCCCTGCGCCGCAGCCTGGAACAGCAACAGGCGATTGCGCTGGCGGCGGTGGCCCAGCACTTCCCGCGCGGCACGCGGGTGTCGCGGCCCGAGGGCGGGTACTTTTTGTGGGTGGAGCTGCCGCCCCCGGTCAACGCGCTGGACCTGCACCGCCTGGCACTGCAGCAGGGCATCAGCCTGGCGCCGGGGCAGATCTTCTCGGCCGACCAGCGTTTTGCCCACTGTGTGCGCATCAACTACGGCCACCCGGCCCACCACCGGCTGGAAGCCGCTTTGGCCACCGTAGGCCAACTGGCCACGGGCCTGGCGACGGCCGTGGCATGAAGTCGGGCGCGGTCATAAAGCTATCAAAACAATAGCAAAAAAGGCATGCTGGTCGCGCGCAGAGGCCGGTTTTTCCGCTGAATCCAGGCACTCTCACCCGGCACGGAGCCCCTGGCCCACCGCGCCAGCCTTGCACCAGGCTGACACCCCGGCCCTGCGTTGGAAAGGCCCAACCTCGGGTTCTCCCGCAGCAGGCACAGCGCTTGCAACGGCATACTGGCGCCCGCCCGCACCCCGGGCAGTGCACCACGGCGGACCACCCGCCCCGCCCTCCAACCCAACGCCCAGCACCATGGCCGCACCCCAGCATGTTCCGTTTGTGACGGTGGAAGACGAAGACGACTGGGTGGTCTCGTTCGCGCTCGGCCCCCGGGGCGCCGACCGCCTCACCCTGGTGCGCACCCCCCACCTCGAATTCATGCTGCGCCCCGAACAGCGCGGCGTCTCGGTAGGCGCCGAAGCAGGCCAGCGCCCCGCCCAGCTCGTGGCGGTGCAATGGGGCCACAAATGTGTGGACGTGGTCTCCACCGCCAAACGCTACAGCCTGGACATCAGCAAGGTGGACAACGCCACCCGCAACGCAGCACTGCGCCTGCTGGGCAAGATGAATTTTGACCAGCGGTTTCAGCTGGCCGACGGCTACCCCTGATTTCAGAGCCTGTTCAGGTTCTCAACTGACATGGAGTCAGAAGGTGTGAATGAATCCGGCATGCCCGAGCAGGCCGCCAAAACGCAGCTGGTCTAGGCGAAAAGCACAGCCATAGCGCGGGCTATGGCGAGCATTTGCAACGACGAGCGGGTGTGTTTTGGTGGGATGAGCGGGCGTGGCGGGTTCGTTCACACCTTCTCAGGTCCCCCCACCGCAGTCCACTTCTGCGCGCTGGCCGCAGACGCCAGCACCCGCTCGATAAAGCGCACGCCGCGCGCGCCGTCTTCCACACTCGGGTAGTCGGCATGCAAAGGGTCGGCAGCAGTGCCCACCTGCCGCGCGCGGATGTCGGCAGCAACACCCAGGTAGACGTTGGCAAAGGCTTCGATGAAAGCCTCAGGGTGGCCCGCCGGGATGCGCCCGGCCTGCAGCGCCGCCGGGCTGAGCCAGGGTGAGCCGCGCGTGAGGATGCGGCGTGGGCCGTCCACCGGGGAGTGGACGAGCTGGTTGGGCTCCTCCTGCCGCCAGGTGATGGTGCCCAGCGTGCCGGACACCTGCAGGCGCAGATCGTTCTCCAGCCCCGCTGCCACTTGCGATGCCACGATGAAGCCGCGTGCGCCGCTGTCGTAGCGCAGCAGCAGCTGGGCGTCGTCGTCCAGCTGCCGCCCGGCGCCAAAGGTGGTGAGGTCGGCACACACCCAGGCGGGGTGCTGGCCGGTGACGGTGGCGGCCAGGTTCTCGGCGTGCGATCCGATGTCGCCCAGGGTGCCTGCGCTGCCGCTGCGCGCCGGGTCCAGCCGCCAGTCGGCCTGTTTGTTGGCGCCGCCCTCTTCCACGGCTGTGGCCAGCCAGCCCTGGTTGTATTCGACGGTGATCTTGCGGAGCTGGCCGAGCGCGCCGCTGTGCACCAGGTGCCGCGCCTCGCGCACCATGGGGTAGCCGGTGTAGTTGTAGGTCACGCCGAACACGGTGCCAGCCTTCTTCACGGCGACCACCAGCTCGTCGGCCTGCGCGCGGGTGTGCACCAGCGGCTTGTCGCACACCACATGGAAGCCCGCCTGCACAAACGCCAGCGCCACCGGGTGGTGCACATGGTTGGGGGTGACGATGCTCACCAGGTCGATGCGGTCACCCGGGCTGCGGCGCAGCTCGTCGGCCAGCAGGTCCTGCCAGTTGCCGTGGTTGCGGTCGTCTGCCAGGCCCAGCTCGGCGCCGGATGCGCGGGCCCGCTCGGGCGATGACGAGAGCGCGCCCGCCACCAGTTCAAACTGGCCGTCGAGCGCCATGGCCTTGCGGTGCACCGCGCCGATGAAGGCGCCATGGCCGCCGCCCACCATGGCGTAGCGGAGCTTTTGGAGACTGGACATACGAAACGCCTTTGCTCGCTGTGTGTTGTTGTTATCGGTTTTATGGACAGAGTGCGGTTAGGCCTGCTTGTCGCGCGCAAACACGGCGTCGAATGCACCCGCCGCCGGCTTGAAATCCAGCCGCTTGCAGAACGCTGCGCTCTCCGTGGCGCCGTGCACGCGGTCCATGCGGCTGTCTTCCCACTCCACCGAGAGCGGGCCCTGGTAGCCGATGTCGTTGAGCGCGACGATGATGGATTCGAAGTCGATCATCCCGCGCCCCACGCTGCGGAAGTCCCAGTTCCGCCGCGCGTCGCCAAAGCTGGTGTGGCCGCCGAAGGTGCCCACCGTGCCGTCGCCCTTGCCCCACCACACGTCCTTCATGTGGGCGTTGTAGACGCGGTCGGCAAACTGGCGGATGAACTTCACGTAGTCCACGCCCTGGTAGGCCAGGTGGCTCGGGTCGAAGTTGAAGCCAAAGCGTTGGTGGCCGCCTACTGCTGAAATCGCGCGCTCGGCCGAGGCGATGTCGAACGCGATCTCGGTGGGGTGCACCTCCAGCGCGAAGTTGATGTCGTGCGCTTCGAACACATCGAGGATGGGGACGAAGCGCTTCGCAAAATCGGCAAAGCCCTTGTCCCAATACGCCTGCGTAGTGGGCGGAAAGGCATAGATCGAATGCCACACCGACGAGCCGGTGAAGCCCGTCACCGTCTTCACGCCAAACTTCGCGGCAGCGCGCGCCGTGTCCGCCAGCTCGCTCGCGGCCCGCTGGCGCACACCCTCGGGCTCGCCATCGCCCCACACGTGGGGCGGCAGGATGGACTGGTGGCGCTCGTCGATCAAATCGCACACGGCCTGGCCCACCAGGTGGTTGCCGATGGCAAAACACGAAAGGCCGTGCTGGGCCAGCAGCGCATGTTTGTCTTTGACGTACTGGGGCGACGACAGCGCCTCCTGCACGTTGAAATGGTCGCCCCAGCAGGCCAGCTCCAGGCCGTCGTAACCCATGCTTTTGGCCAGGGGCGCGAGTTCTGCCAGCGGCAGGTCGGCCCACTGGCCGGTGAAAAGGGTGACGGGTCTTGGCATGGGGACTCCAGGGCGATTGGCAGTTAGGGCTAAGGTGGTCGTTCTAGCGTGGCCTAGGCCGGGACCGCCGCGCAAGGGCCGCCAAGCTGCAATGCGGCGCTCCACTTGCGTGCGCTTGCGGTGTCCCCCTTCCCGAACTACGCAGTAGTTCGGGAAGGGGGAAGGCGCGAAGCGACTCAGGGGGTTGTCCGAATCAAAACGGCGAATCGGGGAAGTAGAAGTCCTTCGCCGTTTCCTTGGTGATCAGCACCGACGGAATGATGGTGTTGGCCGGCAGCTTCTCGCCCTTGATGCGCGCCTCGGCCGTGAGCTTGATCGAGTCGTAGATGAACTTGGGGCTGTACGACACGTTGGCCTGGATGAGCGGGTTGCTGCCGTCCATCAGCGTCTTGATCATGCCCTTGGCACCCGCGCCGCCAAACACCAGCTTGATGTCCTTGCGCTTGGCCTGCTCGATAGCCTTGAGCACGCCCACGGCCATGTCGTCATCGGCGGCCCACACGGCGTCGATCTGCGGGAAGCGGGTGAGGTAGTCCTGCATCACCTTGAAGGCATCGTCGCGGTTCCAGTTGGCGTACTTGGCGTCCAGCAGCTTGATGCCGGGGTGGTTCTTCAGCACGCTGTTGAACGCGTCCATGCGCTCGTTGTCCAGCGTGGTCGCAATGCCGCGCATGGCCACCACGTTGCCCTTGCCGCCCAGTGCCTTGGCGATGTACTCGGCCGGAATCTTGCCAAACGCCGTGTTGTCACCCGCCACATATGCGTCCTGCGCGCTGGTGTCGGTCAGGCCCCGATCCACCACCGTCACGTACACGCCCTTGGCCTTGACCTGGGCTACGGGCTTGGTCAGCGCGGCGGATTCGAACGGGAAGATGACCAATGCGTTGATCTTGTTCACCGTGACCAAGTCTTGCAGCTGGTTGGCCTGCTCGGGCGCACCACCTGCGGTCTTGACGATGACCTGCAGGCCCGGGTGGACCTTCTCCAGGTCCTTCTTGGCCTGGTTGGCCCAGTACACGATGCCGCCCGTGAAGCCGTGCGTGGCCGACGGAATGGCCACACCCACCACCGTCTTGTTGGCCTGCGCCATGGCGGGGGCGGCCAATGCGAAGGCGGCGGCGCCCACGGCCGAGAGGGCCAGGCGGCGGGTGAAAGAAGAAAGTTGGCTGTTCATGCGTTGTCTCCTGTTGCTTTGGAATATGGCCATGGAAGCTGGCCGGCTGGGGAACACCTCGAAAAACAAATGCACGCAAAGAGTGGCTGGAAAACTCAGCGAAGCGGTCCTGGCTAGGCGCTGTGTCGCAGACAGTGCGAGTAGCACGGCAAGACACAGCAACAACGCCAGGAGAGTTGTTCCAGCCACTCCATCACCGCTTGCCCCTTTGCATAAAGGCGACCGCGATGATCACAAAGCCCTGCACCGCCGCATTCAGGTACACGCTGATGATGCTGGTGAGGTTGAGGATGTTGCTGATGACCGACAGCAGGATCGCGCCCACCACCGTGCCGGTGATGCTGCCCGCCCCGCCCTTCAACACCGTGCCGCCCACGATGACGGCGGCAATCGCCTCCAGCTCCCACAGCAGGCCCGTGGTGGGCGATGCGGACCCCAGGCGCGGCACGTACAGCAGCGTGGCAATGCCCACGCACACCCCGAGCAGCATGTACGTCAGGATCTTGATCTTGTGCACATCCACCGCCGCGTACTGCGCCACCTGCTCGTTGGAGCCGATGGCCTGCACATAGCGGCCATAGGCCGTGCGGTTCAGGATCACGCCGCCGATGACAGCCACCAGCAAAAAGATCCACACCGGAATCGGCACACCCAGCAGGTTGGCGTAGTACACCGGGCTGTAGATGTCCGACAGATCGTTCTCCAGCGTGATGGCCCCGCCGTTCGAGAAATACGTGAGGTACGCGCGGAAGATGCCCAGCGTGCCCAGCGTCACGATGAAGGGCTCGATGCGCCCCTTGGTGATGAGCAGGCCATGCACCAGCCCGAACACCGCACCCAGCACCACGGCCAGCAGCATGCCCACCACCACGGCCGCCATGGGCGAGCCCAGCACGGGCGCCATCGCGTTCATGAACAAGATGACCGAGCCTGCGATCAGCGCCGCCATCGACCCCACCGACAGGTCGATGCCGCCCGAGATGATCACAAAGCACATGCCCACCGCGATGATCCCGATGAAGGCCGTGCGCGTGAGCACGTTCATCACGTTGTCGTAAGTGGCGAAGTTGCTGTTGAGCAGCGTGCCGGCAATGCACAGCAGCACCAGCCCGATGACCGGGCCCAGCCCGTGCAGCTTGCCCCACCAGGCCGTGGCGCCGCCGTGGCGGCCCGCTGGGGTGGTGGCGTTTTCAGCGGGTACCTGTGGCATGTGCGATCAACTCCTCTTCGGTCAAATAAGGCTCTTGGAGCGTGGTCTGCAGCCGCCCGGCGCGCATCACCGCCACGCGGTGGCACAGGCCGATCAGCTCCATCAGTTCGGAAGAAATCACCACCACCGCCAGCCCCTGCTCGGCCAGGCGCTGCACCAGGTGATAGATCTCGCGCTTGGCGCCCACGTCCACGCCGCGCGTGGGCTCGTCCAGCACCACCACGCTGGGGCCGGGGTGCAGCACCTTGGCCAGCGCCAGCTTTTGCTGGTTGCCGCCCGACAGCGACGACGCGCGCACCTCCAGCGACCCGGTGCGGATGCCGAACTCCTGCACCGCATCGCGCAGCGTAGCCTGCTCGGCCGCCGGGTCGAGCCAGGGCTTGGCGTACCGCTCCAGCGCCATCAGCGTCAGGTTGGGCCGCAGGCTGAAGTGCACGTGCAAGCCCTTGCCCTTGCGGTCTTCGCTCAGATACGTGAGGCCGTGGCGCGCCGCATCGCGCGGGCTTTTGAGCTGCACGGGCTGGCCAGCAATCTCCACCGTGCCGGCGGAGCGCGGACGCAGGCCCAGCAGGCCCTCGAACAGCTCGGTGCGGCCAGCGCCCACCAGCCCGGCAAAGCCCAGAATCTCGCCACGCCGCACGTCAAAGCTCACGTCCTCGGCCCAGCCCGGCACCGAGAGGCCACGCACCTGGATGGCGGGCTCTCCACCCGCAGGCGCGGGCAGCTTGGGCGGGAACAAATCGGCCAGCTCGCGGCCCACCATCAGGTTGGCCATCTGTCGCCGCGTCACGCTGGCCGTGGCCTCGCGCGCCACCAGCAGGCCGTCGCGCATCACCACCACCTCGTCGGTGGTGCGCTCCACTTCGTCGAGCTTGTGCGATATGTAGATGATGGTCACGCCCGCGGCCTTGAGCCCCGCCATCAGCGCAAACAGGCGCTCCGTCTCGCCGGGGGTCAGCGTGGCGGTGGGCTCATCCATGATGAGCAGGCGCGCATTGCGGGCCAGCGCACGGGCAATCTCCACCAGCTGCTTCTCGGCCACGATGAGCTTGCGCACCCGCGTGTCGGGGTCCAGCGGCAAACCCACCTGCGCCAAGGCAGCGCGCGTCTTCTCGCGCATCGCCTTGTCGTCGAGGAAGGGTCCCTTCTTGATCTCATGGCCCAGGAAGATGTTCTGCGCAATCGTCAGGTCGTCCGCCAGGTTGAACTCCTGGTGGATCAGCACAATGCCCTGCGCCTCGGCCGCGCGCGATCCGCCGCCCGGGGCGCGCACCGCGCCGTCCACCACCACCTCGCCGGTGGTGGGGCTCTCGTACCCCGCCAGAATCTTCATCAGCGTGGACTTGCCCGCGCCGTTTTCGCCCAGCAGGCCATACACCCGGCCCGGCTGCAGCGCAAAGCCCACGCCGTGCAGCACGCGCACAGGGCCGAACTCTTTGGTGACGTTGCGGAACTCGACGGCTACGCTCATCGCACAGCCCCCATCACAGCGCCTGCGCTCGTTACCGAGCCCGCGCGCGACAGGCTCTCCTGCATGGCCAGCACGCCCGCGCCCACCACACCGGCATCGTCGGCCAGCGGCGCGTATTGAATCTCCAGGTGGCGCGTAGACAGCGCCAGCGAGCGGTGGTACACGCTCTGCCGCACCGACGCGAGGAACAGCGGCCCCATGTCCGTCACCCTCCCGGCAATGAACACATGCGACGGGTTGAAGAAGTTGACGATGGACGCCAGCATCTGCCCCACCAGGCTGCCCGCACGCTGGATGATGGCGTTGGCAGCCACATCGCCCGTGCGGCTGGCCTGGGCCACGTCTTCAATGGTCAGCGTGCCCGTGCTTTGCAGCCGCTCGGCCAGCAGCGCGCTTTCGCCGCGCTGCGCCGCCTCGGTGGCCATGCGCGCCATGGCGGGCGCTGCGGCCATCGCCTCCACACAGCCCTGGTTGCCGCAGTGGCAGCGCGGGCCGTGCTGGTCCACACAGATGTGGCCCACATCGCCCGCCGAGCCATTGGCGCCCCGGTACACCTGCCCGTGGCACACGATGCCGCAGCCAATGCCCGTGCCCACCTTGATGACCAAAAAGTTGGGCAGATTGCGCTGCAGCCGGTACATCTCGCCCAGCGCCATCAGGTTCACGTCGTTGTCCACAAACACCGGCGCGGCAAACGCCTCGCGCAGGTAGTCGCGGATGGAGAAGCCGTCCCAGTCGGGCATCAGCGGCGGGTTGACGAGCTGCCCGCTTTCAAAATCCACTGGCCCCGGCACGCCCATGCCAATGGCAATCACCTGGTGTGCCGCCAGCCCACAGCGCGCCAGCAGCTCGCGCATCAGCCCCCGCACCCGCGCCAGGATCACGCCCGGCCCCTGGCGCACATCAATCGGCTCGCGGTGCCGCGCCAGCACCGTCATGTCGGGGCGCATCACCGCAATCTGCATGCTGGTCGCCCCCAGGTCGGCGCCAATCACCACGCCCAGGGTTTCGCTCAAACGCAGGGTTTCGGCCCGCCGGCCGCCAGAGGATTCTTGCAGGCCCACCTCGTCGAGCAGGCCCTCATCGAGCAGCGCCGCGACCATGGCGTTCGCTTTGCTCTTGGAATAGGCCAGGCGCTGCGCCAGCGCATTGCGCGACGCGCCTGCGGACCAGAAGATGGTCTGCAAGACGCCCAGGTCTTCGGCGCCGCAGTGACTCCAGCGGGTGGATGGCAAGGCTTGTCTCCTGTCATGTTTTTGTGCAGCACCTCATGGGGATGGGTGCTTGACAGGGATGCTATGCGGTCTACTTTGGCCGGGCAAGACTGAACTTTGACCTAATTTCGACCAAACAGACAGCGGATGAGCCTGTCGTAACGGCCGGAACAAGTGCATTACGCACGCTGACTTAACGCTTCAATGCCCACCCAAGCGCCAAATAATTTAAGTTGACTGAAAAGCCAGAACAGCCAAAATTAACGAAATCTATCAAACCTCGGGGTAAAAATTGATCACAACCGCAATTCTTACGGTAGCTGGAGGCGCTATTTGGGAAGCATTGTCACCAAAAATTATTGAAAGTGCGCACGCATCTGCAAAATCAAAATGGAGCAAGTTTAAATGGAGCGCAAGTTTCGAGACTTACAAAAATCGTCTAATAGAGCAATACAGCACCACAAAATTGCTCGGCAACCCCAAACCCATACGTATCGATCACATATACACTGACGTTTACGTATTGGACAAAATTACCGCATATAGAAGATTAGAGATAGACAAAAAATCGGGGCAGCTGAAAGAATTTTCAAGCATACCTGAAGCAACTAAGCGCTTCCCTTTACTTGATATCGCAAGGGACCACTCTAGGATTTATGTTCTAGGAAAACCAGGGGCAGAAAAGTCCACATTTCTCAAAAAAGTTTGCTTACTTTGCTGCAACGGCACAATCCCTAAAACACCCATATTCATTTCCCTAAAAGAGTGGTACGACAGCGAGATAGAAATCGAAAAATTTATTGCTGATGAATTTGCAGCATGTGGTTTTCCCGATGCAGAATTATTTATCGATACACTCCTCCAATCAGGATCAGCAATTCTTCTATTGGATGGACTGGACGAAATACCCCCAGACAATGACTCCAGGCAGAAAGCGATTACCGCACTAACAAGATTCACGCGAAAAAATTCATCAACACAAGTGATTCTTACCTGTCGAATTGCAGCAGCAGAGTATTCTTTTGATCAGTTCAAATATTACGAAATAGCAGACTTCACACCAGAACAACAAAAACACTTCACGCAAAAATGGTACGACAACAATGAAAATGCAAGTGCAAAATTTAATGAGCAATGGAATATAAAAGAGAACAACGGGCTGCGAGAGTTAGCAAGAACCCCCTTTTGCTCGCACTTCTGTGCCTCGCCTTTGATGAAACCTTATCCTTTCCCAAACGTAGAGTGGACCTTTATAGCGAAGCTAGCAATGCACTGCTCAGAAAATGGGACTCAACCAGAGGCATTCGGCGAGACAATATTTATAGATCACTATCTCACACGAGAAAAGAGCAACTACTTTCGCGTCTAGCTGCAAAATCCTTTCAGGCCTCAAGAATATTTTTTAGCCAGGATTATGCAAATACGATTATTGAAGAATTTCTTGAACAACTACCGCCAAGAGACGACACAAAAACATCAGACCCTATCACAATCCTCAAATCCATCGAAGCTCAACACGGATTACTAATAGAGCGAGCGGCGAGTATCTACTCGTTTTCACACCTATCCCTGCACGAATACTTCACCGCCAAGTATTTGATCGGAGCCTCGCACTCACACGAATTAGATTCTGTAGTTCAAAATCACTACTTCGAAGATAGCTGGCGTGAAGTTTTTTTAATGATTGCATCACTACTGGACGACGCAACCCCACTATTCAAGAGCATCGAAACACTCTTTCATAATAAGTTTTTCAAATCAGATGAAGTTCGTAAGCTTGTTTTTTACTCATCACTATCAACCCCTTACAAATCATTATCAAAAGATGAAATCAAATGGATGAAAAACATCTTCATCCAAGATGAGAGTGCGGAGCCGACGCTTGCGAAGATTGAAGACCTTTGCTTAACATTAGCCAGTCAGTTTCACTTTATCCAATGCGGGGAAATTGCGAGAAGTCGCGTTCGCAGCGCGATCACGCACTTCAACAACATTGCAATAAAATTAATTAATACTCCAAAGCCGAGCAAACAAGCACTAAAACCAATAATTAATTATTTACAAGCATGCATTGTTATTATTGAATCCATGCAGCTGGCATCGATATCAGAAAGGGATTCCATAGTGGAATCACTAATATTTCCCAATTTGAAGTCCACTTTCTCAGATTTTCAATAAATAATCACAAAGAAACCCACCCTCTAACAGGCTGAAGAAATACCTCCCACGCATCCAGCCCAGCAGCCCAACCCCCGGTAAGCTCACCGGAGCCTCCCACATCACTTGACCTTGACCCCCATGCGCGGCGCCGACACCTTCACCGAAAGCCTGT
>NZ_JBUDZG010000007.1:0-198027 GCF_054950075.1 Acidovorax sp. Q11 | reverse complement strand
TTATGCCTGATGACCATAGCAAGTTGGTACCACTCCTTCCCATCCCGAACAGGACAGTGAAACGACTTTGCGCCGATGATAGTGCGGGTTCCCGTGTGAAAGTAGGTCATCGTCAGGCTCTTACAGCCCAGAAAGCCCCAGTCTCATCAAGACTGGGGTTTTTTGCTTTGCGGGTGCAGTGATACGCATGATTGATCCTAGGGCGTCGCGGAGGGCAAGGGTGCTCGCCCCAATTCATGCCGACACTTTCTGGATGGGCCCACTGGTTTGATTGCACTTGTGGGTCAGTGGCGTGGTATGTCCGGCATCCCGAAAAGACGATCTACACGCGAATACCTGTTGAAGAGTATCGGGATACTGAATGGGCTCAGACCGGTAGTCGCCGCCCCTGTTCGAACACCAGCAGTTCTCCCTTGCCAAAGGCCGTCCACTGCTCGTTGGTGGTCAGTGGGCTGGTCACAATCACCGCCACCTCATCTTTTTCGTTCGTTTCCTTCGAAAAGTCCAGCAACACGTCTTCGTCGCTCAGTTGGGCGGATCCAAACGGGTGGCGCCTTTCGATGTAGTACAGGTTGGTGGACGCGTGTGCCCACAGCGCCTGCCCGTTGGACAACAAAAAATTGAACGTGCCGTGGGGACTGATCCGGGACGCCAGCTCCTTCAGGGTCAATGTCAGCTCGGGGATGGGCGGAACCGTGGCGTGGGATTTCGCCAGCTCCTGCATGATCCAGCAGAACGCATGTTCGCTATCGGTATCGCCGACAGGGCGGAAGTGCGAGTGCAGGCGGGGGCGGAAATCCTTGAGGTCTCCGTTGTGGGCAAACACCCAGTAGCGCCCCCAGAGCTCCCGCACAAAGGGATGGCAGTTCTGCAAACTGACCACACCCTGGGTCGCCTTGCGGATGTGGGCGATGACGTTCTTGCTTTTGATGGGGTAGCGACGGATCAGCTCGGCGACGGGGGAGTCCACCGCTGCCTGGTGGTCCACAAAATGCCGAAGGCCCTTGTCCTCAAAAAAGGCAATTCCCCAGCCATCGCTGTGGTGGTCGGTTTTACCGCCCCGCTGTGCAAACCCCGTGAAGCTGAAGGTCACATCGGTGGGGACATTGCAGTTCATGCCGAGCAGTTGGCACATGGCGGGAATTCCGTTTCTAGGGTGTCGTGTGGGGCGATAGATGATGCCTGAAGCTGGACTGCCGCTGGAAGACGGTTCTGCAGTTCAGCGGGGCTTGGCCTCACGCAGCTGCCAGGCTGCCACCAAGGCCAGCAGACACAAAAAGGTCAGCATCAAAAAGGTCTCGCCAAAGGCTGCGATGCGGGCCGGATTGCTGCCACCAGCTGCCAGCGAAGCGCCATGGGCACCCAGCCGCCATTCGAGGACGATGCCACACAAGCTCACGCCCGCCGCCCCCCCCAGCATGCGAAGGAACCCGATGGCGCTGGAGCCTTGGGAGATCAGCGACTTGTCCAGCGGCCGCATCGCCCCGAGGTTGAGCGAGGGCAGGATGAACCCGAGCCCGATGCGCCCCAGGATGGCAAATGCCACCAGCATCCACAGCGGCGAGCCGAGGCCCACACACACCATGAGCCCGAAGGACAGCGCTAGCAGGCCCAGGCCCGTGCTCACGAGGAAATGTGTGGGCTGGCGATCTGCCAGACGCCCCACGAAGGCGATGGTGGCTGCCAGCACCAACCCTGCAGGCAGCATGAGCGTGCCCACATGCGAGGCAGACAATTCCAGCCCCAGTTGCATGAACACCGGCAGCAGGTAGGTAGAGCCGAACAAGGCCGTGCCGTAGATAAACGCCACCACGCTGCCCATGGCAAATTGACGGTACTGGAACAGCCGCAGGTCCATCAGGGGTTTGCGTCCCCGGTGGATCAGCCGACGCTGCCAGGCAATGAATGCGCCGACCGCGCAGGCTGCGCCCAACAGCAGCGCGATGGCCTCGGCCATGGAGCCACCATGCAGCGACACCAGCCCATTGAGCAGGCACAGCGTGCCCACCGTGCCCAGCAGCAGCCCGCGCCAGTCCAGTGGCTCGCCCTGGCGGTTGGCCTCCACGCCGCCAGGTGCCGTGACGGGCACAAACTTGTAGGCCAGCCAGATCGAGGCCAGGCACAACGGCACAACCATGAAGAAGATGGAGCGCCAGCCAAACCAGTCCACCAGCAGGCCCCCGACGCTGGGTCCGATGGCAGGGGCCAGCACCACACCCATGCCAAAGATGCCACTGGCACGGCCCTGTTCGTGCGGTTGAAAGGCGTAGAGGATGATGACGGCGGGAATGGGCTGGACGACACCGGCGGCCAGGCCCTCGGCAACCCGCGCGGCCAGCACCAGGCCGAAGTCTTGCGCCAGCCCGCCGCCCACGCCGCCCAGCAGCAACACCAACATGGCGCCGACATAGGTGGCGCGGTAGCCATAGCGCGACAGCAGCCAGGGCGTGGTGAGCATGGAGACCGTGGTGGCCACCATGAACCCCGAGGTGACCCACTGCGCACGCTCCTGTCCCAGCGTGAAATAGTGGCTCATGTCCGGGATGGCCACATTCACGATGGTGGAGGACATGATCGACGCCATGGTCCCCACCATGACCGACAGCAAGAGCAGCCAGCGGTAGCGCTCGCCATAGCGCTCACGCAGCACCGACAGGGAGCCGGGGGCGGTGGTCATGGGCGAATCACCGTACGCAACGGGTGGAAAAGGCTAAAAGGGGCAGGGATGCAGCACGGCCATGGGGCGTCGCCCCACGCAGCCGGACCGTGCTATTGGTCAGCTGCGTTCCAGCCACAGCTTGCCGCCGGTGGCCCAGTTTTCGCGCTTCACATCGGTGATCAGGATGTCCACCGACTCGGGCGAGCCGCCCAGCACCTCGACGCTCACACGGGTGATCTCTTCCACCAGCTTGCGCTTTTGCTCGACCGTGCGGCCTTCCATCATTTCAACGTGGTACGTAGGCATATCAGACTCCTTCAGGGCGTATCGCCGCAAAAAGCGGAAATCATATCGGCGCAGGCCCTGGCGGGTCGGCAAAGGGTTGCTGGGCGTCGGCAGAGATGGCGCCGCAGGACGGGCAGATGCACACCTGGCCACGCTGGGCTTCGGGCACGGCCGCCAGGGCGGCGGGCGCGATGCGCTGTGCCATGCACCAGCAGCCTTCTGGCGGGCGGCCGGCTGCCATGGCGCACTGGTTGGGCCCGCCGCACAGTGGGCAGCAGGAGGGGCTGGAGAGAGGCGGGGTGGACATGGTGCCGGGCCGGTGGCGGCGTGGGGCAACCAGTGTACGGCGATGTGCAAAGGGTGGTGAGGCGCCAGCCACCAACCTGCCAGGGCCCGGCCGTGCGCGCGATGCGAGGTTGTGTGGAGTGCGGCGCGCTGTGGTGACCCAGCGGACCAAAAAAACCAATAAAAATAGCTGCCGGCGCCTGTTGGTATTGCGCTGGCAGCTATCAAATATGTAGTGATGTGGTGTGGCGCCCTGCTGGGCGCTCACCACAGGGCCATCGGGCGCCGGATCAGGCCGCCCGCGCGGCCTTCAGCTTCAGGCGCCATGCGTGCAGCAGCGGCTCGGTGTAGCCACTGGGTTGCTCCATGCCCTTGAAGACCAGGTCGCAGGCCGCCTTGTAGGCCATGCTGGTGTCGAAGTGGCCGGCCATGGGCTGGTACAGCGGGTCGCCAGCGTTCTGGCCGTCCACCACGGCCGCCATGCGCTCGAACGTGGCGCGCACCTGCGCCTCGGTCACCACGCCATGGTGCAGCCAGTTGGCAAGATGCTGGCTGCTGATGCGCAGCGTGGCGCGGTCTTCCATCAGGCCCACGTTGTGGATGTCGGGCACCTTGGAGCAGCCCACGCCCTGGTCCACCCAGCGCACCACGTAGCCCAGGATGCCCTGGGCGTTGTTGTCCAGCTCCTGCTGCTTCTCGGCGTCGCTCCAGTTGGGGGCGGCGGCCACGGGCACGGTCAGCAGGCCGGTCAGCAGGTTGTCACGCTCGGCGTTGGCGTCGGTCTTTTCCAGCTCGATCTGGATGTCGCTCACCTTCACCTGGTGGTAGTGCAGTGCGTGCAGCGTGGCACCCGTGGGGCTGGGCACCCAGGCGGTGTTGGCGCCGGCCTTGGGGTGGGCGATCTTCTGCTTGAGCATTTCAGCCATCAGGTCGGGCATGGCCCACATACCTTTGCCGATCTGGGCCTTGCCGCGCAGGCCACAGCTCAGGCCCACCAGCACGTTGTTCTTCTCGTACGACTGGATCCAGGCGCTGGTTTTCATGTCGCCCTTGCGGATCATCGGGCCGGCCAGCATGGCGGTGTGCATCTCGTCGCCCGTGCGGTCCAGGAAGCCGGTGTTGATGAAGGCCACGCGGCTGCTGGCAGCGGCAATGCAGGCCTTCAGATTGACGGATGTGCGACGCTCTTCGTCCATGATGCCCAGCTTCACCGTACTGTCGGGCAGGCCCAGCAGCTTCTCGACGCGGCCAAACAGCTCGGCGGCAAAGCCCACTTCGGCGGGGCCGTGCATCTTGGGCTTGACGATGTAGACGCTGCCCTTGCGGCTGTTACGAATGCCGTTGGCGCCATGGCCTTGCAGGTCGTGCAGGGCGATGGCTGTGGTCACCACCGCATCCATGATGCCTTCAGGAATTTCGCGTTGCGTGCCCTGCGCGTCGGTCCACAGGATGGCCGGGTTGGTCATCAGGTGGCCCACGTTGCGCAGGAACATGAGCGAGCGACCATGCAGGCGCACTTCGCCCCCTGTAGGGCCGGTGTAGATGCGATCACCGTTCAGACCGCGTGTGATGGTCTTGCCACCCTTGGCGACCTGCTCGGTCAGCGTGGCCTGGATGATGCCCAGCCAGTTGCTGTAGCCCAGCACCTTGTCTTCGGCATCCACGGCAGCCACAGAGTCTTCCAGGTCCAGGATGGTGGACAGGGCTGCTTCGAGCACCAGGTCGCTCACGCCCGCCGCGTCGGATTGGCCGATGGGGGTGCTGCGGTCGATCTGGATGTCCAGGTGCAGGCCGTTGTGCTGCAGTAGCACCGACGACGGTGCGGCGGCATTGCCCTGGTAGCCCTTGAACTGCGAGGCGTCCTTCAAACCCGTGGTGGTGCCGTTGGCAAGCGACACCACCAGCTGGCCGCCTTCCACACGATAGCCGGTCGAATCCTTGTGCGAGCCGCTGGCCAGCGGTGCGGTGTCGTCCAGCACCTGGCGTGCAAACGCAATCACCTTGGCGCCGCGCACCGGGTTGTAGCCCTTGCCCTTCTCGGCGCCACCTTCTTCGCTGACCGCGTCCGTGCCATACAGCGCGTCATACAGGCTGCCCCAGCGCGCATTGGCGGCGTTCAGGGCATAGCGGGCGTTCAGGATGGGCACCACCAGCTGCGGGCCGGCCTGCGTGGCCAGCTCGTCGTCCACATTGGCGGTGGTGGCCTTCACGTCAGCGGGCTGGGGCACCAGGTAGCCGATCTTTTCAAGAAAGCTGCGGTAGGCCACCATGTTCTGGATGGGGCCGGGGTTGGCCTTGTGCCAGGTGTCCAGCTCGGTCTGCAGGCGGTCGCGCTCGGCCAGCAAGGCGATGTTGCGCGGGGCCAGGTCGGCCACGATGGCGCCAAAACCCTTCCAGAACGTTTCGCTGCCCACGCCCGTGCCGGGCAGCACCTTGTCTTCGACAAAGCGGAACAGGGAGGTGGCCACTTGCAGGCCGTGGGCGGTGGTGCGGTCGGTCATGGGAAAACTCGCTGAAAAAGAGGAAAAAATGCCACTGCGGGGCGATGATGGACAGACTGTATTGCAAATATCTGCGCACATAAATACGCTGAAAATCTCTAAACCAGTGACTTTTAAGCAAAAGTGATGGGCCGTGTGGGCTCCCGGGCCGTCCGTAGTCGCCCGTAGTGGTGCTGGCGCCCATAAGCCACTACGCTGCGCGCACAACAATCCTCGGGAGACAACCCCATGCAGGCACCCCTGGCCGCCAGCGCATTGAACGCTGCCTACAAGAACAAGATCGTCAGCGCCGCCGACGCGGTGCAGCTCATCCACGACGGCGACACCGTGGCCACGGGCGGCTTTGTGGGCATCGGCTTTGCCGAGAGCATTGCCGTGGCGCTGGCCCAGCGCTGGGAAACCACCCAAACCCCGCGCGACCTGACCCTGGTCTACGCCGCAGGCCAGGGCGACGGCAAGCAGCGGGGCCTCAACCACTTGGGCCACGCTGGCCTGCTCAAGCGCGTGATCGGCGGGCACTGGAGCCTGGTGCCGCGCATCCAGAAGCTGGCGGTGGACAACCAGATCGAGGCCTGGAACCTGCCCCAGGGCGTGATCACGCATTTGTTCCGCGACATTGCTGCAGGCAAGCCCGGCACGCTCACGCGCGTGGGCCTCGACACCTTCGTGGACCCGCGCCACGGTGGCGGCAAGCTCAACGCGCGCACCACCGAAGACCTGGTGCGCATCCTGCCCATCGACGGGCAGGACTACCTGTTCTACAAGGCCTTCCCGATCCACGTGGGCATCATCCGCGCCACCACGGCCGACGCCGACGGCAACCTCACCATGGAGCGCGAGGCGCTCACGCTCGAAGCGCTGGCCATCGCCATGGCCGCGCGCAACTCGGGCGGCGTGGTCATCGCGCAGGTCGAGCGCATCGCCGAGCGTGGCACGCTCAACCCCCGGCAGGTGAAGGTGCCCGGCGTGCTGGTGGATGCCGTGGTGCTGGCCACCGAGCCCGCGCACCACCACCAGACCTTTGCCGAGCCCTACAGCGCCGCGTTTGCGGGCGAGCTGCGCGTGCCCATGGACACGCTGGAGGCGATGCCGCTGACCGAGCGCAAGATCATCGCCCGCCGCGCAGCGCTGGAGCTGCGCCCGCACCAGGTGGTCAACCTGGGCATCGGCATGCCCGAGGGCGTGGCCAACGTAGCGGCTGAGGAGCGCATCATCGACCTCGTCACGCTCACGGCCGAGCCCGGCGTGATCGGCGGCATCCCCGCCGGCGGGCTGAACTTCGGCGCGGCCGTGAACCCGCAGGCCATCATCGACCAGCCCAACCAGTTCGACTTCTACGACGGCGGTGGTCTCGACATCGCGATCCTGGGCCTCGCGCAGGCCGACCAGCACGGCAACCTCAATGTGAGCAAGTTCGGGCCGCGCCTGGCGGGTGCGGGCGGCTTCATCAACATCAGCCAGAACGCCAAGACCGTGGTGTTTGTCGGTACCTTCACGGCGGGTGATCTGCAGGTGGAGGCGGTGGACGGCCACCTGCACATCCTGCACGAGGGCGGCGCGCGCAAGCTGGTGCGCGAGGTCGAGCACCGCACCTTCAGCGGCGCCGAGGCCCTGCGGCGCGGCCAGCGCGTGTTGTATGTGACGGAGCGCTGCGTGTTCCGCCTCGTGCCTTCGGGCGAGCCGGAGGGCGGCGGCGCGCTGGAGCTGATCGAGCTGGCCCCCGGCATCGACCTGCACCGCGACGTGCTGGCCCACATGGCATTCACGCCGCGCATCAGCCCCGGCTTGCAGACCATGGACCTGCGCCTGTTCGAGCCCGGCCCGCTGGGTCTGCGCGAGCAGCTGCTCAACCGCCCGCTGGTGCAGCGCTTCGAGCTGGATGCCGCACGCCATCTGCTGCACATCGACTTCTCGGGCCTGCAGATCACCACCGCCAGCACCATCGCCGCCATCGACCAGGAGGTGCGCCACCTGCTGGCCCCGCTCGCCACGCGGGGCGAGCGCGTGGCGGTGATCGTGAACTACGACCACTTCACCATCGCGCCCGACCTGGCCGATGCCTATGCGGCCATGGTGCAAGGCCTCACGCGCGACCACTACGCGGAGGTCAAGCGCTACGGCACCGTGGGGTTCCTCAAGTCCCGATTGACCTGATTGCTATATTAATAATAGCTATCAAGGCAATGTGGCCGCGCGCAAGGGCCTGTTTTTGCTTCAAGTTTTTCAGCCGCCAGGCGCCGCCGCGCTGCAGCGGCCGGGTGCAGGCCCCGGCGCGGATGTCTCCATAATCACCGCCCATGGACAAACTCAAGGCCTTCGAATCCTTTGTATCGGTGGCCACGCGCGGCAGCCTCACTGCAGCCGCCAAGGCCGAGGGCGTGGCGCCCGCCATCATGGGCCGTCGGCTGGATGCGCTCGAAGAGCACCTGGGCGTGAAGCTCTTGGTGCGCACCACCCGCCGCATCAGCCTCACGCACGAAGGCAGCGCGTTCCTGGAAGACTGTCAGCGCCTGCTGGCCGATGTGGCCAATGCCGAGGCCAGCGTGTCGGAAGGCGGCGTCAAGGCCACGGGCCATTTGCGCATCACCGCCCCGGCTGGTTTTGGCCGTCGCCATGTGGCGCCGCTGGTGCCGCGTTTTCGCTCGGCGCACCCCGACGTCACCATCTCCCTCAACCTCAGCGACCGCGTGGTGGACCTGGCGGGCGAAGGCTTTGACTGCGCCGTGCGCGTGGGCGATTTGCCCGATTCGTCGCTGGTGAGCGTGCGCATTGCCGACAACCGCCGCCTGTGTGTGGCCACACCCGAATACCTGGCCCGGCGCGGCACCCCGCGCGCCCCGGCCGAGCTGGTGCAGCACGACTGCCTCACGCTGTCGAGCGACGCCTCGCAGACGCGCGGCTGGGCGTTCAGAGTGCCGCACGCCGATGGCTCCACCGAGGTCATGCACCTCAAGCCCGGCGGGCCGCTCGACTGCTCCGACGGCCAGGTGCTGCACGACTGGTGCCTGGGTGGCTGGGGCATTGCCTGGCGCAGCACCTGGGAGGTCGAGGCCGAGATCGCAGCAGGCCGACTGGTGGCGGTGCTGGAGGACTTTGCCGCGCCGCCCAACGGCATCTACGTGGTCTTCCCCCAGCGCAAACACCTGCCGCTGCGCGTGCGGCTGTGGATCGAGCACCTCAAGCACCAGTACGCACAGCCCGCGTTCTGGAAAGGCCCCCAGGGCGGCTGACCGCCCTGCCATGGCAGACTGCGCATTCCATGTCCTCCGCGCCCACGCTCCTCGTTGCTGACGACCACCCGCTGTTCCGCGCGGCCGTGCTGCACGTGCTGCGCGAGCGCCTGCCCCAGTACCGCACGCTGGAGGCGGCCAGCGCCGCCACGCTGGGCCAGGCGCTGCAGGACCACCCCGAGGTCGAGCTAGTGCTGCTGGACCTGAGCATGCCCGGCACGCGCGGCTTCTCGGCCCTGCTGCATGTGCGCGGCGAATACCCCGAGCTGCCGGTGGTGATCATCTCGTCCAACGACCACCCGCGCGTCATCCGCCGCGCGCAGCAGTTTGGCGCGGCAGGCTTCATCCCCAAGTCCGCGCCTGCCGACGCCATGGGCGACGCCATCCAGGCCGTGCTGGACGGCAGCAGCTGGTTCCCGCCCATGGCGGCCGAGCGCTCCGAGGCCGACGCCGAGTTGGCCGCGCGGCTCGCGCAGCTCACGCCCCAGCAGTTCCGCGTGCTGCTGTGTCTGGCCGATGGCCTGCTCAACAAACAGATCGCGGCCACGCTGGGCCTGGCCGAGAATACGGTGAAGGTGCATGTCACCGCCATCCTGAAAAAGCTCGCGTGCTACAGCCGCACGCAGGCGGCGGTGCTGGTCAAGAGCCTGGAGACCGAGGGCGAGGCGTGAGCTGCCAGCCGGTTCTGCGCGGCGGGGGCTGCGCCGAACTGGGCCGAGGAGGCCCTACAGCGGCAGGAATGTGTACACGGAGTCGAATGGGTAGCTGCCGTTCGTCCGCTCCGAATGCACATGCAGGCCGTCTTCCTTCAAGACACCATTCATCTTGAACGCACCGAACGAGGCCTTCAGCCGTGCGCTGAACGCGTTCTCGGCGGGCTTGTAGGTGCCTTTGACGATGAAAGAGTCGCCCGTCGCAAAGCTATCCATCGCCGCGCGGGCCTGGAAGCGGCCCCCGGTGCTTTGCCAGAAGATCTTTCCATCGGCGGTGAAGCAGAGGTAGGTCCAGCCTTTCTCCCGCTTCGTCTCGTACACGCCGTCAAAGCGCACGCCAGATATGCATTGGGATGGGGCACCAGGTTCCGGGGCGGCCAATGACGGGGCCCGGGCTTCGCTACCGTCGGCAAGGTACAGCACATGGCCTTCCGGGTCGAAGATGTGCACGCCATGGGCCTGGGCCATCGCACGCAGCTGCTGCAGCCGCTCGGTGTCGAACTCGCGCAGCGCGAACGCCATCGCTAGCACCTGTCCTGCGGGTGGGTTGTGGTCAAAGCCTTCGTACCAGATGGCGCTCCCGGGGCCGTCTGCCGACCAGGTTTGCAACAGGCGCTCAAAGAAGGCTGCGATGCGCGCGGTCGGAGCCTTGGTGCTGTCCTGCCATTTCTCCAGAAAGTCTGCCGCCGCATCTGCGCTTTTGACACGTGGGGCATCCATCGCATACAGAGTTGCTTCGCTCATCGTTCCGTCCTCCGTTTCGGTGTGTAGGTGCTGACGCGGTACTTTATGAGAGCCAAGGCGGCCGTGGGGGCTGTCCTGGTGTTTCCCAAGTACCCACCGTGAGATAGGTCTATCTCCTGTTGCTTTCCCCCAGCCGCAGCAGCGTCTGGCTCATCAAGGCGCGCAGCGCCGGGGCGCGCACCGGCTTGGCCAGAAAGCCCCAGCCGCGCTCGGCGGCCTGGCGGCGCAGGGTGGCGTCGCGCTCGGCGGTGACCAGGATCACGGCGGGGGCCTGGCTCCAGCGTCGGCACAGCTCCGTGTAGACGTCGGGGCCATGGTGGTGGCTGCCCAGGTGCACGTCCAGCAGCACCAGCTGGGGCGCCTGGCCGGGTTGTGCTGCGGCCAGCGCTTCGGGTGCGCCACCGGCCAGGGGCACTGCGCAGCCCCAGCGCTGCAGCAGGGCTTGGGTGGCGGCGCAGGTGGGGCCGTCGTCCTCAATCACCCAGGCGCTGCTGCCTTGCAGGGGGGCATCGTCGGCGGGTTGCTGTGTGGTGGCAGGGGCGGCGGCGGCCTGCTGCACAGCCGCCGGGTTGCCCAGCGGCACACACACCCAGAACACGCTGCCGCGCCCCAGTTGCGAGCGCAGGCCGATCTCGTGCCCCAGCAGGCGGCCCAGGCGTTCGACGATGGCCAGGCCCAGGCCTGCGCCCCGGTCGTCGGCGCGGCCTTCGTCCAGGCGGCGGAATTCTTCGAAAATTTCACGCTGCAGCGCCTCGGGGATGCCGGGGCCCTGGTCATGCACCTCGATGCGCAGGTGGCCATTGCCCACCCTGCGGCAGCCCACCACGATCCGCCCATGCCGGCTGTAGCGGATGGCGTTGGAGACAAAGTTCTGCAGGATGCGGCGCAGCAGGTTTTCGTCGGTGCGCACCACGGCGCGCGTGGGCACGCAGCGGAGCTTCAGGCCCTGGCTTTCGGCCAGCACGCCGAAGTTGTGGGCCAGCACCTGCAGCAGCGGGCCCAGGGCCACGTCATGGATGTGCACATCGAACTGGCCCGATTCCATGCGCGAGATGTCGAGCAGGCTGTTGAGGATGGCGTCCTGCGCGGCCAGCGCGCCGTCGATGCTGTCCACGGCATGCCGTTCGGTGTCGCCTGGCAGATGGCTGCGCAGCAGCGAGGTGAACATGCGCGCGGCGTTCAGCGGCTGCAGCAGGTCGTGCACGGCGGCGGCCACAAAGCGGGTCTTGGAGCGGTTGGCCTGCTCGGCTTCGCGCCGCGCGGCGTCCAGGTCGCGGGTGCGGTCGGCCACGCGCTGCTCCAGTGCGTCGGCCAGCGATCGCAGCTCGCGCGCGGCGTTCTTGTAGCTGGTGATGTCGGCGTAGCTGGTCACAAAGCCGCCTTCGGGCAGCGGGTTGCCCCGGATCTCCAGCACGGTGCCGTCGCCCTTGGCGCTTTCGTGCAGGTGGGGTGTGCCGCTGCGCAGGTGGGCCAGGCGGCGTTCGATGGCTTCTTCCACCGGGCCGGGGCCCAGCAGGCCCCGGCGTGCGTTGTGGCGCATCAGGTCTTCGATGGGGCGGCCCACCTGCATCAGGTCGGCGGGGTAGCGGAACAGCTGCACGTAGCGGGAGTTCCATGCCACCAGCTTCAGGTCGGCATCGATGATGACCACGCCCTGGGGCAGGTGTTCCAGGCTGCGGGAGAGGCCCATGTCGGCTTGCTGCGCCGCCTGCACGATGCCGTCCTGCGCGGTGCGCAGCTCCTGCGCGTGCTGTTGCAGCACGGTCTCCAGTTCCTGGCGGCTGCGCTGGCGCAGGCGGGCCAGGCGCTGGCGCTGGCGCACAAACAGCACCAGCAGTGCCAATGCCAGCCAGCCGCCCCCGCCTGCAGCAGCGGCCCAGCGGCTGTCGGCCATGCTGCTGTGGGTTTCGTGCACCAGGTGCAGTTGCCAGGGGGTGCCGGGCAGCGGTTGGGTGTGCCACAGCATGCGGCCGGGCAGGGCGGGCATGTCGTGCAAGGGCTGCAGGCGCACCAGGCGGCCACCGTTGTCCAGGTGGTCGTCCACACGGTAGTCCAGCGGCCGCAGGGGCTGGTCGGAATACTGCCGCGTGGCGTTCAGCTCGCGGCGCTCCTCGTCGTCCAGCGGCTCCAGCAGGCGGTAGCGCCAGGCGTCCTGGCTGGCGAGGAACACCACACCGTGGGCGTCCGACGCCAGCACGATGTCGGGCGTCTGCAGCCATTCGCGCTCCAGCTCCTGCAGCGCGATCTTGATGGCCACCAGCCCCAGCGTGTGCCCGTTGTCGTCGCGGATGGCCTGCGACAGGAAGTAGCCCGGCTCGCCCGTGGTCACGCCAATGCCGTAGAAGCTGCCCCGCCCCTGGGCCAGCGCCTGCTGCACATAGGGGCGAAAGCTGTAGTCCACCCCCACGTTGCTGGTGGCCGTGCGCCAGTTGCTGGCCGCAATGGCCAGACCGTCGCGGTTGAGCAGGGTGAGGGTGGAGGACTGGCTGGCGCCGTTGGCCTGCTCCAGTTTGTGGTTGAGCTGGGCCACTTCGGCGGTACTCAGGGGGCGCTGCAGTGCACCCTGCAGTTGCGCATCCAGCGCCAACACCTCGGGCAGGGTGCGGTAGCGGTCGATGCGCTGGGCCAGTGTCTGCCCGTACAGGGCCAGCTGGCGCTGCACGCTCTGGCTCTCGTCGTGCAGCGACCGCTGCCAGGCCCATTGCCCGGCGACGAACATGCTGGCCGCCATGCCCGCCAGCAGGGTCAGCAGGGTCCAGAACTGGCGAAGGCGGGGCGTGGGCATGGGAAAAGCGGAGGTTCTGAGGCCAGTCTGGTGCAGGTGGGGAGTGTGCCGCACCCGGTCTGGGGGCTCCCAGGGCTAGGTAATTACCCTGATGGTGCGCGGATGCTCTCCTCTGGGGCGCAGGGCGACTAATACCAATAGGTTATCGGCTGAAACAAAGTGCAGCGGTACAAACGGCACCCTTAGAACCTGTTCAAGATCTTTTCGGGGATCGCATTGGCGTGCAATCGGGATGAGTGGATGCCTCGGGTGCGCCGCATGGGCTCGTGCCCATGCAAGCAGCCGGGGCTTCCAATCGCCCGATTTCACTCCAACCCTTCGGGCAAGTGCCTTGCCGGGCGGTCTGCGGCGTTGCAGCGCTTGCCAATAGCCGAGCTATTGGCGGCGCACTGCGCCTAGCATCCCATCCCGGCAAGGTACTTGTGCGACCCCGAAAAGATCTTGAACAGGTTCTCAATGCGCACTGGCTGCACCCCGCTGGTGCAGCCCCGTGATTTCAGGAGACATCCCCATGCACGCCATTTCTGCCCCCACCGCGCACCCCGTGCGGCTGCCGTTTTACCGCCAACTGTATTTCCAGGTGGTGCTCGCCATCGTCCTGGGCGTGTTGCTGGGCCATTTTGAGCCCGCCTATGGCGAGGCGCTCAAGCCGTTGGGCGACGCGTTCATCAAGCTGGTCAAGATGATCATCGCGCCGGTGATCTTTTTGACCATCGTCACCGGCATCGCGGGCATGTCGCAGCTCTCCACCGTGGGCCGGGTGTTTGGCAAGGCCATGGCGTATTTCCTGTTCTTCTCCACGCTGGCCCTGGTGGTCGGCCTGGTGGTGGCCAACGTGGTGCAGCCCGGTGCTGGCATGAACATCAACGTGGCCGACCTGGACCAGACCGCTGTCAAGGGCTATGTGGCCAAGTCGCACGAGATGACGCTCACGGGCTTTGCGCTGGACATCATCCCCAAGACGCTGGTGAGTCCGTTTGTGGGCGACAACATCCTGCAGGTATTGCTGGTGGCTGTGCTGTTCGGCATTGGCCTGGCCATGGTGGGTGAAGCGGGCCGCCCGGTGCTCAATTTTCTGGACGCGCTGACGACGCCCGTTTTCAAGGTGGTGGGCATTGTGATGAAGGCAGCGCCCATCGGTGCATTTGGCGCCATGGCATTCACCATCGGCAAGTTTGGCCTGGGTTCGCTGGTCAATCTGGCCTGGCTGGTGGGCTCGTTCTACATCACCTCGTTGCTGTTCGTGGTGGTGATCCTGGGCTTTGTGGCGCGGCTGTGTGGCTTCTCGGTGTTCAAGCTGTGCCGCTACCTGAAGGCCGAGCTGATGCTGGTGCTGGGCACCTCGTCGTCCGAATCGGCCCTGCCGTCGCTGATGGAAAAGATGGAAAAAGCCGGTTGCAGCAAGTCGGTGGTGGGCCTCGTAGTGCCCACGGGCTATTCGTTCAACCTGGACGGCACCAACATCTACATGACGCTGGCCGCGCTGTTCATCGCCCAGGCCACCAACACCGAACTGACGCTGGGCCACCAGGTGGCGCTGTTGCTGGTGGCGATGCTGTCGTCCAAGGGCGCAGCGGGTGTGACGGGCGCGGGCTTCATCACCCTGGCTGCCACCCTGGCCGTGGTGCCTGAAGTGCCGGTAGCCGGCATGGCGCTGATCCTGGGTGTGGACCGCTTCATGAGCGAGTGCCGCTCGCTCACCAACTTCATCGGCAACGCCGTGGCCACGGTGGTGGTGTCTCGCTGGGAAAACGCGCTGGACCATGAGCGCCTGGACGCCGCACTCAACGGTCACCCGCTGCCCGCTGCTGTGTCGGCAGCCGTTGCCCCGGTGGTGCCTGCTGAGATGCCCGTGGGCGCGGTGGCCCGCACGGTGGCCTGATCCGCCGGTTAGGCAGGATTTCGCTCGGCACGGCGCAGGCCCCACGGTCTGCGCCGTTTTTTTATGGGCAGGGCCACCATGGACAATGGCGTCTGATCTTCCCTGATTGCCCGTCGGAACCACGGCGCGCAACCAAGCCCCAAGGAACCTGACCATGACCCTCGAAGCCGTTCTGGCCGCTCTGCATATTCTGGCCATCCTGACCTTTGTGGTCTTTTTGTCGAGCCAGGCGGCGCTGTGCCGCATCGAATGGCTCAACGCCGCCGTGGTCGAGCGTCTGGCCCGGCTGGATGTGATCTATGGCGTGGCGGGGGCGGTGATGATCGGCAGTGGCCTGGCGCGGGTGATCTGGGGGGTGAAGGGGGCCTCGTGGTACCTGTCGCAGCCCTTGTTCCACATCAAGATCACCATTGTGGTGGCCATGATTCTCCTGTCGTTTGTGCCCTCGGCCGCGTTTCGCCGCTGGCGCCAGAACCTGCATAGCACGGGGGCCTTGCCGCCCGCGCACGAGGTGGCCAACGTGCGCCGTCTGGTGATGATCCAGTCGCATGTGCTGCCCGTGGTAGCGGTGATTGCGGTGTTCTGGGCGCGCGGCTGGTAAGCCCGGGCGTCCAAAAAGTAAAAGCCCGCAGGCCAGTGGTCTGCGGGCTTTTTTACTTTTGCGCCCCGGTGTCAGGGCGCAAGGTGTGTGGCTTCTTTACTTCTTCAGGCATTCGCTCATGAAGGCCTTGCGCTCATCGCCCTTGAGGGCCTTGGCCTTGGGGTCGGCGTTGCAGGTCTTCATCTTGTCTTGCTGCGTGGCGGGCTTGTTGCTCAGACAGGTTTTCATGAAGGCCTTGCGCTCGTCGCCCTTCATGTCACCCGCCTCCTTGTTGCAGGTGCCCATCTTGGACTGCTGCTTGGTAGGTTCTGCCGCCGGTGCGGCGGAGGCCGCTGCAGCAGGCGCGGGGGCGGCCGCTTTGGCGGGGGCGTCGGCAGCGTGCGCAGCGCCGAACGAAAGGACCAGACTCAGGGCAGACAGGGTGAGAAGCTTCTTCATGGGGGCTCCGTTGGTAGGTGGCATCAGACGCAACCTGCGTCGGATTGCCCGATTACAACGTACCGGCGACACGTGTGGCTGACACGGTGATGCAGGTGGAAAGAATTCCTGACAATCTGTTGCGTCCTGGCTGCGCGCGGCAAGGGGCTGGGTGCTGGGCAAGTGCGCCTTGCGCCCGCCCGCCGGGGCGGGTGCGGCCCGGCCCGTAAAATCCCCCGATGCTTTCTGTCAAACACGATCTGCTGGCCGCGCTTGCGGCCGAGCTGGACATCCTCTCCCCCGGCGCTGGCGCCAAGGCGGCCTTTGAATCCCCCAAGGTGGCCGCGCATGGCGACTTTGCCTGCACCGCAGCCATGCAGCTGGCCAAGCCGCTCAAGCTCAACCCCCGCGCTCTGGGCGAGCAGCTCAAAACCGCGCTCGAGGCCACGCCTGCTTTCCAGCGCTGGGTGTCCGCCATTGAAATCGCGGGCCCGGGTTTTCTGAACATCCGTCTCCAACCCACCGCTAAGCAGGAAGTGGTGCGCGAGGTGCTGGCTGCGGGCGAACGCTTTGGCTACCAGGCGAGCAACGGCCAGCAGGTGCTGGTCGAGTTTGTCTCGGCCAACCCCACGGGCCCGCTGCACGTGGGCCACGGCCGCCAGGCCGCTCTGGGCGATGCGATTTGCAACCTGTTCAGCACCCAGGGCTGGAAGGTACACCGTGAGTTCTATTACAACGACGCGGGTGTGCAGATCGACACGCTCACAAAAAGCACGCAGCTGCGCGCCAAGGGCTTCAAGCCCGGCGACGACTGCTGGCCCACCGATAGCGAGAATCCGCTGGCCAAGAACTTCTACAACGGCGACTACATCGCCGACATCGCCGAGGCCTTCAAGGCCAAGGCTACGGTGAAGGCCGATGACCGCGAATTCACGGCCAATGGCGATGTTCAGGATTACGACAACATCCGCCAGTTTGCAGTGGCCTACCTGCGCAACGAGCAGGACAAGGACCTGCAAGCCTTCAACCTCCAGTTCGACGAGTACTACCTCGAATCCAGCCTGTACACCAGCGGCCGCGTCGAGGCCACGGTGAACAAGCTCGTCGCCAACGGCAAGACCTATGAGCAGGACGGCGCGCTGTGGCTCAAGTCCACCGACTACGGCGACGACAAGGACCGCGTCATGCGCAAGCAGGACGGCTCCTTCACCTACTTCGTGCCGGATGTGGCGTACCACATCGCCAAGTGGGAGCGTGGCTTCACCAAGGTCGTCAACATCCAGGGCACGGACCACCACGGCACCATCGCCCGCGTGCGTGCCGGGCTGAAGGCGGCCGATGTCGGCATTCCGCAGGGCTACCCCGACTACGTGCTGCACACCATGGTGCGTGTGGTCAAGGGCGGCGAAGAGGTCAAGATCAGCAAGCGCGCGGGCAGCTACGTCACGCTGCGCGATTTGATCGAGTGGACCAGCAAGGACGCGGTGCGCTTCTTCCTGCTCAGCCGCAAGCCCGACACCGAGTACACCTTTGACGTGGACCTGGCCGTGGCGCAGAACAACGACAACCCGGTGTACTACGTGCAGTACGCGCATGCGCGCATCTGCTCGGTGCTGCGCGCCTGGCAGGAGGCGGGCGGTGCTGATGTGGCGTCGCTCAAGGATGTGGACCTGTCGGCCCTGGAAGGCCCCCAGGCCCAGGCACTGATGCTGCAACTGGCCAAATACCCCGAGATGCTGACCGCCGCTGCCGACGGAGAGGCCCCGCACGACGTGACCTTCTACCTGCGCGACCTGGCCGCCAGCTACCACAGCTACTACGATGCCGAGCGCATCCTGGTGGACGACGAAGTGGTGAAGAAAGCTCGCCTGGCGCTCGTCGCCGCCACCGCCCAGGTATTGCACAATGGCTTGGCCGTGCTGGGTGTTTCAGCTCCAGCCAGAATGTAAGCAGTTACTACCAATATGAAAAAGCAACAGACGGGCGGGACCATCATCGGCTTTATCGTCGGTGTCATCGTGGGCCTGGGCGCTGCGCTGGCGGTGGCCGTGTATGTGACCAAGGTGCCGGTGCCTTTTCTGAACAAGGGCGGCGGGCGCACAGCAGACATGGACGCCGCCGAGTCGCAGAAGAACAAGAACTGGGACCCGAACTCGCCGCTGTACGGCAAGAACCCGGCCCGGCCTGCAGCGCCGCCCGTAGCGGCTGCCGCTTCGGCGCCGGCCTCGGCTGCAGCACCTGCGCCTGAGGTGCGGGCTGCTGCGTCGGCCCCCAAGCCCGCTGCCAGCAAGCCCGAGGCCGCCAAGGCCGAAACCAAGCCGGGTGCCGACCCGCTGGGCGACCTGGCCGTGGCCAAAGCCGCCGCCAAGGGCAATGTGGACCCGTTTGACTACTTTGTGCAGGCCGGTGCCTTCCGCACCCAGGCCGATGCCGATGCCCAGCGCGCCAAGCTGGCCATGATGGGCTGGGAAGCCCGCGTGAGCGAGCGTGAGCAAAATGGCCGGGCGGTGTTCCGCGTGCGTGTGGGCCCCTTCACCAAGCGCGACGATGCCGAGCAGCTCAAGGAGAAGCTCGACGGCGCCGGGCTGGAGTCGGCGCTGGTGCGCGTCCAGCGCTGATGCGTCAGACTTCGGGCGCTGAACTTTTTGCGGGGGCATGGCTCCCATCCCCCAGACCTGAACTAGGAGAGTCTTTGCCATGAAACGCCGTGAGTTTTCTTTGTCCGCTGCTTCGGCAGTCGCCGCTTCCGCCCTGACGCTGCCCGTCGCCACCCCCGCGCTGGCCCAGGCCCGCCAGTTCAAGGAGGGCAAGGACTACAAGCGGCTGGACAAGCCCGTGGCGCCCGATGCACCGGCCGGCAAGGTCGATGTGATCGAGTTCTTCTGGTACAGCTGCCCCCACTGCAATGTGTTCGAACCCACGCTGGACGCCTGGGTCAAGGCCGCGCCCAAGGATCTTTTCATCCGCCGCGTGCCTGTGGCCTTCAATGCCAGCTTCGTGCCCCAGCAAAAGCTGTTCTACACCCTGGAAGGCATGGGCAAGCTCGAAGCCCTGCACGCCAAGGTGTTCCGCGCAATCCATGTAGAAAAGGCCAAGCTGGCCAAGGACGACGAGATTTTTGCCTGGGTAGCCCAGCAGGGTGTGGATGCCGCCAAGTTCAAGGAAGTCTACGCATCGTTCACCGTCTCCAACCAGGTCCGCCGCGCCTCGCAGCTGCAGGACGCTTATGGCGTGGAAGGCGTGCCCTCCATGGGCGTGGCGGGCAAGTTCTACACGGACGGCACCATGGCCGGCAACATGCAGAACGTGCTCCAGGTCGTGGAAGCGCTGGTCAAGCAAAAGTAAGCCCCGGGCTGCCCTGGGCACAAGCTCCTTAGCGCCAAAGGCCCTGGATACCCGATGAAGAAAGCCCGCTGATGCGGGCTTTCTTCATGGAGGGCGCGTGGGGATGGCTACAATGAACTGCAAGATTCGTGCCCTATGAACCACCGCCTCCTTCCGACCCTCCTGCTCGCGGCCCTGGCCTGCCTTCATGGCGTGGCCCACGCTGAAAAAGCCGACCGCGCCAAGCCCATGAACATCGAGGCCGACGCGTTGCGCCACGATGAACTCAAGCAGACCAGCGTGTTCTCGGGGCGCGTGGTCATGACCAAGGGCACCATCGTGCTGCGCGGCGCGCGGCTGGATGTGCGCCAGGATGCCGATGGCTACCAGTTTGGTGTGGTCACAGCCGAAGCAGGCAAACGCGCCTTCTTCCGCCAAAAGCGCGACACCTTGCCCGGCGCGCCCGACGAGTACATCGAAGGCGAAAGCGAAGTCATCGAGTACGACGGCAAGGCCGATAACGTGCGTTTCATCACCCGCGCCGAGCTGCGCCGCTACCGGGGCGCTGCGCTCAGCGACGAGATCACGGGTGCCGTGATCGTCTACAACAACCTCACCGACGTGTTCACCGTGGACGGCCAGCGCGCCCCCGCCACCAATGCGGCAGGCGATGCCCCGGCCCCCGGCAACCGCGTGCGCGCGGTGCTGGCGCCCAAGGACCCGCCCGCTGGTGCTGCAGCGCCTGCGCCGGCCGCCCCCGGCGCCGCACCCGTGCTGCGCCCCAGCAACAGCCTTGGCGGCGGCTCCAAGTGAGCGCAGTGCCCGTCCATCCCGGCCCTGACACCCAGGCCGGCAGCCGCCTGGAGGTGCAGCACCTGGCCAAGTCGTACGGCAGCCGCAAGGTCGTCAAGGACGTGTCGCTGGTCGTGCAAAAAGGCGAGGTCGTGGGGCTGCTCGGCCCCAACGGCGCGGGCAAGACCACCTCGTTCTACATGATCGTGGGCCTGGTGCGCAGCGATGCGGGCGACATCCGCATCGACGGCCATTCGGTGGCCCACATGCCCATTCACCGCCGCTCGCGCCTGGGGCTGTCGTATCTGCCGCAGGAAGCCTCGATTTTTCGCAAGCTCACGGTCGAAGAAAACGTGCGCGCCGTGCTGGAGCTGCAGCGTGGCGATGACGGCCAGCCGCTCTCGCGCGACGCCATCGAGGAGCGCCTGACGGCCTTGCTGGAAGAGCTGCGCGTGCAGCACCTGCGCGCCTCGCCCGCGATGGCCCTGTCCGGTGGCGAGCGCCGCCGGGTGGAGATCGCCCGCGCCCTGGCCACACAGCCGCGCTTCATCCTGCTGGACGAGCCCTTTGCCGGCATCGACCCCATCGCCGTGATCGAGATCCAGCGCATCATCGGTTTCCTCAAGGCGCGCGGCATTGGCGTGCTCATCACCGACCACAACGTGCGCGAGACCCTGGGCATCTGCGACCACGCCTTCATCATCAGCGACGGCCGTGTGCTGGCGCAGGGCACGCCGTCCGAGATCGTGGACAACGCCGAAGTGCGCCGGGTGTACCTGGGCGAACATTTCCGCATGTGATGAAGCCTGGCCTGTCGCTGCGCGTCTCGCAGCACCTTGCATTGACCCCCCAGCTGCAGCAGTCCATCCGGCTGCTGCAGTTGTCCACACTCGAACTCTCGCAGGAAGTCGAGCAGATGCTCGACGAGAACCCGTTCCTCGAATGCACGGCCGAAGAGGCGCCGCGCGAGGAGTTTGGCCTGGAAGCCGCCGACACCCCCGCGCAAGCCGACGAATACAGCGCTGAAGATGCTATATTTTCAGGAGCTGCAAGTGCAAGCACAGCGGGCGCAGAGGGCCAAAATGATGCCGAATCGCCAGGCCCTGGCGCCGACGAACCCGACTGGAGCGGCGACGGCACGGTAGAGATGGCGCCCAACGACGCCGAGTGGGGTGGCGACGCCCCGGCCCGCACCCGCAACGATGCGGAGGGCGACGACGCCGACGCCACCGAACTGGCCCGCTCGCACGAATCGCTCACCGCCTTTTTGCACCGCCAGGCCCTGTCGCTGCGCCTGTCCGAGGTGGACTGCGCCGCGCTGCGCTTCCTGATCGAATCCCTGAACGACGACGGTTACCTCGAAGAGCCGCTCGAAGAACTCGCCATCGCACTGGCCGGGCTGGACGACCTGGAGCAGATCGAGGAGCTGGTGCACCGCTTTACCGTGGCGCTGCGCCTGCTGCAAAGCCTGGAGCCCACGGGCGTGGGCGCGCGCAACCTGGCCGAATGCCTCACGCTGCAGCTCAAGGCGCTGGACGCCGACGAAGAGGCCGACCCCGACACCGTGCAGACGGCGCTCACCATCTGCCAGCAGCCGCTGGAGATGCTGGCCCGCCGCGACATCCGCCGCTTGACCCAGCTGTGTGGCGACGGCGAAGAGCGCACCCGCGCCGCCATGGCGCTGATCGCCCGCCTGGAGCCTCGCCCCGGCCGCAAGTTCGTCGATGTAGAGCGCAACATCATCATCCCCGACGTCATCGTGCGCAAAGCTGGTCGCGCCAACGGGCGGGACGGCCAGCACAACTTCATCGTGCAGCTCAACCCCGACGTGATGCCCCGCCTGCGTGTGCACGACATCTACGCCGGCGCGCTGCGCGGCCACAAGGGCGGCGAGGGCCACCAGGGCATGCAGCAGCGGCTGCAGGAGGCGCGCTGGTTCATCAAGAACATCCAGCAGCGCTTTGACACCATCCTGCGCGTTTCGCGCGCCATCGTCGAGCGGCAGAAGAACTTCTTCACCCACGGCGAACTCGCCATGCGCCCCCTGGTGCTGCGCGACATCGCCGACGAACTGGGCCTGCACGAGTCCACCATCAGCCGCGTGACCACGGCCAAGTACATGGCCACGCCCATCGGCACCTACGAGCTGAAGTACTTCTTTGGCTCTGGCCTGGGCACGGAAACCGGTGGCAATGCGTCCAGCACGGCCGTGCGCGCACTGATCAAGCAGTTCGTGTCGGCCGAAAGCCCCACCAAGCCGCTGTCGGACAGCCAGATCGCCGAGATGCTCAAGGAGCAGGGCATTGAATGCGCACGCCGCACGGTGGCCAAATACCGCGAGGCGCTCAAGATTGCGCCCGCCAATTTGCGCAAGGCGCTGTAGCGCTCAACGCGTTGAAGGGCGCGAGGGCTGCTTGAACGCCCGCCGCCAGGTTACTTGCGTGCCATGAACACCGCGTCATACGCCTGGGGTGTGAACCCGGCGATCTTCTGGCCGTTGGTCAGCAAGACCGGCACGCCCCTGGCGCCCAGCTGCTTGAACGCCGCCTTGCCAGAAGGCGTGTCGATGTCCAGCTCCCGATACGCGATGCCTTTGCCCGCCAGATAGGATTTGGCCGCCTTGCAGTAGCCGCACCAGGTCGCCATGTAAAGCACCACATCGCCCCTGGGGGCTGCGGCTGGCGGCGCGTCGGGGGCGGCTGCCGCCTGGGGCGCGGGCGATGCGCCCGGCACCACACTCACCGGCAGGTTCTCCAGCTTCATCGTCTTTTCCACGGCACCTGTCACAGGGGGCTTGTCGCTGTACACGACCCTGCCGTCTGCGCCCACCGATTTGTACAGCGTCTGGGCGCCTGCGCCCCAGGGCGTGGCGGCCAGCACCAGCACGGTCAGCAGGGTCCGATAAAAAGGGCGCATGGGGGGCTCCGGTAAAATCCGCTGCCCGAGAGCATACGAGACAAGGGGCATGGGGCCTGCAAGGTCCTTATGCCACCAACCCGCATTGCGACCCATGGCGTCTTGGCGTGCTGAGCCGCCCCACCACCGGTGGCCCTGCAGGCACCCTGCGGCACACGCCGCGCACCACTCCCCGCGCAGGCTAGTGCTCTCCGCTTCCTTTTTTCCTACCCCTGTCCGCCACCATGGCCCGCATTGTTTTTGACCTCCCCCCGCACTTCGGCTTTGCCACCGAGCTGCAGATCTACATCAGCCACGTGAACCAGGGCGGGCACCTGGACAACGCGCAGCTGCTCAGCCTGGTGTCCGAAGCGCGCGTGCGTTTCTTCCAGTCGCTGGGCTACCCCGAGGCGGATGTGGGCGGCCTGTCCATCGTCGTCGGCGACATCGTGGCGCAGTACAAGTCCGAGGGGTTCCATGGCGAGACCATGCGGGTGGAGATGGCCCCGGCAGACTTCAACCGCTACGGCTTCGACCTCGTGTTCTGCATGACCGAGAAGACCTCCGGCCGCGAAGTGGCACGCGGCAAGATCGGCATCGTCTTCATCGGCAAGGCCGACCGCAAGGTGGCGTTGATCCCCGAATCCATCCGCCAATTGCTGTTAGCCCGCGCAGGTGAGCCCGGTTCCCCCGCAGTGCCCGAGCGCGTATCCTCCCCATCGACATGAACCAACTCCAACTTTTCCTTCCTTGCGCTGCGGGCGTCGAGGGCTTTCTGGCCGACGAGGTGCATGGCATCACTGGCCTCACGGGGCAAGACCTGCTGGTAGGCCGGGGTGGCGTGCTGCTGCGCGCCTCGTGGCGCCAGGCCATGCAGCTCAACCTGCACAGCCGCCTGGCCCAGCGCGTGCTGGTGCAGCTGGCGCACCGCCCGTACCGTTCCGAAAACGACCTCTACGCCATGGCCAGCGATGTGGCCTGGGAGATCTGGTTCACCACGCGCCAGACCTTCAAGGTCGAGGTGACCGCCCAGCACAGCCCGTTGCAGAGCCTCAACTTTGCGGGCCTCAAGGTCAAAGATGCCGTGGCCGATCGCTTCCGCCACAAGAGCGGCGTGCGGCCCGACGTGAACACCCAGTGGCCCGATGTGCGCATCCACCTGCACCTGACCACCGACGAGGCCACGATCTACATCGACACCTCGGGCGAGCCGCTGTTCAAGCGCGGCTGGCGCGAGGACAAGGGCGACGCGCCGCTCAAGGAAACCCTGGCCGCCGCCATGATCGCCGCCAGTGGCTGGGACCCGCATGGCGACAACCCCCAGCCCCTGTACGACCCCTGCTGCGGCAGCGGCACCATCGTGGTCGAGGCCGCACAGATCGCCTGCCGCATCCCGGCGGGCATGTTGCGGCGCTTTGCGTTCGAGAAACTGCTGCCGTTCCAGGCGCATGTCTGGGGTGCTATTAAAAACGAAGCTGAAAGCGCAATACAGACCAGCGCAGTGCCCATTTTTGGCAGTGATGTGGCCTTCCGCATGGTCGATTTTGCGCAGCGCAATGCCGAGCGCGCCGGTGTGGCCGAGGCTGTACAGCTGCGCGGCGGCGACGCCCTGCAGCGCATGCCGCCCTGCGACCAGCCCGGCGTGATGCTGCTGAACCCGCCCTACGGCGAGCGCATTGCTGCCGCAGGTAGCGCCGGCCGCAACGCCAGCGAGCGCGCCGCCGACCGCGCCCAGGGCATGGCCGTGGGCCGCGAAGAGGCGCAGACCGAAGACGGCGGTGAGTTTTTCAGCCAGCTGGCAACCCACTGGAAGAAGAACTACAGCGGCTGGACCGCCTGGATGCTCACGCCCGACCTGAAACTGCCCGGCAAGATGCGCCTGAAGGAATCGCGCCGCGTGCCCATGTGGAACGGCCCCATCGAATGCCGCATGTTCCGCTTCGACATGATCAAGGGCGCCGTGCGCGACCGGGCTGCCAAGGCGGCCCCCGACGGCGGCCCACGCCATGAAGGTTGAGCTGCGCCTGCCCACCGAGGCGCCAGCGGACGATCCCGCGCGCCCCGTGGTGGTGGATACCAACGTGGCGCTGGACCTGCTGATCTTCAGCGACCCGCGCACCGTCCCCCTTCGCACGCTGCTGGCCCAGGGGCGTCTGGCCTGGATTGCCACGCAAGTCATGCGCGATGAGCTGGAGCGTGTGCTGGCCTACCCGCACATCGCAGAGCGCATGGACTACTACCGCGTGGGTGCCGCGCAGGTACTGGCCGCGTTTGATGCGCAGGTGCGGCTGGTGGACATCGCACCCAAGGTGGGCTACGTGTGCAAGGACGCGGACGACCAGAAGTTCATCGACCTGGCCGCCGCCCACCGGGCGGTGCTGCTCAGCAAGGACAAGGCCGTGATCTGCATGCGCAAGCGGCTGATGAACCTGGGGGCGGACGTGGCCACCGAGGTGGTGCTGACCAGCGAGCCTGCGATGGCCTGAGCCCGTGTTTTCAAGGCTCCGCGCGGGGCACCAGGCTTCCTGGGGTCTCTGGGGCCGACGAGGTCAAAGCCTTCTTCAAATACACCAGCTGAAATCCTTGGATGTAGTTGTCGATGTGCCCAAACTCCTCATAGCCCTGCTTGATGTAAAAGCCCCGGGCCTGCCATTCGAAGGTGCTGAGCGTCACGCTGTGCGCGCCCAGGTCGCGGGCTTTGTGCTCTGCCGTGGTCAGCAGCTTGCGGCCCACTCCCTGGTGCCGGGCGGCCTCGTCCACAAACAGCAGCTCCACAGTCAGCCATTGCAAAAACACGAATCCGCGCAGCCCGCCTACCAATTCGCCCTGCGCGTCACGTGCGCTCACCCACACGGGCTGCGTTTGGCCGTATTCGCCCACAAAGCCGTAGTTGAACTGCCGCATCCGACGGCCGAGGATGCCGGAGTGGACTTCTTCTGGAGTGGGGGTGTAAATCTCAAAGTCGGGCATCGCGAAAAACTCTTTCAGGCCAGCAAGTCATACGCCGCCCGCACCCGTTGCAAATCCCGCCCTAGCCTGCGGCTTGCGGGGAGGTATCGCATCCATGCCATTCGCCGAATGCTGGTCGCCAGCACCTGCTGCATCTCCGCGCTCTCCTGCCCCACCCACGCTGCCCAACGCTCGCGCGCTTCAGGCAGCATGTCGCCTTGGTGCAGGTAGATGGCGGTGGAATGCGCATAGCACAGCGCATCGCGCACATGGCACACCGCCAGCGGCAGCACGGCGGCGGGGTCGTCTTCAAAGTCGATGCAGGCTACCTCGCCATCGGGGCAGCGCACCAGGTTGCGCGCAAAGGCCTGGCTCAGGCAGGTGCCCTGGTGGTGCACCTGGGCCAAGGTGTCCAGCCCCTGCTGCCACAGCGCCAGCACAGCGGCCGTGTCGCCCGCCTGCACGGCGTGGTCGATCTCGTTGCCCAGCGAATGGGTTTCCTCACCCACGTTGCCCAGGTGGCGCATGGCAAAACCATTCGGCAACGCGGCCAGCACCACGGGCACACGGATGCCGCGCGCGGCCAGGTCACGCAGGCGCTGCACTTCGGTGGCAATGGCCGTGGGGCCGCCGGGGTTGGGCACGGGGCGCAGGGCGTCCAGCCGCAGCAGGGCGGCCAGCACGGCCATGGCGCGGTAGCGGCCCGTGCCATGGGGGGCGCCCGCACGCTTGATCCAGATCTGTTCGTTGCCCAGCACATGGGCCATCACGTTGTGGGGTTGGATTGCCAGTTGCTGCTGCAAAAAGGCGGCGTAGTCCGGGGCGGTGGTGGTGCTTTCCATCGTCAAGTTCATACAGCAGCGTCCCCTGCCACCGCTGCTGCGGTGCCTACGGCGGCGGCGTGCACCAGCTCGACATGGTGGGGGATGGAGGGCTCCAGAGCAGGCTCGCTGGCCTGGAAACTGTGGGCGTTGGCCAGCGGCCAGTACAGGCGGAACACGTTGTGCTGTGCATCGAGCGGGCCCAGCAGAGCGCCCGGTTGCATGCGGGTGATGAGGTTGGACAGCAGGCGCACCTCGGTGTCGGTGATGCGGCGCACGATGTGGTGGGCCGTGATGTCTTTGGGGTGGTGCAGCCCGGCGGCCTGCACCAGCTCTTGCAGCGCGTGCAAGGTGCTGCGGTGGAACTGCGCCACGCGCGTGGCCTTGTCGGGCACCACCAGGGCCTGCTGGCGCAGCGGGTCTTGTGTGGTCACGCCCGTGGGGCAGTGGCCGGTGTGGCAGCTCTGCGCCTGGATGCAGCCCAGCGCCATCATGAAGCCGCGCCCCGCGTTGCACCAGTCGGCACCCAGCGCCATCATGCGCGCGATGTCGAAGGCGCTGATGACCTTGCCCGCGCAGCCAATGCGCACGCGGTCGCGCAGGTTCACGCCCACCAGCGTGTTGTGCACCAAGAGCAGGCCCTCTTGCAGTGGCGCACCCACGTGGTCGCTGAACTCCACAGGCGCCGCGCCCGTGCCACCTTCGGCGCCATCGACCACGATGAAGTCGGGCGTGATGCCGGTGACCAGCATGGCCTTGACGATGGCGAACCACTCCCACGGGTGGCCCAGGCAGAATTTGAAGCCCGTGGGCTTGCCGCCCGACAGCGTACGCAGCTTGGCGATGAACTGCATCATCTCGACCGGCGTGCGGAAGGCGCTGTGGCTGGCGGGCGAAATGCAGGCCTCGCCGGCCTTCACGCCGCGCGCGGCCGCGATCTCGGCCGTCACCTTGGCGCCGGGCAGCACGCCGCCGTGGCCGGGCTTGGCGCCCTGGCTGAGTTTGAGCTCGATCATCTTGACCTGCGGGTCGGTGGCGTTGGCCGCAAAACGCTCTTCGCTGAACGAGCCATCGGGGTTGCGGCAGCCAAAGTAGCCCGAGCCGATCTCCCAGATCAAGTCGCCGCCGTGCACGCGGTGGTGCTGGCTGATGCTGCCCTCGCCTGTGTCGTGCGCAAAGCCGCCTTTTTGGGCCCCCTGGTTGAGCGCCAGGATGGCGTTGGCCGACAGTGCGCCAAAGCTCATGGCCGAGATGTTGAACACGCTCGCGTGGTAGGGCTGGGTGCAGGGCGATACCGATGGCGACGGCGCATCGGGGCTGCCCCCGATCCACACACGGAAGTCGTGCGATGGCAGCTGCGTGGGCGCGAGCGAGTGGTTCACCCATTCATACCCATGCGCGCCCACGTCCAGGTGCGTGCCAAAGGGGCGGTTGTCCGGGTCGCCCTTGGCGCGCTGGTAGACCAGCGAGCGCTGCGCACGCGAGAACGGTGCCGCCTCGCTGTCGCTTTCGATGAAGTATTGGCGCACCTCGGGCCGCACATATTCGAGCATGAAGCGGATATGGCCGATGACCGGGTAGTTGCGCAGGATGGCGTGGCGCGTCTGCTGCAGGTCGTACACGCCCAGGGCCACCAGCGCCGCAAACACCAGCACCACGGGCAGCCCCACGCCAAAGGCCACCAGCGCAAACAGCGACAGCAGCAGCCCGAACACGCACAGCGCAAAGGCTGTGTAGCGCACCGGGTAGAGGGAGTTGAGCTGGTGGATCATGGGGCGTCCTGGTTGGGGTCGGTGGCGCGAGCGGCGGGCGCAGGGGCTACACTGGCCGCCTTTTTGTGGGGTTGCCGGATGGCGCTCGGCGCTTTTTTCTGCCCCGCCACCACCCCTGGCCGCCGTGGCCCGCGCCACGGCACAAGGCCTGCGCATCATAAAAGTAAAACATTGTTTTGCCGCCCCCGCTTTCTCCCTTGACGACCGGAGCCCTCCCATGACCGAACCCACATCGCCCACCCCCGCCACTGACGATCTCGACCCCACTACCGCCCCGGCCGCTGCGCTGGGCCCGGATGAGCTGGAGGAGATGGACAACATCCTCGACGACCTGCGCGCGCGCGGCGAGGAAATCCCGCAGTGGGAGTTCTGCGACGGCTTCATGACCGCGCTGATCTGCAGCCGCCGCCCCATCGGCCCGGCCGAATACCTGCCCATGCTGCTGGGCGACGGCGCCGAGCTGGATGTGGCCGAAGGCGACCCGCTGCCGCAGTTGCCCGCGTTTTCCGACGCTGCCCAGCAAGCCCGCTTCATGGACCTGTGGATGCGCCGCTGGAACGAGATCGTGGCCCAGCTCGACACCGACGTGAAGACGCTGGACGACGACCGCACCTTCCAGCCCGAAGCCATGGACATGCGCGGCGCCGTGGCCAGCCTGACCGACGAGCAGCGTGCCGAGATGGGCGACGACCAGGAGGTCCCGTCCTTCGGCCAGGTGTGGGCCCTGGGCTTCATGTTTGCGGTGGAAAACTGGCCCGAAGACTGGGCCGCCCCGCGCGACAAGGAAGCCGCCAAGTGGCTGGACGATGCGCTGGAGCGCATCGTCGCCCTGACCGAAGACGACACCGGCAAGCCCGAGGTCTGCATGTACGACGAAGACGGCCCACCCAGCACCAGCCAGGCGCGCGTCGAGGCCTTCGGCGAAGCCATCTGGGCCGTGTACGACCTGCGCCAGCTGTGGAAGAGCATGGGCCCGCGCGTGGAGACGGTGCGCAAGGCGCCCGAGCCGGGGCGCAACGACCCTTGCCACTGCGGCAGCGGCAAGAAGTACAAGAAGTGCCACGGGGCCTGAGCCCTCTAGGGTAATTTGCTATAAATTAAATAGCATAATTCGCTTGATGGGCGCGCGGTAGGGCCTGTTTTTGTTCATATCTGGCCCTGCCGCAACAGGCCGGGCCGAGCGCCCGTATCGGCGGGCCCGGGCGCAGGCCGTCCGGCCCTTTAGCCGCCCTGCGCCAAGAACTTCTTCAAGTTCCCCGCCGCCGTGCTGCGCACCTTGCGCTTGAGCGAGGGCGACCAGCCCAGCAGCACACCCGGAAGGCCCAGCGCCTGGCGGGACCAGCTCCAGAAGTTGAAACGGTCACGGTGCGTGGCAATCAGCCCATCGGGTGTGAAGGTGAACGTGCCGTCGATGATGTTGTGCACTTGGCGCCCGGTGGCGCTGAAGCGGTAGTGCGCCTCCCAGTGCGCCTTGCCGCCGTTGGCATCGGCGTCGATGCCGCTGAACTCCAGCTTCCAGTGCTCGGCGGCGCCGGGCTTCTTCGTCGCGGTGCACAGCATGCGCCACATGCCGCCCACTTCGTCCCGGCCCTTGAGCGAAAACGCCTCGTCGTCAAACGTGGCATTGGGGGCGTAGCAGGCCGCCATGGTGGCGTGGTCGAGTTGTGCAAATGCGGTGTAGAAGCGCTGCAGGGTCTGGGCGTTGGGGTGCATGGGGTCTCCTCCTCGGGGCGCCCATGCTACACCGGGGTGGTGGGGCGTGGGTGCCGCTTGGGCGACCCCGGGGGCGCGCCCGGCACCGCCCTCATTCAGCGCATAAAGCTGCGCAGCGCATCGGCCGTTTCACCAGGCAACTGCTCCGGGATGAAATGCCCTGCTGGCACCGCCTGCCCGCTCACCACCCCCGCGCACTGCGCTCGCCACAGCGCCATCGGGTCAAACAGCCGGTGCACCACACCGTGTTCGCCCCAGATCACCAGAGTGTCGCAGGCAATCTTGTCACCGCGTGCGCGGCTGTCGCGGTCGTGGTCCAGGTCGATGCCGGCACTGGCGCGGTAGTCCTCGCAGGCGGTGTGGATGGCCTCGGGCGTGCAGAAGCAGCGCTCGTAGTCGGCCAGGGCCTGGGGCTCGATGTGGGCCAGACCTGCGCTGCCCCAGCCGCCCAGTTTGGCGTGCAGGTAGGCGAGCGCGTTGCCGCCGATCATGGTCTCGGGCAGCGGCGCGGGCTGGATCAGGTGGAACCAGTGGTAGTAGGCGCGCGCAAAGTCCATGTCCGTGCGGGCGTACATGTCGAGTGTGGGGGCGATGTCGATCAGGCACAGCTTCTTCACGCGCGCGGCGTGGTCCAGCGCCAGGCGGTGCGCCACGCGGCCACCCCGGTCGTGGCCGCAGAGGTAGAAGCTGCCGTGGCCCAGCGCAGTCATCACTTCGGCCATGTCCTGCGCCATGGCGCGTTTGCTGTAGTTGCTGTGGTCGGGCAGGCCGGGCGCGTGCGATGAGTCGCCGTAGCCGCGCAGATCCGGCATCACCAGAAAGTAGTCGCGCGCCAGCTGCTGCGCCACGCGGTGCCACAGCGCATGGGTTTGCGGAAAACCGTGTAGCAGGAGCAGGGGTGGTGCGCCTGCGGTGCCTCCGGTGCGCACAAAAATCTCGGCGCCCGTGGTGGCGATGTGGTGGGTGGTGAAGCCTTCAAACCAGGTGGTGGCTGTCATGGGCAGGAGGTGTGTGGGTGGTGGGGGCGCGGCAAGGTTGCGGTGCCGCTTCCGCTGGTGCCAACCAAGCGGGGTTCAGGCGAGCAGGTGGCCCAGTAGCCGCTGCAGCGCGTAGCGCAGCGTGGCGGCACGGATGGCGGCGCGGTCGCCTGGGAAGTGCTGCATCTCACTGTGGGTTTCGCCGCCCACGCACCAGGCAAACCATACGGTGCCCACGGGCTTGGCGTCGCTGCCGCCCGTGGGGCCGGCCACGCCGGTCACGGCCAGGCTGACGTGGGCCTGGGAGTGGGTCAGCGCCCCGTCGGCCATGGCGCGGGCCACGGCCTCGCTCACGGCGCCTTCCTGTTCGATGAGTGCGGCGGGCACGCCCAGCATCTCGGTCTTGGCGGCGTTGGAGTAGGTGACAAAGCCTCGCTCAAACCAGTCGCTCGCGCCCGCGAGGTCGGTGCAGGCCGCCGCGATCATGCCGCCCGTGCAGCTTTCGGCGGTGGCCAGCAGGTGCCGGTGTTTGATCAGCTCCAGAGAAATCTGGGTCAAATTGGCCTCTAGCGCGGATGTATCAAGCGCTAGTAGCTCTGCATTTGATAGCGTTACGGTTGTCATCAAAACCTCCACACTGCAATGACCAGCAGGGTACAGAAGGCTGCCACAAAGTCGTCCCACAAGATACCCCAGCCGCCGCGCCAGCCAAAGCCCTTGAACAGGCTGTCGGCCCAGCCCACGGGGCCGGGCTTGGCGGCGTCAAAAAAGCGGAACAGCGCAAAGGCCACAAACTGCCCCCAGAACCCCATGGGCATGGCCAGCCACAGCACCAGCCAGAAGGCCACCACCTCGTCCCACACGATGCTGCCCGGATCGGCCACGGCCATGTGGCGCGCCGTGGTGGTGCAGGCCCACCAGCCCACCACGGTGCTGGCGGCAATCAGCCAGCCCATGTGTTGCGGCGACAGCCACTGCTGCAGCACCAGGTAGGCCAGCCAGGCCCACAGCGTGCCCACAGTGCCGGGCGCTTTGCGCGACAGCCCCGCGCCAAAGCCCAGTGCGATGAAGTGGGCCGGGTGGCCCAGCAGGAAGGCCAGGGTGGGGCGGCGGGGGGCAGATGGGGCGTCTGAAGGCGAAAGTGGAGTCATGTCAGTGGTCGGCTGCGCCGCAGTCTATGCAACTGGCGCATGCAAGGCGAGTGCACCTGTGGAACTGGCTCTGCCAGGCCACGGGGTGCGTCCCTCTCCCGCGCAGCGAGAGAGGGGTGAAGGCGCGAAGCGCCCCAGGGGGTGTTTCATCTTCTTTCCAGCAGCTCGATGTCCTTGGGGTAGCGGACGGTGTGCTCTGCACTGAACTGCGCCGTGGCCCCTGCGGCCACAGGCTGCTGCCAGGCAATGGTGCCCGCAGAGCGGTTCCAGGCCAGGTCGGTGGGCGGCGGTTGGTAGCGCGACTCCACCTCGATCTTCTCGTTGCGCGACACCGGCGCTGCATGCAGCACCTGCAGCGTGATGCCGGTCTTGTGGCGGTTTTCCACGCTGTAGGCGCGGCGTGTCTTGCGTTCCACGCGCGAGCCGACAAAACCGCTGCTGCCCGTCACGTCCTGCTCGGGCTCGGCCCGCACCGTTACCAGCTCATCGCGGCCAAAAGACAGGCTGGTGCTGCCCGCCGGGGCGCCCGCGCTGGGCGCGCCAAAGTCGATGCGGCCATTGCCCACAAAAGCGCCGTCGCGGTACAGGCCTGCTGCGCCTGCCGGCCACACGCCGGGCGGCTGGGCAATCTGCGCGACCAGATAGGCCGCTTCTTCCACGGCCGGTGCCGTGCGCGTGAGCAATGTGGCGGGCGCCGTGTGGCTGCCCAGCGCCAGCGTCACCCGCTGGCCGCTCGATGGCACGGTGATGCGCTGGGGCACGGCGAACTCGGTGGCAAACCCTTTGTCGAGGGCGCTCACGTCAAACGTGGGCATGGCTTCCTCGGCGGCATTGCGGGACCTGGACAGCGGCGCCATGGCAGGCGCTGGCGCGGGCGCCATCGCCACGGCGGCTGCCTGTGCGCCCGCGCCTTGCGGTGGTGGCGCCACGTTCAGCCACCAGGGGCGCGGCAGCTGGCCCTGGGTGGCGCGCCCCGGCTGGCCGGTGGACAGTGTGAGTTGCACGCCGCTCCAGTCCTCGCCACTGTTCTGCGCCACCAGCGCCTGTCGCTCGATCAGCACCGTGGATTTGGCGGCGTCCAGCGTGGCGCGGTAGCTGGGTTGCCAGCCGGGGCCGCGCACCTGGTAGGACAGGCGCAGCTCGGCCTCGCGCTCGGCGGCCAGGTTGATGGTGACCGACACCACCCGCGCGCGCTGGCTGGCCACGCGGTCGCGTTCGGCCGCCAGGGGTTTGAGAGCCAGCTCCAGCATCTCCTGCTTGCGCCGGAGCTGGTGCGCGCGCGCAAAGCTGTCCTGGCCCGACTTGCGCAGCACCTCGGCAGTGGCGGTGATCTGTGCAGGCGTTGGCGTGGCGGCACGGGGGGCGGTGCTGGCAGGCGCCGCTGCCTCCGGGCCCGAGCCGATTTGGGCCACGCTGCGCAGATAGCCGTCCACCAACTGCAGGGCCGAAGCCTCGGCCTTTACCCCGGCAATCTGGTCCTCCAGCTCGCGGATGCGGCCGTCGAGCGGGCTCGCACAGCCCGCCGCCACATCGCGGTCCTCGGTGAGCACGTTGAACTCGCCCACGCGCACGGCGGGGTCGGCGTTGATCTGCAGGCTTTGCACATCCAGCGATGCTGGCAAGCAGGCCAGTGTGAGGCTGCGCGCGCCCGCAGCCACCTTGGCCACACGCTCCACCGTGGCGCTGCCGGGGTAGACGGTGACGCGGGCGATGCGGGAGGTGTCCTGGGCCAGGGCTGGCGAGGCTGCGTTGCACAGCAGGGCCATGCCGACCAGGCACAAGGGCCGCAGCAGGTGTGGGGGGCGCAAGTGCAAGGCTGTGGGGGAGTGGATCACGGGGCTCCTTGGGCGCGTTGGACAAAGGGACTGGGATGCTAGCAGCCGGGCGGTCTGCTGCTCGGGTTCACAACGCCCCTGGCACCTCCGCCGCCAGAAAGTCATACACCGCGCGAATCCGGCGGCTGGTGCGGATCTCACGGTGCACCGTGAGCCAGATGGGCAGCTCGGGCAGCGGCAGCTGCGGCAGCACGGCCACCACGTTGGCATCGGTGCGGGCCAGGTAGTTGCCCACAAAGCCGATGCCCAACCCTGCGCGCACCGCCTCCCAGTAGGCCATGAGGTCGTCGGTGCGAAACGCGAACTGCTCGCGCTCCACGGGGTAGCCCATGGCGGCAAAGCCTTGCACGATGTCCTCGTGCCGGTCGTTGCCCACCAGCTCGTGCTGCAGCAGGTCGGGCGGCTGCTGGGGCGTGCCCTTGCGGCGCAGGTAGTCGCGGTGGGCGTAGGCGCCCAGCGTGACCGCGCCGATGCGCTTGGCCACCAGGCTGGCCTGGTCGGGGCGCACCATGCGCAGGGCGATGTCGGCCTCGCGCCGCAGCAGGTTGGTGACCTGGTTGCTGGCCACCAGCTCCACCTGCACCTCGGGCAGCACCTGGCGCATGCGGGCTAGCACCGGGGGCAGCAGCACGCAGGCCACGGGCTGGCTGGCGGTGATGCGCACGGTGCCGCTCACGCCTGCCTCGGCGCCCGACACACTGCGTGCCAGCTGGTGTGCCCCGGCCTCCATGGCGCGGGCCGATTCGGCCAGTCGCAGCGCGGTGGCGGTGGGCAGCAGGCCACGTCCCGTGCGCTCGAACAGCACCGCACCCAGTTGCGACTCCAGCTCGGCAATGTGGCGGCCAATGGTGGGCTGGCTGGCGTTGAGAACGCGCGCCGCGCCCAGCAGGCTGCCCTGGTCCAGCGCTGCCAGGAAGGACTGCACCAGGCTCCAGTCAAAGGTGGGTTTCATGGCGATAGCGTGCCCGCAGCGGGAGGGTTTTAGGTATTCAAATCTGCATTGCAGGTATGAATGGTTAGGCAATTGTGTAACGGTGCGCACGTTTCCACAATCACTCCATCCCTTTCGAACGGAGTGCCCACATGACCTCTTTCCCCCTTCCCAACCCCCCAGCACACAGCCCCCGCACTGTGCTGATCCTGGGTGCACGGGGCCGCCTGGGCCTGGCCGCTGCGCGTGCATTTGCCCAGGCGGGCTGGCAGGTGCTGGCGCAGGTGCGGCCCCCTTCAGGTGGCGCGGGCAGAGCAGCCTTGCCCGCGATCCCCGGGGTGTGGTGGATGCCGGTGGCAGTCCATGAAACGGCCGCACTGGCCGCCCAGGCCCAGGGGGCGCAGGTGGTGGTGCACGCCCTCAACCCGCCCTATACCGACCAGGCCTGGCGCACGCAGGCCCCCGCGTTGATGGAGGCCGCCATCGCAGTCACCCGCCAGCTGCGCGCCACGCTGATGCTGCCGGGCAATGTCTACAACTTTGGCGAAGCGATGCACGCCGTGCTGCGCGAGGACACGCCCCAGGCTGCCACCGGCACCAAGGGCCGCCTGCGCGTGCAGATGGAGCAACGCCTGCAGGCCGCCACGCAGGACGGCAGCATGCGTGCCGTGGTGCTGCGTGCGGGCGATTTTTTTGGCGGCGGCGCGGGCGGCCTGCTCGACCAGGTCATCGCCAAGCGCCTGTCGCAGGGCCGCGTCACCCTGCCGGGCCCGGCCGACGTGGCCACGCCTTGGGCTTACCTGCCCGACCTGGCCCGCACCTTTGTGTGCGTGGCCGAGCAGCGCCAGCACCTGGCCGCGTTTGACACCCTGCACTTTGCCGGGCACCAGGCCACGGGCCGGCAATGGGTGCAGGCGCTGGCGGCGGTGGCAGCCACGCAGGGCTGGCTGCCGCCTGCCGGTGCGCTGCGTGTGGGCGCCACGCCCTGGCCGCTGCTGCAGCTGGTGGGGCTGCTGGTGCCCATGCTGCAGGCCGTGGCCTCCATGCGCTACCTGTGGCGCACCCCGCACCGGCTGGACAACACCCGCCTCACCGCGTTGATTGGCGACGAGCCGCACACCCCGTTCGACACCGCCGTGCACCGGGCGCTGACTGATCTGGGCTGGGCGCGTGCCGCATCTGCGCAAGTGGCCGCTGCCTGAGCCCTCCATCCACATCCCCTTGTCTATCCCCGGAGCACATCCATGAACCGACGCAACTTCATCCGCCTGGCCGGTGGTGGCACCATCGCCGCCGCCACCGTGGGCACGCTGGCCGCCTGCGGCGCGGTGGGCTCCCACTACCCCGCCGAAGCCGTGGAGGCCTGGCAAGGCCCCGTGGGCCACACCGAGGCGCGGCGCCGCGCCGTGGCCTACGCCATCACCGCCCCCAACCCGCACAACCTGCAGCCCTGGCTGGTGGACCTGCGCGAGGAGGGGGTGATCACCCTGCGCACCGACCGCGAGCGCGTGCTGCCCCACACCGACCCGCTGGGCCGCCAGATCCTGATAGGCCATGGCGCGTTTCTGGAGCTGCTGGTGATGGCGCTGGCCCAGCAGGGCGTGGCCAGCCAGGTGCAGCTGTGGCCGCAGGGCGAGCTGCCCCCGGCGCTGAGGGACTGGGACGACCGCCCCGTGGCGCGCATCACTCTTGAGCCCGGCGGCCAGCCCGACCCGCTGTTCGCCCAGGTGCTGCAGCGCCGCACGCCCAAGACCGACTTCGACACCACCCGCCCTGTGGCGCCCGAACAGCTGGCCCGCCTGCTGGCAAGCGCCCCCGCAACCCCGCAGCCCCGGTTGCACATCGGCGGCACCGTCGCTGCCGAGCAGTTGCCTGCACTGCGCACGTTGTGCTGGGAGGCTGCCCAGGTCGAGCTGCTCACGCCCCGCACCATGATGGAAAGCATCCATCTCACCCGCGTGGGCCCGGCCGAGATCCTGCAGCATCGCGATGGCATCTCCATCAACACCCCGTTTGTGCGCGCCGTGACCGCCTTGGGCATGTTCGACCGCACCCAGCCCCCGGCCGAAGGCAGCGCTGCCTACAAAAGCGCCATGGGCCGCTTCGAAGGCCACAGCCGCACGGCCATGGGCTTTGTGTGGATCACCGGCCCCAACACCCGCAGCGACCAGATCCAGGCCGGGCGCGCCTATGTGCGCCTGCAGCTGCAGGCCACGGCCCTGGGTGTGGGCATGCATCCCATGAGCCAGGCAGTGCAGGAGTTTGCCGAGATGGCGCCGCACTACGAGTGTGTGCACCAGCTGGTGCTGGGGCGGCCCGCGCCGCGTACGCCCCAGGAGCCCACTGTGCAGATGTTCTGCCGCATGGGCTACCCGCAGGGCGAGGTGCCTGCCACGCCGCGCCGGCCTCTCGCGCGTTTTGTGCAGACTTGATTGCGGGGAGGTCGGCACCCGCGCAGCGGGCTGATGCAGATCAACCTCCGGCCACAAGCTGCCACGCTTTGCCGCCCCTTCACACTCCGTTCAGGTGGCGTTCATCGCGGGTTTCTATATTTGCTGCATTGCAACAAATAGTTGGGGCTGGTGATGTGGAAGAAGGTTTTGGGAGGCTCTCTGGCGCTGGCATTCACAGCGTGGCTGCTGGCACTGTGGGTGCCCCAGCCTGCGCCGGCCGCATGGGGCGATGTCTGGTGGTGGCGCAACCAGCTGATCCTGCTTACCGGGGTGGGGGCCTGGGCGCTGATGTCGCTGATCATGGTGCTGGCCGTGCGGCCCGCGTGGCTGGAAAAACCGCTGGACGGCCTGGACAAGAGCTACCGCCTGCACAAGTGGGCGGGCATTGGCGCGATTGTGCTGGGGTTGGCGCACTACGGGCTGCAGCTCTCGCGCAGCCTGCTGGCCGCCTGGGTGGGCCGCCCGGTGCGCACGCCGCGCGCAGACTGGTGGCTCAACACCTTCCGCCACCTGGCCGAGGAGATGGGGGAGTGGGCCGTGTGGTTCCTCGCGGCCATGCTGGTCATCACGCTGTGGCAGCGGTTCCCGTACCACGTCTGGCGCTACCTGCACAAGCTGCTGGCCGTGGTGTATCTGGTGCTGGCCTTCCATGCCGTGATGCTCACGCCGCCCGCCTGGTGGGCGCAGCCAGCGGGCGTGCTGGTGGGCCTGTGCTCGCTGATGGGGGTGTTGTGTGCCGTGCGCTCGCTGGCCGGGGCCATCGGGCGCAGCCGCCGCCATGCGGCCCGCGTGGTCAGCGTGTTGCCACAAGGGGCCAGCGTGCTGGAGGTGAGCTGCCAGGTCAGCCCTGGCAGCGCCTGGCGGCACACGGCGGGGCAGTTTGCGTTTGTCGCGTTTGGCAAGGCTGAGGGCGCGCACCCTTTCACCCTGCTCAACGCCGACCAAGGCGACGGCACGCTGCGCTTTGCAATCAAGGCGCTGGGCGACCACACGGGGCGATTGCCGTTGCAACTGCAGCCGGGCCAGCGGGTGGACATCGAGGGGCCGTATGGCTGCTTTGACTTCCGCAGCGACAGTGCGCGCGAGCAGGTGTGGGTGGCTGCCGGCATCGGCGCCACACCGTTCATGGCCTGGCTCGAATCCCTGCAGTCCACACCTGCGCTGGCACCCCGGGTGCACCTGCACTACTGCGTGCGCCATGCGGCCGAGGCGGTGTTTGCCGACCGCATGGCCGCGCTGTGCGCGTGTTTGCCCAGCGTGACGCTGGAGATTCACTACAGCGACAACGCCGGGCCCGTGACACCGGCAGCGTTGCTGGCAGGCACGAGCCCGGCGGCGAGTGTGTGGTTCTGCGGGCCGCAGGGTTTTGCCGAGGCAGTGCGCCATGGCATGGAGCAGTTGGGGCGCCCGTCTGCGCGCTTTCACCAGGAGCTGTTCCAGATGCGCTGAGGCGGGTTCTCCGCGCTGCAACGCTACGTGGTGCCGGTGCGGTCCGTGGGCACCAGGTACTCCCGCACCAGCGCCCGCGCGCGGTGCAGGCGGCTCTTGGCCGCCTCGCGCGTCACGCCCAGGCGTTCGCTCATCTCCTCAATCGTCAGCTCCTCGAAGTCGCGCAGCAGCAGCGCCTCGCGGTAGAGGGGCGGCAGCGAGTCGATGGCCAGGGCCAGGTCATGGCGCAGTTCGTGGTCGGGGCGGTGCGACCAGGCCAGGTTGTCTTCGACCTGCGCCAGCGGCTCGCCCCGGAGCCAGGCCAGCATGGGCCGCATGCACAGCCGCTGCACGATGCGTACCACCCAGCCGCCAAACGCCGCCACCTCGCGCAGCGCGCCCACGCGGCGGTACACGATGATGAGTGCCTCCTGCACCACGTCGTCCGTCGCGGTGGTGGCCGCGCAGTGGCGCAGGGCATAGCGGCGGATGTCGGGGCGCGTCAGGCGCAGCAGCTGTTCCATCGCCACGGCGTCGCCGCTGCGCGCGGCGGGCAGCAGTTGGGCGAGTGTGGATCCTGGACTGGGGAGGCTCATCTTTTCAGTTCTCCACAGCGCATGGCGCCACCCGCAGCCTGCGAAACTGGCGCCGCCCATGCGCGGGCAGCCGCGCAAGGGCCGCCCCGCCGCGCTGGCTGCGTCCCCCTGCCCACGCGCAGCGTGAGAGCGGGGGGAAGGCGCGAAGCGACTCAGGGGGGTGTTTTTTCATTTCACGGGCTTGCGGCCCACCATGGCGCAGGCGGGGCAGTAGCCGAAGGCCCCGCTCAGGATGCTGCCAACGCCCGAGGCGGCCAGCGCCAGGCCCAGGGGCGAAGCGGCCAGCCACCACAGGCCGGCGGCGATGAGGGCGACCCCGCCGACAACGCGCAGCAGGCTTTCGGGGCGGGTGATGTTCTTGCGGTACAGCATGGTGAAAAGCTCCTTGGTGGGGGGATGAAGGTGCCAGCACAGGGCGCCGCCCCTACCAAGAGCGACGGGTTTCGCAAAAGGATTCATGGTTCGCGAAAAAAAGTCGCTGCCCGTCACTGCTGCCCATCAGCGGAAATGGTCGAACGAGGCATAGCGGTGCTCCACCGCCTGCCCCTGAGCATCCACCAGCTGCAGGCCGGGCTCGGCCAGCACCGTGCCGATGCGGGTGACGGGCGTGCCGCTGGCCTGCGAAGCGGCAGCCACGGCATCGCGCCGGGCCGGGGGCGCGGTGAAAGCCAGCTCGTAGTCATCACCGCCCGCCAGGGTGCATTGGCGGACAAATTCAAGGCCAAAATGGCCGTTTCCGCCCGATAGGTAAGCCTTTTCAGCTATCAAATTGGAAGTAATGTGGGTGTCGATGTGCGCACCCACGCCCGACGCTTTGAGGATGTGCGACAGGTCACCCAGCAGGCCATCGGAGAGGTCCATGGCGCTGCTGGTAATGCCGCGCAGGGCCTGGCCCAGGGCCACGCGGGGGGTGGGGCGCTCCAGCCGCTGGCGCGCGCGGGCCAGCACCTCGGCGGGCAGGGCGGTGTGGCCCAGCAGCGCCTCCAGCGCCAGCCGGGCATCGCCCAGCGTGCCGCTCACATAGAGGTCGTCACCAGGCCGTGCGCCGCTGCGCAGCAGGGCCATGCCGGTGGGCACTTCGCCAAACACGGTGATGCAGAGGTTGAGCGGGCCCTGTGTGGTGTCGCCGCCCACCAGCTCGCAGCCGTGGGCATCAGCCAGCGCCAGCAGCCCGCGCGAGAAGCCCGCCAGCCAGGCTTCATCCACCCGGGGCAACGACAAGGCCAGGGTGAACGCGAGCGGGCGCGCGCCACAGGCCGCCAGGTCCGACAGGTTCACGGCCAGCGCCTTGTGGCCCAGGGCTTCGGGGTCCACATCGGCGAAGAAGTGGCGGCCCTCCACCAGCATGTCGCTGGAGACGGCCAGCTGCATGCCGGGTGCGGGCGCCAGCAGCGCGCAGTCGTCGCCCACGCCCAGGGCGGCGCGGCGCACGGGGCGGGTGAAGTAGCGGGCAATCAGGTCGAACTCACCCATGGCAGTGTTCGGCAATCAAATGGGGAAAACGGAGCATCAAAGGCATCAGGCACGGCTTTCTTGCGGAGAAAACCACTGCGCCCAGTGGTCGATGCAGGCCTGGACCTTGGGCAGCCGGTGCCTGCGGGTGAGGGTGATGGCGTGGATGGGGCTGGGCTGCAGGTCCACGAACGCAGCCAAAACGGGCGCGAGCTGGCCCTGGCGCACGAGGGGATCGGCCACCACCGTCGCCAGGCGCGCAATGCCCAGGCCCTGCAGCGCCAAACGCGCGGTGATGGCCGTGCTGCCTGAGCGCCAGTGGCCGTCAGCCACCCGCACCTGGGGCTCGCCGTCGATCAGGAAGGGCCAGTGGTTCAGGAAGGCCACGGCGCTGTTGGTGATGAGCCGGTGCTGGCGCAGTTCGTCAGGGTGCTGGGGCATGCCATGGGCCTGCAGGTAGCCGGGTGTGGCATACAGCGCGCGGGCCAGCGTGCCCAGCGGGCGTGCCACCACGGTGTCGGTCAGCGGCGGGCCGGTGCGGATGGCGATATCGATGCCACCCTGCACCATGTCGGCCATGCGGTCGTCCACCAGCAGCTCCACGCGCAGTTGTGGGTGCTTGTGTTGCAGGCTCTCGAAGCTGGGAATCAGCAGGTGCTCGGCCACCACCGAGCTGCAGGCCACGCGCACCCAGCCGCTGGGCTGGCCACTTTGCTGGGCGAACTCGCCTTCCAGCTCGTCAAGCGTGCCGGTAATGCGGCGGCAGTAGTCCAGAAAGGTCAGCCCTTCGGCCGTGAGCGTGAGTCCATGCGTGCTGCGGTGGACCAGCCGCGCACCACAGGATTGTTCGATGCGCGCCAGCGTGCGCGAGACCTGGCTCGCGGGCACGTCGCGCTCGCGCGCCACGGCCGACAGCGAGCCCAGATCGGCCACGCGGGCGAACAGGTGCATGTCTTCAAAGCGGATATCGCGCATCGGGCAATGGTAACGGCGGGGCTTTGCAATCCGTGCAAAGCCGTCTTGCACCACGGGCCGTTTCCGCCGCGCCCTGCGCTGCCTACAGTGGCTCCATCCAGAAAGGAATGCCATGGACCCCCACCTGCACCCCGACGACTACCAGCGCCTGCGTGACGCAGCCAAGCGCCATGCCATGCAGTTGCGCCAGGAGGCGATTCGCGAAGCCCATGCCTGGGTGGCGCAGTGGCTCCTGCAAATGACCCGACGGGTTTTTCACTCCCTGCGGGCCCGGTCCGCACCCACAACCCCATTGACTCCGAAGGCCCCGACACCATGCCAACCCTCGTTCTGAAACTGGCTCCGCTGCAAAACCCCGAGCGCTACCGGCAGCTCGCCAGCGCGCTCACCGACCTCACGGTTCAGCTACTCGGCAAACGCCGCGAGGTGACGGCCGTGGTCATCGACGACCTGCCCAGCGCCCGCTGGCATATCGGTGGTGCGCCCGTGGCGCAGCCCACGGCCTTGCTGGAGATCAGCATCACGCAGGGCACGAACACGCAGGAAGAGAAGGCCGCCTTCATCCAGGCCGCGTTTGCCGAGCTGCAGCGCCAGCTGGCCGGTGACGGCACGCTGGCTCCGGCCAGCTACGTGGTGGTGCGGGAACTGCCCGCCAGCGACTGGGGCTATGGCGGCCGCACGCAGCAGGCACGAAAGCTGGCGCTGGCGGCATGACGCTCATACCGGTACGCGTTCAAAAATCCATGACGCTGCGCGCCACCCGCAGCTGATGAAACCGGCGCGGCCCGAGCCAGCGCCCCCGTGCAAGGGCAGCCCCGCCGCACCGGGGGCGTCCCCCTCCCGCCTTGCGCAGCAAGGCGAGAGAGGGGGAAGGCGCGGAGCGACTCAGGGGGCGTTTCACTTCAGGCAGGCGCGCCGCGAAAACGCTGCGCCGCCTGGCGGCTAACCTCGGCCAGCAACTGCTCTTCGCTCTGGCGCTGGCGCAGCCAGCGTGCGTCGTTCTGGCTGGCTTCGACTTCCGTGCGCAGCATGTGCATGGCGCTGGATGCCCCTTGCATGGCGGCGTGGCTGGCGATCTTGTCCATCGTCTTGAGGATGTGTTCGCGCAGCGGCATGTGGTCGCCCGTGGCCGGGTCCACATACACCGCGTCCATTCCAAAGCGGCAAGCCTGGAAGCGGTTGTAGGTGTAGACGAGGTAGTCGTCCTCCTCGGGCATGAAGGGCTGGTCGGCCAGGAACCAGGCGCCCAGCGACTGCACGTAGCCTGCAAGGGCTGCTGCGCGTTCGATGGTGAGCGGCGTGTCGAACACGCGGATCTCGATGGTGCCGAACTCGGGCTTGGGGCGGATGTCCCAGTAGAAGTCCTTCATGCTCTTCACCACCCCGGTGCGCGTCATCTTGTCGAAGTAGGCCTCGAAATCCGTCCAGGTGAGCGCCATGGGCGCGCGGCCTGACAGTGGAAACGCGAACACCGAATTGAGCCGCGCCGAATCGAACGCCGTGTCCTGCCCCTGCACGTAGGGGCTGGAGGCAGACAGCGCGATGAAGTGCGGTATGTAGCGCGACATGCGGTGCAGCATCAAGAGCGCGGCATCCGCGTCGGGGCAGCCAATGTGCACATGCTGGCCGAAGATGGTGAACTGCTTGGACAGGTAGCCATACAGCTCCGACAGCTCGCGGAAGCGCGGCTTGTCGTAGATGCGGCGCTCGTGCCATTGCTGGAAGGGGTGCGTGCCGCCGCCCACCACGGCGATGTTGAGCTTGTCGGCGCTTTTTACCAGCGCATCGCGGATCGGCGTGAGCTGGCCCAGCACCTCGCTGGCCGAGTGGCAGATGCCGGTGGAGATTTCGATCATGCTGTTTGTCATCTCGGGCACCACGCTGCCGGGCAGCGGGGTCTTCTTCATGAGGCGCAGCATGTCCTCGGCGTAGGGCGCGAGGTCGTAGTCGTTGGTGTTGACGAGCTGCAGCTCCAGCTCCACGCCCAGCGTCAGCGGTTCGGAATGGTTGAAGGCTTCAAGACTCACGGTGGTTGTCTCCATGGTTGGCGCGGGTCAGCGGCGCCCAGGGTTTCGAGCTTTCGCCCGCACGGTAGATGGCCAGGGTGGCGATGACCGCGCCAAACACTTCCATCAGCAAAATGGCGGGCAACGCCACCCCGGCAATCACATGGCCGGTGGAGGGCGACGCCAGCACGAACTGCGAGGCGATCAGCAGGGCGATGGAGGACATGGGCGTCATCGCGCAGCCCACCCACAGCGCCTGCTTCCAGCTCGCGCCGCTGCCCACGTTGCCCAGCGCCACACCGGTGGCCTTGGCCAGCAGGCGCACGGCAATCAGAGCCAGCACCACGCCCGCCACGGGGGCGCTCCAGTCGGCCTGCGCGGCCACGGTGGAGACCAGCACAAACATCAGCATGGTGAGCAGCGACGACGCATTGCCCAGCTGGCGCGGCCAGGCCCAGGGGCGGGGGTTGAGCTGCTTGAGCAACATGCCCGCCAGCAGCGCTGCCAGGGGTGCGGAGCCGCCCATGTGCGCAGCCACGGCCGTGCCTGCGGCGACCAGGGCCAGGAACAGCATGGAGGTGTTTTCGCTCGTGGGGCTCATGAAACGCAGCGCCATGCGCAGCACCAGCGACAGCACAGCCGCCACCACAATCGACACCCCCAGCACCACCACCACGGGCGAGACGGTTTCGAGCACGGTGAGGCTCTGGCGGTTGATGAGTTCGGCCTTGGCACTGCCCAGCGTGAGCGCATACAGCGTGGACAACGTGGTGAGCACGATGGCGCGTTCTGTCACCGGGCCGGCGGCGCGCGTGTCGGCCACCACGCGGGTGAGCACGGCGGGCGACGCGGCCAGCGCCACCAGCGCCAGCGGCCCGGCCACCTGGGTGGGCAGTTGCAGCCACACCAGCACCCAGTACACGGCAAAGTAGGTCAGCACCGATTCGGCAATGCTCTGCACCAGCACCATGGGGTTGTGGCGGAACCAGCGCAGAGGTATGCGCCCGCCACATTCAAACAGCACGATGGCCACACCCAGCTCCAGCAGGAACAGACCGATGCCCTGCAGCGGCCACACGGCGCCGCTGAAGCCCGCCAGGCCCGCCGCCGTGCCCACCAGCGAGTAACCGACCACCTTGGGCAGGCCGGTGTGGCGCTGCGTCAGGTAGCCCGCCATGGCGGCCACTGCCAGCAGCAGCGACCATTGCACCGTGGGCAGCCCGGCCGAGGGGCGCAGCCACTGCGCCCAAAAGCTCAGGATTTCATTCATGTCATGGGACCTCTGCGTCAGACGGGCAACGGGTGCCCGGTGGTGTGAAGGGCAGGCACACAAGCCCTCCGCCAATGGGAGGGGGTGCGCTGGGGGTAGGCCCCCGAATTTACAGGCGGAAACACATCGCCCATGTAGGACAGGGGCGGTGGTTGCTGCAGTCGGCCTGCCGCTATGCCGCGACCGTGGATGCGCTGCGCTCGGGTTTGAAGAAGCTCAGTGGCGATGTGCGCAGGCGTGCGCGAATGGCCGCGTAGATGTGCGAACGGTCCACGCCGCTCACGTTCTGGGCGCGCAGTGCCAGACGGAAGGCCAGGTAGAAGCTCACCGACACATTCAAGGCGCCAAGGAACGGCAGCGAGGCCACGGCCCACCAGAATGCGGGCATGTGCAGCACCTGCAGGCCCAGCGTGGCGCTGGCGGCCGCAATCTGGCCCGTGGACAGCGTGACGTGGCGCACGTTCAGCCCCAGCCCGAAGAATGCGGCAAAGACGGGGACCAGGCCCAGCATGAAACCGAGCGAGATGTTGGCCGCAAACCCCGAGAGGTTTTCGCGCAGGAACCGGGCCCAGCGCGCGGCGCGCTCGGCCCCCAGCAGCCGCGTGATGCGCGGGTTGTAGTGCATGGCCGAGTCCAGGCGGTGCAGCACGAACCAGTTCTCCGTCCAGCCCGCGATGATGCTCGACGCAAACAGCAACACCCCGGTGAAGGCTGCAAAAAACAGCGAAGGCCCGAGCAGGTGCAGGGACTCGAACACATGTTCGGCCTGCTTCTCGTTGATGGCCGGGGCGCCGGTGGCCAGCGCAATCGCCGTTGCCAGCACCAGCACGGCGGGGAACACCACCAGTACATTGCCCAGCACGGCCGCCACTTGCGAGCGCACCAGGTGCGTGATCTCGTCCACAAAGGACTCGATGGCGTCGCCCGTGCCCAGCTCCTTGAGCTTGGCTGCCATGGCGGGCGCTGTCATGGCCGGTTGTTTGGTGGCCACGGTGAAGTGCAGGAGCTGGATCAGCACAAAGCTCACGGCGTAGTTGATGCCCGCCATGAACCCGCCCCAGAACGCCGACAGCGCCAGGGCATAGAGGCCGAACTTGGCCATCGTGGTGAAGGCCATCAAGGCACCGCCGCCCGCCGCCTTCCTGAGCATGGAACGGTATTCGGCGCTAGTGCGGGTGATGTAGTGTTCGCCGGTTTCGGCGCTGCGTTCGGCCACCTTGGCGGCCAGGAGTGACGAGTTGGCGGCAAACAGCGCGCGCAGGCTGCGCCGTTCCTGCCCCACCATCACCAGGTGCGCCATGAGGCGCGCGGCGGTGACCGCCGGTTTGGGCGACAGCAGGCAGTCCAGCAGCTCGCGCACACGCAGGATGCGCTCGCGCAGCTGCCGCAGGCGGAATACCAGTCCCACCGAGATGCCGTTCTGTTCAAAGTGGGCGTACACGGTCGCCGCTGCCGCGCGGCAGGCCTCCAGCCGCTCGCGCAGGCGCTGGGCACATTCGTTGAGGCGGTCTGGCGTGCGCAGCGCGTGCAGCACTTCCACGCGCAGGCTTTCCACATCGCGGATGAGCGCATGGAACGGCTGGCCCTCGCGTGCGGCTTCGCTCATGCGCAGCCGCAGCTCGGGGGCAAAACCGGTCGAGAGGATCTGGCCTGCGCAGTAGGTGATGGCATCGAGCAAGGCCCGGTGCCAGAGCGTGGCCCCCCCCGTGGGGCCCTCGGCATCGGCGGGCGCCAGCAGCCCGACCAGGCGGTTGAGCTGGGTTTCGTCCAGTGCGGCCAGCCACTGGGCATCAAAGGCGCTGGGCAGCGCCAGCATGAACAGCTCGGACGCATCGATGGTCTCAGGGCTGCCCGGCAGCAGCTTGGTGCGCAGCCGCTCGGCCACCTCGCTGACCAGGGCCGTGCGGGGGGCAAAGCCAAAGTCGGCCAGCAAGGTGGTGATGTCCACTTGGTCTACCAGCGTGGACCACCAGGCCTGCAGCCGCTGCTGGGTGTCGGGCCGGGCCGCCACCGTGTCGAGGAACAGCTGCACCCGCTCCAGCGACGCGGGCACCGAGTTGCGCTGGCCGCGCACCCAGTCCAGCAGATTGATGAGCCACAGGTGGCGGTGGGCCAGGTCGGCTGCGGGGTCCAGCGCTGCGAGCAGGCTGGCCAGGTCTTTGGGGGCTGCGCCTATTTTCATCGCCGGGCCGCCCCAAGATGAAAAGCGGCCCCCTCGGGGGGCAGCGACCACACGGAGTGGGGCGCGTGGGGGTAATAGTTTTTCAATGGAGCACCCGTCCGCTCAGAGGGTTGCCTGAAGGGCCGTGGCCCAGCGCTTCCAGCACAAACAGGGGCACCGGGGTGTTGAAGGGCGCACCATCTTCGGCCACGCAGTGGAAGGTGCCATGCATGGTGCCGCTGCCGGTGCGCAGCCGGCAGCCGCTGGTGTACTGGAACGACTCGCCGGGTTTGAGCAGGGGCTGTTGCCCCACCACCCCCAGGCCCTTGACCTCTTCGGTGTGCCCCCGGGCGTCGCTGATGATCCAGTGTCGGGAGATCAGCTGCGCAGGCTCTTCCCCGGAATTGGTGATGGTGATGGTGTAGGCGAAGCTGAACACCCCGGAGTCCGGCGCGGACTGCTCGGGCAGGTATTCGGGCAGCACTTCCACGTCAAACTGGTGCTTTGGCATGGGGCGAATGGTAACGCTGCAAGCCCGTTTTCAGGGGGCATGCAGCCGCCAAAACCCCCACTCTTTCTGCGCTTTGCGACAATCGGGAGATGAGCCGCACCTTCCAAATCGCCCCCTCGATCCTCTCTGCCGACTTTGCCCGCCTGGGCGAAGAAGTGCGCAACGTCATTGCCGCTGGCGCCGACTGGATCCACTTCGACGTGATGGACAACCATTACGTGCCCAATCTCACTTTCGGCCCCATGGTGTGCCAGGCCCTCAAGCCGCATGCCAAAACGCCTGCGGGCGTGGCCGTACCGATCGACGTGCACCTGATGATCCAGCCGGTGGACGCCTTGGCCGCCGCATTTGCCGACGCGGGTGCGGACTACATCAGCTTCCACCCCGATGCCTCGGGCCATGTGCACCGCAGCATCCAGGCCATCCGCTCCAAGGGCGTGAAGCCCGGCCTGGTGTTCAACCCGGCCGAACCGCTGGATGTGCTGGACTGGGTGATCGACGACATCGACCTCATCCTCATCATGAGCGTGAACCCTGGCTTTGGCGGCCAGAGCTTCATCGACTCGGCCCTGCGCAAGATCGAAGCCGTGCGCAAGCGCATTGATGCCTCGGGCAAGGACATCCGCCTGGAGGTGGACGGCGGCATCAAGGCTGACAACATCCGCCGTGTGGCCGATGCGGGTGCCGACACCTTTGTGGCGGGCAGCGCGATTTTTGGCAAGCCCGATTACAAGGGCGTGATCGACGCCATGCGCGTGCAGCTGGCTGCATAAGGGGCGCTTGATGGCGGGCGGGGTGGCCCACCACGGCTGGTGGGGCTACCCCAGCCGTTGAAACGTCAGCACAAACGCCACGCCACCCTCGGTGTTGCGTGCATTGATGGTGCCGCCCATCTTGGCCATGTAGGTCTTGGCCACAAACAGCCCCTGGCCCCGATGCTCGCCCTCGCCCAGCGGGGTGGGGCTCTCGGGGTCTGATACACCCAATTCAAAAATCCGCTCCAACAAGTCTTCGGCAATGGTCGAGCCTTGGTTGTGCAGCGTGGCGCTGGCCGTGGATTCCGACGCGGTGAGCGTCAGACTGATGGGGCTGCCTGTGGGTCGATAGCGGTCGGCATTGCGAAAAATGTGGGTCACCACGTCTTCGAGCGCAAACTCGTCGGCCCGCACGATGACCGGGCCTGCGTTGCTTGAACCCGGGGCATACACCACATCCAGGATGCCCGCAAAGTGGGCGTTGTCGGCCACGTTGCGCAGGAATGCATCCAGGTCCAGCCGCCCCTCGGGCACATTGGCGGCCTGCAGCGCCTCGGCGGGCGATGCCGTGCCATACAGCACATGGATGGCCTGCTGCATGCGCTGCACATAGCGGTGGCCGGGGTCTTGCGGGCCGTTCAGAGCCATCAGCGACTGCAGGGGCGACATGATCTCGTGCCCCACGGCGTGCCACATGTCGCGCTCTTGCTGGGCGCGCAGTTGCTCGCGCTGCAGGTCGTCCTTCACGCGCTGCAGCAGGTCGGCCAGGCCCCCGGCCAGAATGCCCAGCTCGTCCGAGCCGCGCAGGTCCGACACGTCCATGTCGCCCAGCCGGGGCCCGGTGTGGCCGGGCTGCACGTTGTACGACACAGCGGCGGCGCGGCGGGTGAGGGCCGTCACGCGGCGGATCAGGCCCACCTCCACCACCAGCCAGGCCAGCGCAATGGCGCCCAGCATGGCGCCCAGGTACCAGGACAGGCGCGTGGCCACAGCGGCCAGGCCTTGTTCCACGCCGCGCAGGTGACCGGTGAAATTCACCACGTAGTTGCCCGTGGGCGTGTCCAGAATGTCCAGGGCAGTGGGCGCGGCGGGCGTGGCTGCTGCCGGGCCCACGCCTGCGGCCTCCAGCGGCAGCCAGCGGATCAGGCGCAGCAGCCAGGGCGCGGACGGCTCGGCCTGTACCTCAATGCCCTTGAGGGTGATGGCGCTGGCTTCGTCGCTGCCCATTTTGCGGATCTGCACACGCTCACCCGGCAGCAGGCTGCGCGAGAGGTCGCCCAGCGATGCGGCCAGCTGTGCGCCGGGTGCGTCGCTGTCGAACAAGGGCTTGGTGTCATCGCCTGGTGCCAGCATCTCCACCCGCACCCGCATCTGTCCCAAGTCTTCCGGCGGCCAGACCAAGCGCTCGTCCTTGCGAAACAGCGCCTCGCGGAACAGTTCGACCGGCAGGCGGATGGAGTAGTGGGTGCGGCGCAGGCAGTCAGTGGTGGTGGCCTCGCCAGCGGGCGAGCTGGCCGATGGGGGCGGCAGGTCGCGGCACTGGCCGTTTTGCCACAGCCAGCCGCGAAAGTCGCGCACCGGCCGCGCGCGGGCGTCGAGCTGCGGCGTGCCGTTGTCCACAAACCCCGTCAGGCGCCCGCGCACGGCCGCGCTGCCCTGTGGGGGCATGGCCTCGTACGGCGCAATCCAGCGGTAGGTGGTGCCCCGCATGTCCAGGCTGATGCGCGCACGGTGTGCTTCGGCGGGCACCAATGCGCCGCGCTCGCGGGGTATCAGCTCGCCCGCGTAAAAGCTGCCCACCAGGTAAATGAAGCCGCCCGCATAGGGGTTGTTGCCAATCGCCGCGCAAACCGAGGCCCCATCGGGGTACTGCACCGAGCAGCCCGCCATCTCCACGGCCTGTTGCGATTTTTGGGGGTCGTCAAAGTCGATGGCGGCGTAGGGCAGCAGCAGCGGCGCCAGCGGCGTCACGCCCTGGCCGAGGTGGCTGGCATTGAGCAGCGCCAACTGGCCCGAGGGGTGGCGCAGCCGTGCCATGACCTCGGCCTGGCTGCGCACAAAACCGTGCTGGTAGGCCTGCCAGGCGCGCTCCTTTTCGTCCTTGAGCACCACCACGCTCAGCGCCACCGTGGCCAGGGCCAGCAGCACGAACACCCCGCGCACCAGAATGCGCAGGCGGAACGCGGGCAGGCCCAGGCGGGGCATCTCCAGACGGGAGATTTCGAGCGCTGGGCGTAGCAGGCGCTTCATTTGCCGACCCAGCGGAAGCCGCGCATGGGCACGTTTTCTATTCCCTCAAATCCAGGATCGACTTCACGCAGCGCCTCGCGAATGGTGCTCACATGCTTGCGCACGTTGTCGCGGTTGCGGCCGCTTTTCACCACCTCGAACAGTTCGTCATACGACACCACCTCGCCACTGCGCTGGTGAAGCGTGGCCAGAATGCGCTGGGCCGTGAGCGGCAGGTTGATGCGCTCGCCGCGCCAGGTGGGGGTGCGCTGCCACAGCGGGTCCAGCACCAGCGCATCACCCACGGGGGCGGGGGGCGCGCTGGCTGGGGCCTGGGCCTGTGTAGTACGCAGGATGTCGAGAAAGGTCTCGATGAAGTCGGCCTCTTCGAACGTGGTTTTCTGCAGGTAGTCCCACGCGTCCAGGGCCTTCATGATGCTGCGGTAGATGGCCGCAGGCATGGCAGACACCACCAGCACCGGCGTGCCCTGGCGCAGCTTGTTGATGGCGTTGATGAGGGCCACGCCTGCATGGCGCTCGCGGCCCAGTTCGATGTCCAGCACCACCGCGTCGTAGTGCTCGCGGGCTAGCGCGGCCTCGGCCTCGTCGCGGGTGAACCACTGGTCGATGATGATGCCGCTCTTGGCGCTGCGTATCCACCCGGCCAACTGGTTGCTGGTGGGCAGGTCGTCTTCGATCACGGCAATGCGGGTCATGGGCTGGCGGGGCAGTAGTGGGGTGGGCGGATTATCCCGGCGCCCCGTTCTGGGCGGTGTGAGTTTTTCTTCCGGGGCCGGAAGGTTCGTGCGGGCGGTGTGAGCGCATTGGGGGCTGCACTGCGTTGTTGCTTCCGGGGTGGATCCGAACAATCGGTCCTCAATGAGCAAGCCACAGCGGCGGCTCAGAAACGACAACAACACCGAACCAACCTGAGAGAGAAACACCATGAAAGCCACCTGGAACCGCATCGTGCAGACCCTGAAGGGCCGTCGCTCTAGCTCCTTGCCCGAAGCCGGTACAGAACCCGTGCTGGATGCTGATCTGCAAGACATCACACCCACGGCGGAACCCGCTTCGGCAGCCCCCTTGAATTGGGCCTACCTGCTGCCCACCGCCCGCACCGTGCGCTGGCTGACCGCTGGCGCGGTGGTGGCCGCCGCAGGCTTGATGGTGTACCGCAACCCCCCGGTGCAACACCTGGCGCAAGGCGACCTGGGTTTGCGCCTGAACCAGTTCACCGGTGCCGTGAGCCTGTGGCGTGATGGCAGCGTGTGGGTGGTGCCCGGCCTGCACACGGTGCGGGTGTTCTCCCTGCGCGACCAGAGCTACCGCCCTGAAGCCATGCGCCAGGCCACGGGCAGCGCGCCGCTGCAGTCGGTAGAGGGCCTGTCGCTGGGGCTGGACCTGAGCGTGCGTTACGCACTGGACCCCAACTCGCCCGCCGTCAAGGCCGGCAACCTGCCCGACAACGTGGGCGTCGACATCGTGGAGCCCGCCGTGCAAGGCCTGGTCTACAAGGTGTTTGCCCGCTACACGGTGCGTGAAATCTTCTCGTCCAAGCGCGCCGAGATTGCGCAGATCATCGAAACCGAACTGCGCGCCCGCCTGGCGGCCGATGGCGTGACGCTGCGCAGCCTGCAGATCGGCAAGGTGGACCTGCCCGCCGAGTACCGCCGGGGCATGGACAGCCTGCTGGCCGAAGAGTTGGCGTCCGAAAAAATGCGCTACACGCTGGAGCTGAAAGACAAGCGCGTGCGTGAAACCGAACTGGACGCCAACGCCGACAAGGTGCGCCGCGAAGTGGCCGCCGAAGCCGCTGCGCGTGAGCAAGTCATCGCCGCCAAGGCCCAGGAAGAAGCCATGAAGCATGTGCTGCCCTTCAAGCAGCGGCAGATTGAGCAGCGCCAGCTCGAAGCTGAAGCCGAACGTGTGGCCCGCGTCAAAGCCGCTGAAGGCAGTGCCCAGGCCCGCCGCATCGAAGCCAACGGCGAGGCCGACGCCCGCCAGAAGCTGGCCGAGGCCGAGGCCTACCGCATGGACCGCGTGGGCAAGGTCAACGCCGAGCAAATGGCCCGCGAAGGCGCACTGGTGACCAAACACCCCCTGCTCATTCAGAAGACGCTGGCTGACAAGCTCTCGGACAAGATCCAGGTCATCATCGCGCCCCCGCCTACCAACGGCGACTTCATCGGTGCTGCGCTGCTGGGCGGCAACCGCAACGCCCAGGCCGGTGCAGCCCAGGCTGCGGCCGTGGCCGACGACGCCACCACCACCCAAGCCGTGGAGCAGTGAACATGAACGCCACCTTCGCAACTTTGTTGGCAGCCGTGGCCAGCGCTGCAGTGACCGTGGCGGCCGAGGCCGCCCCCCAGCCATCGCCCAGCGCCCAGGGCAGCGCCATCGTGGTGCAAGACCAGGCCAACCTGCGCGCTGCCCCCCGTGACGGAGCCCAGCAGCAGGCCAGCCTGTGGCAGGGCGAAGTGCTCGAAGTGCGCGGCGAGCGCCTCGACTATTTGCAGGTGTGGGACCACAAGCGCGAGCGCGGTGGTTTCATCCGCGCCAGCGATGTGCGCCGCGTGGCCATGACCGAGGCAGAAGGCCCCGCGCTGCTGGCTGTGATGCGCTTTGTGCAGGACACTCCGGGCGCCGAAGCGCTGGGCATTGGCCTCACCGCTGCCTACCTGCAGGCCGCGCCCGCCAAGGCGCTGGCTGGCATGGAGGGTGCGCAGGCCTTCGATGCACTGGGCACCTTTGCCGATCGGCTGGCCCGCCGCGCCTCGGTGGCCGTGCCGGGCAAGGCCTCGGGCGCCACGCTATCGGCCCACCTGGATGTGGCCAATGGCTATGGCGTGCGCTTTGCCACCTACGAGGTCGAAGGCCGCATGCAGGTCTGCTACGAGGGCGAGGCGTTTCGCCGCCTGCTGGCCATGCCGGTGGCCGATGCCGAGCAGCGCGCCCGCGCCGCCCTGGCGCTGACCCGCCCTGAGTGCATCAACCCCGACCTGCCTGCACACGAGCGTGCCAAGGTCATCACCTGGCAGGCCGAGGTGCTGGAGCGCGTGGACGTGGCCAATTTGCCCGGCTACCTGCGCAACCGCGTGCAAATGCGCCGCGCCAGCGTGTGGGGCGCCGCCGCCTTTCAGCAGGCGCGCAAGAACGCAACCGACCCGGCGGTGGCCGCTACCGCCGCACGCGCCCTGACGGAACTCAGCGGCGTGAGCAAGGCCGAGCTGCCCGACGAAGACCAGAGCGTCTACAACGACGCTGCCATGCGCGTGAGTGCTGTACGTTGGGCCTTGGTGCCTGCTGCGGCCCTGGTGGCGGCTGCGGGCAATCGCCCCACATTGCTGACCGAGCCCGGCGCCCCCGGCGAAACCTGCGTGTTGCTGGTGGACGAGCAGCACAGCGCCAAGGCCCCACTGCTGCGCCGCTGCACTTACGGCGTGGTGTGGGCCGCATCGGCCAACACCAACCGCGAGGGCACGGCCGTGGCCCTGGCGGTGCAACCCATGGAAGGCTGGCGCGAGCTGTGGGTGCTGCGCAAAACGGAAGGCGGCTGGCTGGCCGATGTGCTGCCGCCCGCCGCCGCGACGCCCGAAACCGGCGTGGCCGAGTGGGCGGGCTGGGTGCCCGGTGGCCAGCAAATGCTGGTGGCCCGCGAGGCCCGGGGCCAGGGCCGCTACCGCAAAAGTTTTGAGGTGGTGCGACTGGAGGGCCTGACCACCGAGCGCGTGACAGGCGATGTGGCAGCGCTGCCTTTGTTCCAGCGCTGGCAAGACCCGGCCTGGAAGCGGCAGACGCTGAGCCTGCGGTAGATGTGGGCTCGCGGAATAATCCGCTCATCCCCATCCACCACAAGGCACACCATGATCCTCGTTACCGGCCATGCCATCGCCCGAAAGGAAACCGAAGCCGCCGTTGAGCGCCTCGCTGTAGAGCATGTTCTGCGTTCCCGCGCGGAGCCGGGATGCGTGTCCCACGACGTGAGCCGCGATGTGCTGCAGCCGCTGCGTTTCGTGTTTGTGGAGCGCTGGAGCGACATGGCGGCCCTGCAGGCCCACTTCCGGTTGGAGGCTTCGCGGAAGTTTGCGCACGCCATCACAGAACTCTGCGAAGCCAGCCCGCAGATGACCATCTACCAGGCCGAAGCCCTTCACACAGGTTGACGAGGCCGGTGGCCGTGTGTGCCACCACCGGCCCCGGGGGCATTGGCGCCCTTACCATGCACGGCATTCCAAACTTCTTCCTTGGCCGTTGTGAACTTCATTCCGCTCCCCCCGTCCTGCGTGGACGCTGCGATCATCGACCTGGACGGCACCATGGTGGACACGCTGGGCGACTTCAGCGAAGCGCTCAACCGCATGCTGCAGGACCTGGGCCTGCCGCCCATCGATGCTGGCTCGATCGAGTCCATGGTGGGCAAAGGCTCCGAACATTTGCTGCGTTCAGTGCTAAAACATGTGCTTCCGCGCGATGGTATTGATGATGTTGCTATCAAAATTGAATCGCTTTATCCCTCGGCCTGGGCCAGCTACCAGCGCCACTACCTCGCGATCAATGGCCAGTTTGCCGGGGTGTACGACGGCGTGGAGGCCGGGCTGCAAGCGCTGCACGCCCGGGGGCTGCGCCTTGCCTGCCTGACCAACAAACCCACCAGTTTTGCGCTGCCTTTGCTGGAGCTGAAGGGGCTCGCCGGGTACTTTGAACACGTGTTTGGCGGCGATGCGTTCGAGCGTAAGAAGCCCGATCCGCTGCCGCTTCTCAAGACCTGCGAGGCATTGGGCACCAGCCCAGCACGCACGCTGATGGTGGGCGACTCCAGCAACGATGCGCAGGCCGCGCGGGCGGCAGGCTGCCCTGTGGTGCTGGTCACCTATGGCTACAACCATGGCCAGCCGGTGCGGGCCGTGGATGCCGATGGGTTTGTGGACACGCTGGCGCAGCTGGCCTGAGCGCGCCTTTTCTGTCCTCTTTTTTCCTTCTTTTCTCTCAGGCCGTCAACTGGCGCGGCGCCACGGCGCGGTAGTCCAGCCGCGATGCGCTGGTGCCACCACTGCGCGCGGGGGCGGGTATGGCGTCGCCTTGGCGGGCTGCGTGGGCTGACAGCCGGAACACCGCCACCGCATCCACCAGCTGCCCCGCCTGGGTCTTGAGGCTGTCGGCCGCAGCGGCGCTTTGTTCCACCAGGGCGGCGTTCTGCTGCGTGGCCTGGTCCATCTGGGTGATGGCCTCTCCCACCTGGCTGACGCCCTGGCTCTGCTCGCTGCTGGCGGCGCTGATCTCGCCCATGATGTCGGTCACGCGGCGGATGGAGGCGACCACTTCGCTCATTGTGGCGCCCGCCTTGTCTACCAGGGCCGTGCCGCGCTCCACGCGTTCCACGCTGGTGCCGATCAGGCCCTTGATCTCCTTGGCGGCCTCGGCGCTGCGCTGGGCCAGGCTGCGCACCTCGCCCGCCACCACCGCAAAGCCCCGACCCTGTTCGCCTGCGCGCGCGGCTTCGACGGCCGCGTTCAGCGCCAGGATGTTGGTCTGGAAGGCGATGCCATCGATCACGCTGATGATGTCGGCAATCTTCTTGCTGCTGTCGTTGATGCCTTTCATGGTGGTCACCACCTCGGCCACCACGTCGCCGCCCTGCTGGGCCACGGTGGATGCATTCATGGCGAGCTGGTTGGCCTGGCGTGCGTTGTCAGCGTTCTGGCGCACGGTGGAGCCCAGTTGCTCCATCGATGCGGCCGTCTCTTGCAGTGCGCTGGCCTGCTGTTCGGTGCGGGCCGACAGGTCGTTGTTGCCCGAGGCGATCTCGGTGCTGGCGGTGGCCACGCCCTCGGCGTTGTGGCGCACGTTGCCCACAATGGAGGCCAGGCGCGACTGCATGGTGGCCAGCGCCTGCAGCAGTTGCCCGGTTTCGTCGTTGCCGTTGGCTTCGATGGGGTGGGTCAGGTCGCCGTCGGCGATGTTTTCTGCGGCTTCTTTGCCCCGTTGCACAGGGCGCACGATGGAGCGCGTGACGGTGAAGGCCAGCAACGCGCCCAGCGCCACGGCAATCAGCGTGCCCACGCCCAGCAACACCTGGCTGGCCTTGGCCAGTGCCGACGTGTCGGCCTGGCCTTCGGCGAGCTGGGTGCCCATGGCACGGCGCAGGTCATCCAGCGACTTCAGGTATTTGTCGGCCAGCGGGCGCAGGTCCTTGTCCACCATGGCGGGCACATTGGGTTCACCGCCCCGGTGCAGTTCACGGATTTCTGCGAGCTTGTCGTTGTAGGCCTGGCGGGCCGTGGCAATGGCGGCCAGCAGGCCCCGCGCCTGCTCGCCCTGCACCAGGGCCTCGATGCGCTTGACCTTGGCTTCCATCCCCGTGGCGGTGGCCTGGGTGTCGGCCGTGAGCTTGTCCATGTAGTCGCGGTCGATGGCCTTGAGGAAAGCCTCGGTGCGCACCCAGTTCAGGCGGATGTCCGAGGCCCAGTCTTCAACCAGCGTCTGTTGCTCGATTTCTTGCGTGGCCACGCGCTCGCTCGCGTTTTGCAGGCTGGCAATGCGCCACATGCCGGTGGCCGCGATGAGGGCAGTGATGAGCAGGATGGCGCCAAAGGATGCGCCCAGGCGCAGGCCGACGGAGAGGTTGCTGAGTTTCATGGTCATGTCAGGCGCGGGAGGGGCTTGGAGCAAGGGGCGAAGGCGATTCAGCCCACGTTTTGCAAGCCGGTGCTGGCGGCTGCGCTGCGGTGGGCAAAAAAGAGAAATGAAGGGCGGGCTGCGAGGACAAAAAGAGGTTTGCGGACAGATCTCAGCGTACGCCCCGGCCCGGCTTGTGGGTGTCGGGCGAGTGACAGCCAGGTGCCTGTGGGCGTGGGGGTTTGTCCGTAGCCGGGCGTCCCGGCTTGACGGGGGTCATGCCTTATGCGGGCTTGCCCAGCAGGGCGTCCTTGAGCTTCCAGTCGGCGGGCGTGTTGCCCAGCCAGATGCCCAACAGCGCGTTGAAGAACTCTGGCTCCTTGAAGGGCTCACCTTGCGGTTTGCCCTTGACGGTGATCACCGTGCCTGTGCCGGGGATCCAGTCGATCTGGAACTGGTCGCCTGCGACGAGCTTCTTGTGGTCCGAGAAGATCTGGCTCATGCGCAGCACGCCCGGGATCAGCTTGGAAAACGCTGCGCGGTCCATGTTGTCCTCCATGCCGCGCGAGAACAGCTTGCCCAGCTCGGTGGAGTCGATCTCGCGCAGCATGGTGATGCTCATGCGTTTGGGGCCCTTGAGGGCCGCGATGTCCTGGGGCGTGTGCGCCTTCTTCTCCAGGTACAGGCCCGCCGTGTAGACCTTGAAAACGGCCTTGTAGCGCACGCCTGCGCCGTTGAGTTGCAGGGTGCTGCCGCTCAGACTGGCGGTCTCTTCGTATTTCACATCGGACACGGTGATGGGCTGGGCGGCAGCGGTGGCCGCCAGCAGGCAGGCTCCGGCCACCAAAGCGCATCGCTGGAGAAAGTTCATGCACAGCTCCTAAAAAAGAACGGTCGTTCGTTTCTAATTGTTGCAGCGCTCCCTGCCGCCCGCAACAGGGTTTTCGAGCGGTTGTGCGATCTCGGCCTTGCGGCCTGTCAAATCGGGCCGCCAAAAAAGCTTTGCTACACTTTGGCCCATGTTCATTCACCACGTGTTCATCACAGGTTGCAGCGACCGGGGAGCCTGGCCCTGGCGTCAGCCTGTCTTTTTGAACGCCTGATGGCACCTGGGCCGACGACGCCCCAGCGTGCACCCGTGGCCTCCACCCCGATGCGGTGAGGCCGATTGAATGGACCGCAGCGCCCCTTTCTACTGCACAGGGACACGCGCTGCGACAGCTGGGAGCTCTCCCCGTGATCACAGAACTTGAATTCAAAAGCCTGGCCAGCGAAGGCTACAACCGCATTCCGCTCATGGTCGAGGCCTTTGCGGACCTGGAAACCCCGCTCTCGCTCTACCTGAAGCTGGCGCACACCAAGGACGGCGGCAAGCACAGCTTTCTGCTCGAATCCGTGGTCGGCGGCGAGCGCTTCGGGCGTTACAGCTTTATCGGCCTGCCCGCGCGCACGCTGCTGCGGGCCAGTGGCTTTGGGGCGCAGGCCAAAACCGAGGTCGTGACGGACGGCCAGGTGGTCGAAACCGCCCAGGGCAATCCGCTCGACTTCATTGCCGACTACCAAAAGCGCTTCAAGGTGGCCCTGCGCCCCGGGCTGCCGCGTTTTTGTGGCGGCCTCGCGGGCTACTTTGGCTACGACGCGGTGCGCTACATCGAAAAAAAGCTCGAAAACACCTGCCCGCCCGACACCCTGGGCTGCCCCGACATCCTGCTGTTGCAATGCGAGGAGCTGGCGGTCATCGACAACCTCTCGGGCAAGCTTTACCTCATCGTCTACGCCGACCCGGCCCAGCCCGAGGCCTACACCCGCGCCAAGAAGCGCCTGCGTGAGCTGAAAGAGCAGCTCAAGTATTCGGTGAGCGCGCCCGTTGTGAAGGCCACCGAAAGCCACCCCGCCCAGCGCGACTTTGCCAAGGCCGACTACCTGGCCGCCGTGCACCGCGCTAAGGAGCTGATTGCTGCCGGTGACTTCATGCAGGTGCAGGTGGGCCAGCGCATCCACAAGCGCTACACCGAATCGCCCCTGTCGCTGTACCGTGCGCTGCGTTCGCTGAACCCGTCGCCGTACATGTACTTCTATGACTTCGGCGACTTCCACGTGGTGGGTGCGAGCCCCGAGATCCTGGTGCGCCAGGAGAAGACCGACGAAGGCACCAAGGTCACCATCCGCCCCCTGGCCGGCACCCGCCCGCGCGGAGCCACGCCCGAGAAGGACAAGGCCACCGAGGTCGAACTCATCAATGACCCCAAGGAGCGTGCCGAACACGTGATGCTGATCGACCTGGCGCGCAACGACATCGGCCGCATCGCCCAAACTGGCACCGTGAAGGTGACCGAGGCCTTTGCCGTGGAGCGCTACAGCCACGTGATGCACATCGTGAGCAACGTGGAAGGCATCCTGAACGAGGGCATGACCAGCATGGACGTGCTCAAGGCCACCTTCCCCGCAGGCACGCTCACCGGCGCGCCCAAGGTGCACGCCATGGAACTCATCGACCAGCTCGAACCCACCAAACGCGGCCTGTATGGCGGCGCCTGTGGCTACCTGAGCTATGCGGGCGACATGGATGTGGCCATCGCGATCCGCACGGGCATCATCAAGAACGGTACGCTCTATGTGCAGGCTGCCGCGGGTGTGGTGGCCGATTCGGTGCCCGAGCTGGAGTGGAAAGAAACCGAGCACAAGGCCCGCGCGCTACTGCGCGCCGCCGAGCTGGTTGAGGAGGGCCTGGAATGACGTCCTCTGAAACCAAGGCCATTGCCAAAGTGAAGGACTGCGCCACCATGCAGGACGTGCGCCGTGAAGTGAACGCGCTGGACGACGTGCTCGTGCCCCTGCTGGTCGAGCGCGTGGGCTACATGACCCAGGCCGCTCGCATCAAGCAGGGCGTGGAACAGGTGCGCGACGAAGCCCGCATCGAAGCCATCGTAGCCCGCGTGCGCGAACGCGCCCAGGCCGAAGGCGGCGACGCCGACGTGATGGAAGCCATCTACCGCAGCCTCATGGAAGCCTGCATTGCCTATGAACACCGCGAGTTCGCCCGTCTGCGCGAGCCCGCCCTTGCCGGGAGCGCCGCATGAAACTCTTGATGGTCGACAACTACGACAGCTTCACCTACAACATCGTCCAGTACTTTGGTGAACTGGGTGCCGAGGTCGAGGTGTTCCGCAACGACGAGATCACCGTGGCCGAGATCGAGGCGCGCCTCAACGCGGGCCAGCTCGACCGCCTGGTGATTTCACCCGGGCCTTGCTCCCCTGCGGAAGCGGGCATCTCGGTGACCGCGATCAAGCACTTTGCCGGCAAGCTGCCCATCCTGGGCGTGTGCCTGGGCCACCAGAGCATTGGTGCGGCCTTCGGCGGCAACATCATCCGCGCACAGGAGCTGATGCACGGCAAGACCAGCGTCATCACCACCACGCAAAAGGGCGTGTTTGCCGGGCTGCCGGAGCAATTCACCGTCAACCGTTACCACTCCCTCGCCATCGAGCGCGCCACCTGCCCGGATGTGCTCGAAGTGACCGCCTGGACCGACGACGGTGAAATCATGGGCGTGCGCCACAAGACGCTGGCGATCGAAGGCGTGCAGTTCCACCCCGAGAGTATCCTGACAGAACACGGCCACGCCATGCTCAAGAACTTTCTGGAGCAGCGTACATGATGATCGACACCCACCAGCTGGTGATGTTCATCGCGGCCGGCTGGCTGCTCAACCTCACGCCTGGGCCCGATGTGCTCTACATCGTGACCAACGCGCTCAAGTCCGGCACCCGCGCGGGCATCGTGGCGGGGCTGGGCATCACGGCCGGTTGTTTCGTGCACATCTTTGCGGCCGCCGTGGGCGTGGGCGCGCTGCTTGCCACCTCGGCCACGGCGTTCACGGTGCTCAAGTGGATCGGCGCGGCCTACCTGATGTGGATGGGCGTGCGCATGCTGCTGTCCAAGCCTGGTGCGGATGGCGGCAACAGTGCTGCCCTGGCGGCGGCGCAGGCGGCCCCTGCGCAGCACACACCGCTGCGCAAGGTGTTCCTGGGCGGTTTCTGGACCAATGTGCTAAACCCCAAGGTCGCCATCTTCTTCCTGGCCTTTGTGCCGCAGTTCATCGCGCCGGGCACCGACAACAAGGCGCTGGCCTTTGTGCTGCTGGGTGTGCTGTTCAACATCAACGCCATCCCTGTGAATGTGGGCTGGGCGCTGGCCGCCTCGTGGATGGCGCGGCGCGCCACAGTGATCCAGCGCAGCATGCACTGGCTGGACCGCGTGGCGGGTGCCATGTTCATCGGCTTCGGACTCAAGCTGGCCCTGACGGACCAGCCCTCCGCTTAAATACCAGGAGACATTCCATGCCCATCACCCCCCAGGAAGCGCTGCAGCGCACCATCGAGCACCGCGAAATCTTCCACGATGAGATGCTGCACCTGATGCGCCTCATCATGAATGGCGAACTCTCGCCCGTGATGACCGCGTCCATCATCACCGGCCTGCGCGTGAAGAAGGAAACCATCGGCGAGATCACCGCCGCCGCGCAGGTGATGCGCGAGTTCAGCACCAAGGTCCACGTCAAGGACGCGACCCACATGGTGGACATCGTGGGCACGGGCGGCGACGGCGCCAACACCTTCAACATCTCCACCTGCTCGATGTTCGTGGCCGCCGCAGCGGGCGCCAAGGTCAGCAAACACGGTGGGCGGGGCGTGTCCAGCAAAAGCGGCAGCGCCGACGTGATGGAGGCCCTGGGCATCCACATCAACCTCAAGCCCGAGCAGATCGCCCAGTGCATCGCCGAGGTGGGCATCGGTTTCATGTTTGCGCCCAACCACCACCCGGCCATGAAGAACGTGGCCCCCGTGCGCAAGGAGCTGGGCGTGCGCACCATCTTCAACATCCTGGGCCCGCTCACCAACCCGGCCGGTGCGCCCAACATCCTCATGGGCGTGTTCCACCCCGACCTCGTCGGTATCCAGGTGCGCGCGCTACAGCGCCTGGGCGCCGAACATGCGCTGGTGGTCTATGGCCGTGACGGCATGGACGAAGTGAGTCTGGGCGCTGCCACGCTGGTCGGTGAGCTGAAAAACGGCCAGATCACTGAATACGAAATTCACCCCGAGGACTTCGGCCTGCCGATGGCGAGCAACCGCGCGCTCAAGGTCGAAACGCCCGAGCAGTCGCGCGAAATGCTGATCGGCGTGCTCAAGGGCGAGCCCGGCGCCGCACAAGACATCGTCTGCCTGAACGCCGGTGTGGCGCTGTATGCGGCCAATGTGGTCGATTCGGTGCCTGCAGGGCTTGCCAAGGCCCGTGCGGCGATTGCCTCGGGTGCCGCGCTGGCCAAGCTGGAGCAGCTGGTCACGCGCACGCATGCGCTGGCCGGCGCTGCCGCGTGACAACAACCAACAAGGTTTCCCCATGAGTGACATCCTCAACAAAATCGTGGCCGTCAAGCACGAAGAAGTGGCCGCCGCCAAAAAGCGCCTGCCGTTCGACGCCATGCGTGCCGATGCCGAGAGCCGTGTGCTCACCCGCGACTTTGAAGGCGCGCTGCGCGCCAAGATCGCCAAAGGCCAGGCGGCCGTGATTGCCGAGGTCAAGAAAGCCAGCCCCAGCAAGGGCGTGCTGCGCGCCGATTTCGAGCCCGCCGACATCGCCCAGAGCTACATGGAAGGCGACGGCAAGGTCAGCGCGGCCTGCCTGTCGGTGCTGACCGACAGGCAGTTCTTTCAAGGCCAGCCCGATTACCTGAAGCAGGCCCGCGCCAGCACCTTGCTACCGGTGCTGCGCAAGGATTTCATGGTGGATGCGTATCAGATTTACGAATCGCGGGCCATGGGTGCCGATGCCATCCTGCTGATCGCCGCGTGCCTGGATGACGCGCAGATGGCCGACTTCGAGGCCATCGCTCGAAGCCTGGACATGGCCGTGCTGGTGGAGGTGCATGACTGCGCCGAACTGGAGCGGGCGCTCAAGCTCAAGACCCCGCTGGTGGGCATCAACAACCGCAACCTGCGCACCTTCGAGGTCATGCTGGACACGACGCTCTCCATGCTGAAGGACGTGCCCGCCGACCGCCTGCTGGTCACCGAGTCGGGCATCCTGAAACCCGCCGATGTGAAGACGATGCGCGACGCGGGTGTGCATGCCTTCCTGGTGGGTGAGGCCTTTATGCGGGCGGACGACCCGGGCCTGGCGCTCGCCAAGCTGTTTGCCTGAGGGAATTGGGTACTATTGTTTTGATAGCTGTTAGCGCTTGCCCATAGCGCGCAGAAGGCCATTTTGACCATGAATTCACCCGCACAAACCCCCACCCAGCTTCAGGGCGCCGATCCGGTCGCATGGCCCGTGGCGCCTGGGTGGCAGCCGGTGGTGGACGCCTTCTTTGCGGGCGCGCGGGGCCAGGCGTTGCAGGGGTTTCTGCAGGAGCGGCTCAGCGCCGGGGCGGTGGTGTTCCCGCCCCAGCCGCTGCGCGCGCTGGAGCTGACGCCGCCCGACGCCGTGCGGGTGGTCATCCTGGGCCAGGACCCGTACCACGGCCGGGGCCAGGCCGAGGGGCTGGCGTTCTCTGTCGCACCGGGTGTGCCGCTGCCGCCGTCGCTGCGCAATATCTTCAAGGAGATGCAGCGCGATCTGGGCACGGCCTTTCCGCCCATGCCCGAGCCGGGCGGCAGCCTGGTGACGTGGGCGAAAAATGGCGTGCTGCTGCTCAACACTGGCCTCACGGTGGAAGAGGGCCAGCCCGCCAGCCACGCGGGCAAGGGCTGGGAGGCGCTGACCGACGCCGTGATCCGCCATGTGGCCGAAGGCCCGCGCCCGGTGGTGTTCATGCTCTGGGGCTCGCACGCGCAGTCCAAGCGCGCCTTCATCCCGCAGGACCGGGGGCACCTGGTGCTCACGTCCAACCACCCTTCGCCGCTGTCGGCGCTGCGCCCGCCCGTGCCGTTCATCGGCAACGGGCACTTTGGCAAGGCGCGCGCGTTTCGCGAAGAACACGGGTACTGAGCCGGGGGCGAATCGCCCCAGGAGGGGCTACCAGCGCTCCGGCAACTGCTCCTTCAATAAATCCACAAACGCCTGCACGGCCACCGGCAGGCTGCGGCCCGCCAGGGTCTGCACCTCCAGGTCACGCAGGTCCATGCCCGGGTCGCTGATGGGCAGGGCCACGATGGCGCCTTCGGCCACCAGGTGGCGCGCCGCGATTTCGCTGGCCACTGACAGCCCGCCGCCGTGCGCCACGAAGTTGAGCACCGTCTTGGCGTGGTTGCTGATGAGCACCGCCTCCAGCTGCAGGCCCTGGCGGCTGCAGACGATGTCGATCATCTGGCGCACCGTGGTCTCGGCCGGAGGCAGGGCCAGCGGGTAGTCGGCCATTTGGGCCAGCGTGACGCTGCCAGCGCCCGCCAGTGGGTGGCCGGGAGGGACGAGGGCCAGCACGGGCGCGGTCTGGCGGTAGGCCACCTCGATGTCTTTGTGCGGCGCGCGGCTGAAACACAGGCCGATGTCGGCCGCGCCGCTGCGCACCGCGTCGGGCACCTGGGCCGTGGGCAGCGCAATCACGCTGAACTGGATGCCGGTGTGGGTGCGCTGAAACTCCACACACAGGCGCGGCACCAGCTCGTTGGCAAACGCGTCGGAGGTGGCCAGCCGCACCTGCCCGGCGCGCAGGCCCTGCAGTGCGCCGATCTCGCCCAGCGCGCGCTCGGCGTCCAGCACGGCGCGGCGCGCGTGCACGGCCAGGATCTCGCCCGCCGCCGTGAGCACCATGCCGCGCGGGTGGCGCTCGAACAGCGGCGTGCCCAACTGCGCCTCCAGCCCCGCAATCTGGCGGCTCAGGGCCGAGGCGGCCACATGCAGGCGCGCCGACGCCTCGGTGAGCGATCCGCTCTGCGCCACTTCCAGAAAGTAGCGCAGCGTGGTGTCTTGCAGCAGGTGGGCGCGCATCGGGGGCGGGTTCTCCAAACGAGGCTGCAGTATGCGCCGGTTTGCCGTTGTGGCAAAGCAGCTTGCCGAAATGCTGGTGGTCAAGCAAGGCGCAGATTCCTAAGATGGCCCACTCTCTCTGTGTGTTGTTCAACTTCTTGGCTGGAGTGCTGCGTATGCGTCTACTTTCCTGGGGCCGTGGTGTCTGGGGCCTGGCGGGCCTGCTGGTGGTGTCGGCGGCGGCGCATGCGCAAGCCAACTGGCCGGACCGCCCTGTGCGGGTCATCGTGCCCTTTCCCGCCAGCGGCGCAACCGACCTGGTGGCCCGCGTGGTCACGCAGCGTGTGGCGGCCGACCTGGGTCAGCAGCTGGTGGTGGACAACAAGCCCGGCGCGGGCGGCACCCTGGGCACGGCCGAGGCGGCCAAGGCCGCACCCGACGGCTACACCCTGCTGCTGACCACCAGCAGCACACATGCCATCTCGCCCCACCTCATGCCCAAGCTGGCCTACGACCCGCGCAAGGACTTTGTGCCCGTGGCCCACGTGGCCGACGCGCCCAGCGTGCTGCTGGTCACCAACTCGCTGCCCGCCAAGACTGTGGGCGAGCTGATTGCGTATGCCAAGGCCCACCCCGGCAAGCTCAACTACGCCACCAGCGGCAACGGCACCATCGTGCACCTGAACACTGCGGCCTTCAGCGCCCAGGCGGGTGTGGATATGACCCACATCCCCTACAAGGGCACGGCGCTGGCAATCCCCGACCTGATTGCCGGGCAGACGCATGTGCTGTTTGACTCGCTGCCTACGGGCATGCCCCACGCCAAAGCCGGGCGCCTGCGCGCGCTGGCCGTGACCAGCGAAAAGCGCAGCACCCTGGCGCCCGAGCTGCCCACGCTGGCCGAATCCGGCCTGCCCGGTTATTCGTCGGTGACCTGGTTTGGTGTGTACCTGCCTGCAGGCGCTCCGCCTGCGCTGGTCGAGAAAGTGCACAAGGCCTTTGCCAAGGCCGTGCAGGCGCCGGAAGTGGCCGAGAGCCTGGCCAAGCTGGGCGTAGAGCCCGCCGCGCCGCGCACGCCCGCGCAGTTTGGTGCCATGGTGCAGGCGGACAGCAACCGCTGGGCGACGGTGATTCGCCAACACAAGATAACGGTGGAGTAACCCCCTGAGTCGCCTTCGGCGCCTTCCCCCTTGAAGGGGGGCGACGCCCTCGGTGCGGGGCGGCCCTTCCTCGGTGTCTCTCGCTTTGCGCCGCGCCAGTTTCACGCACCGCGACACCTTGCTAGCAACAGAGTCAGAACGCTATGAACACCCCATCCCTCGACTGGTCCCTTCCCTACGCCTCCCACCGCAGTCCGGTCATGGGCCGCAACGTGGTCTCCACCTCGCAGCCGCTGGCCGCGCAGGCAGGCCTGCGCATGCTGTTGGCCGGGGGCAACGCGGTGGATGCCGCCATTGCCGCTGCCATGGCCCTCACGGTGGTGGAGCCCACGGGCTGCGGCCTGGGCAGCGACGGGTTTGCCATTGTGTGGGACGGCAAGGAGCTGCACGGCCTGAACGCCTCCGGCCGCTCGCCTGCGGCGTGGACGCCTGAATACTTCGAGAAGCTCGGCGGCATCCCTGAAACCGGCTGGAACGCCGTCACCGTGCCGGGCGCCGTTTCGGCCTGGGTGGCGCTCTCCAAGCGCCTGGGCAAGCTGCCGTTTGCGCAGCTGGCGCAGCCCGCCATCGACTACGCGCGCAACGGCTTTCCGGTGTCGCCCACCATCGCCCACCTGTGGGCGCTGGGCGCGGCCAAGCTGGGCACGCAGCCGGGTTTTGCCGAGTGCTTCTTGCCCGAGTACCTGGGCGGTCGGGTGCCCCGGGCGGGCGAAATCTTCCGCAGCGAAGCACATGCGCGCACGCTGGAGCTGATCGCCGAGACCGAGGGCGAGGCCTTTTACCGGGGCGTGATCGCCGAGCGCATCGCAGCCCATTCCCAGGCCCACGGCGGCGCGATGACGCTGGCCGACCTGGCTGCGCACCAGGCCGACTGGGTGGGCACCATCCACCAGCGTTTTGGCGATTCGGTGGTCCACGAGATCCCGCCCAACGGCCAGGGCATTGCCGCGCTGATGGCGCTGGGCATGCTGGACGCGCATGGCATTGGCAAGCATCCGCTCGACAGTGTGGAGACCGTGCACGCCAGCATCGAGGCCATGAAGCTCGCACTGGCCGACCTGCACCAGTACAACGCCGACATCGACGCCATGCAGGCCGTGGCGCCCCAGCACCTGCTGGATGCGACCTACCTCGCAGGCCGCGCCCAGCTGATCGACACCGACCGCGCGGGCGACCCCGGCCATGGCGCGCCGCGCCCCGGCGGCACGGTGTACCTGGCGGCGGCGGATGCCTCGGGGATGATGGTGTCCTTCATCCAGTCCAACTACATGGGTTTTGGCTCGGGCGTGGTGGTGCCGGGCACGGGCATCAGCCTGCAAAACCGGGGCCACGGCTTCAACCAGATCCCGGGCCATGCCAACCAGGTGGCGCCGCGCAAGCGCCCCTCGCACACCATCATCCCGGCCTTTGCCATGCATGCCGACGGCACGCCGCAGATGGCGTTTGGCGTGATGGGCGGCCCCATGCAGAGCCAGGGCCACACCCAGATGGCACTGCGCGTGCTGCGCTACGGCCAGAACCCCCAGGCGGCGGCCGATGCCCCCCGCTGGCGCGTGACGGGTGGCAAGGGCGTGGCCGTGGAGCCGGGCTTTGACCCGGCCGTGGTCGCCGCGCTGCGCGCGCGCGGGCACGAGGTGACGGTGGAAGAGGGCAACGGCGTGTTCGCCTTTGGCGGCGCGCAGCTGGTGCTGAAGAACGGCAACAGCTACATCGCAGGCTCCGACCCGCGCAAGGACGGGCATGCCGTGGCGTACTGAGCGTTTGCTATAAAAACAGGAGCTGATAACGCTTTGTGGTCGCGCGCAAAGCCCTGTTTTTGCTTATAAAGTGGCGCCTACCGCGTCTCGCGCACGGTCAGCCACGCGCTGGCCGCGCCGCTGAGCACGATGGCCGCAATGCCCGCCATCGACCAGGCATCCGGCACATGGCGGTACACCAGCCAGCCCGCCAGCATCGCAAAGCCGATCTGTGAATACAAAAACGGTGCAATGACGACGGGCGTGGTGCGCGCATAGGCGTTGAGCAGCAGCATATGGCCCACCGCGCTCGACAGGCCCATGGTGAGCATGCCCGCCCACAGCCACGGGTTGTTCACCGGCTGCCAGAAAAACGGCACACCCAGCGACACCAGCGCGGTGGCGATCCAGCTGGTGTAGAGCTGCGTGGTGGCGGGGCTCTCGTGCCCGGCCATCTTGCTGCTCAGCACCTGGTAGCCCGTGCCCGCAGCCAGCATGCACAGCGGCCACAGCAGCGCCCAGGTGAAGGCCTCACCGCCGGGCCGGATGATGGCCAGCGTGCCCGCCAGGCCGGTCACCACCAGCAGCCAGCGCAAAGGGCTCACAGGCTGGTGCAGCCACAGCGCCGCCACCACCGTCACACACAGCGGCACGGTGGCCACAATGGCCGTGAACTCCGCCAGCGGCAGGGCCGTGAGGCTGATGAAGCCGAACAGGCTGGTCATGGCAAGCAGCGCACCGCGCAGGGCCTGAAAGCGGGGCTGTGTGGTGCGCAGCGCAGAGCGCCCCGCGCGCTGCAGCACAAAGGCCGTGGTCAGCAGCGACTGGAACACATAGCGCATCCACAGCGCCATGACGATGGGCACGCTCGCGCTGACCAGCTTGCTTGCGGTGTCCAGCACAGCAAAAAAAAGCGCAGGCCGCCACGGCGAGTGCGATGCCCGCCAGCGCTGCGTGCAGGCGGACGGCGGGCGTGGGGGCGGCAGGGCTCACGGCTGGCTGCGTGCACGCTCCAGCAGCATCGCGTCGCCGTAGCTGAAGAAGCGGTACTGCTGCGCAATCGCATGCCGGTAAAGGCCCATGATGTGGGCGTAGCCCGCAAACGCGCTCACCAGCATCATCAGCGTGCTTTTGGGCAGGTGGAAGTTGGTGACCAGCAAATCCACCACCTGGAATGAAAAGCCTGGCGTGATGAAGATGTTGGTGTCGCCAGAGGCCTGGCCCGTCTTCGCCCAGGATTCGAGTGTGCGCACGGTGGTGGTGCCCACGGCCACCACGCGGCCGCCGCGCTGGCGGCATCGCTCCAGCGCGGCCAGCGTGGCCAGGGGCACTTCGTACCACTCGCTGTGCATCTGGTGCTCGGCCAGGTTTTCGGTCTTGCAGGGCTGGAAGGTGCCCGCGCCCACATGCAGCGTGACACTCGCGCGCTCAATGCCGCGCGCCGCCAGGTCGGCCAGCACGCCTTCGTCAAAGTGCAGCGCGGCGGTAGGTGCGGCCACGGCGCCGGGGTTGCGCGCAAACACGGTCTGGTAGCGCTGGCTGTCCTCGGCCTCGTCAGGGTCGTGGTCGGTGTTCTGGTGGCGCTCGATATAGGGCGGCAGCGGCAGGTGGCCGTGGCGGTCCATCAGCTCCCAGGGCGACTCGCCTGCGGGGCCGTGCAGCGCAAAGCGGAACAGCGGGCCGTCCTCGGTGGGCCAGCGGCCCAGCAGCTGGGCGTCAAAGCCGCCCGCCCGGCGGCCACCGGCCATGTGCACCACGCTGCCGGGCAGGGGCTTCTTGCTGACCTTCATGTGGGCCACGACTTCGTTCCCTTGGCCGCCGGCCTCGGCGGGCAGCACGCGCTCGATCAGCAGTTCCAGCTTGCCGCCGCTGGCCTTCTCGCCAAAGATGCGCGCCTTGACCACGCGCGTGTCGTTGAACACCAGCAAATCGCCCTCGCGCAGCAGGCCGGGCAGCTCGCGGAAGATGCGGTCCACCGGTTGCATGGCGCGGCCGTCAAGCAGGCGCGAGGCGCTGCGTTCGGGCGCGGGGTGCTGGGCAATGAGTTCGGGGGGCAGCGAGAAGTCGAAGTCGCTGAGGGTGAACACGCGGGAAGCGTGGGGCGCGCTGGCTGCGCCGGGGGAAAAATCAGTCATCGTGCTTGAGGGCCGAACGGGCCCGTGCCAAGGTAAAAATTGCGAAGGTCGCGATTGTCCCACGCGCCTGTGCCGCCCGCCGGGGCCGGGCTATGGCTGTGTGGTGACGGCCACGGGCGCAGGCACGCTGTGCACCAGCCGCTGCACGTCGCTCACCTGGGCCAGGGTGGTGCCCGGGTGCAGCAAGGCCGCAGCCCCCGCCGCCACGCCCCAGCGCAGTGCTTCGGCAGGGGCGTCGCCCCGGTCCAGTGCCCAGACCAGCGCCGCCAGAAAGCAGTCGCCCGCGCCTGTGGTGCCGGTGGTGGCGGGCACGTTCAGCGCCGGGGCCTGCCACACACCCGCGCGGGTCGCCAGCACGGCGCCCTGTTCGCCCAGCGACAGGGCCACGGTCTCGGCCGCGCCGCTGTGCACCAGCGATTGGGCGGCGGCGCACCAGTCGGCTGCCTGCTCCAGCGGCTGCTGCACCAGCTCGCGCAGCTCCCGCAGGCTGGGCTTGACCAGGGCCACGCCCGCCTGCAGCGCAGCGGCCAGCGGCGGGCCCGAGGTATCGACGACCACCCGCACGCCCCGGCCAGACAGAGCCTGGGCCAGCCGGGCATAGAAGTCGTCTGGCGTGCCGGGTGGCAGGCTGCCGCTGGCAATGAGCCAGCGGGGCGGCGTGGGCAAGGCGGCCAGCGCATCCAGGCAGGCCTGCCATTCGGCTGCCTGCAGCGTGGGGCCGGGCAGCACAAACCGAAACTCCTGGCCGGTGGTGGTTTCGACCACCGAGAAGTTCTCGCGCGTATCGCCCGCAATGGTTTGCAGTGCCGTGGGCACCCCTTCACTGGCCAGCAGTTGCTGCACCTGTGCGCCCGCTGCGCCGCCCGCCAGGGCCCAGGCCAGCACATCGGCGCCCAGCCGGTGAAGTACGCGGGCCACGTTGATGCCGCCACCGCCCGCAAAACGCTGCACCGGGCCGCAGCGCAGCTTGTGCGTGGGCGCGACCTGGGCGGTTGTGGTCGCCAGGTCGAGCGCGGGGTTCAGGGTCAGGGTGATCAGGGCGGGCACGGAGGAAGCGCGGGGCAGGGCAGGGGCGGGTGCGGTGGCCAGATCAGCCGGGCAGGGCTACCAGGCCTTTTCGGCAAACCCCGACCAGAGTTCATTGATGTCCGGAAAGCGCCATTTCTCGGGGTCTTCGCGGGCCACGATCTTCTCGTTGCAGCCCGGGGCGGCCAGGTCCACCAGCTCGGGCGGGATGCGCAGGTCGGACTTGGTCGAGAAGAACACCTTGACGATGGGCGTGGTGAGGGCCGTGGGGGCCTGTTCGGTCACCACCCCGATGCGCCCCGAGGTCAGCCGCACCAGCGAGCCCACGGGGTAGATGCCGATGCTCTTGACGAAGGCCTGGAACAGCCGCGCGTCGAAGTGGTCGTTGGTCCATTCGGCCATGCGGCGCAGGGATTCGGACGGGTCCCAGCCGCTTTTGTAGGGGCGGTCGGAGGTTATGGCGTCGTACACGTCGCAGATGGCCGTCATGCGCGCGATGACGCTTATGCCCTCGCCCTTCAGCTTGTCGGGGTAGCCCGATCCGTCGATTTTTTCGTGGTGGTGCAGGCAGGCGTCGAGCACGGCGTCGGGCACATTGCCGCCTTCCTTGAGCATGTGGAAGCCCTCCAGCGGGTGGCTGCGCACCACGGTGAATTCCTTGTCGGTGAGCTTGCCCGGCTTGTTGAGCACCGAAAGCGGGATCGCTGCCTTGCCCAGGTCGTGCAGCAGGCCCGCCATGCCCGCCAGGCGCGTCTGCTCGTCGTTGAGCTTGAGCTGGCGCGCCAGCGCCACCATCAGCGCACACACCGCCACCGAGTGCATATAGGTGTAGTCGTCGGCCGTTTTGAGGCGCGCCAGGCTGATCAGCGCACCCGGGTTGCGGGTGACGGAGTCGGAGATTTCCTCCACCAGGCTTTGTGCCCCCGCTGAGTCCACCGCACGGCCCATGCGGGCCTCATTGAACATCGAAACCACGGCCTTTTTGGATCGGCCGCAGATGTCCGCCGCCATCTTGAGTTCACCTTGCATGTCGGTGGGGTTGCGGTTGCGCACAGGGGGCGGTGGCACGGGCAAGCTCACCTGGATGGGGGGCAGGTCTTCCAGGCGGCTGAAGTCGGTCTCTATCTTGGCATCCACCTCTTCGCGCGAGACCGAGGTGGTGCCGGTGGCCACGTCCAGGCCCTTGGAGGTGTCAATCCAGCACTCGTGGATGGCGGTGGCCTTGATGCGTTCGAGGTCCTTGGGGTCCTTGAGTACAAACTTGGCGCGCCAGAATGGGTGCTCCATCCAGGACCCGCAGAACTCGTGCAGGTACATGCCCAGTGTGAGATGTTGGATTTGGATGCGCTTGAGCATGGTGTGGTTGAGCCCCGAAGAACCGCCCGTCTTTAGGCTGACTAACGGTAACCATGGTAGCCTTTTTGCTCTAGTACTGTCGTTCGAAAAGCCTTTTACATGCCGCCTGCCGCCTCCAGAGTTTCCCCTAGTGCCAAGGCCCCGGCGGCCCCCGCAGCGGCCAAAGGCGGGGCCTCGGTGGCGCAGAAGGCGCTGCAAAAAATCGGGCTGCGGCGCGACATCGACCTGGCCCTGCATCTGCCCCTGCGTTACGAAGACGAAACGCGCATCATTCCCCTGGCCAACGCCCGCGACGGGCAGATCGCCCAGATCGAAGCCACCGTGGTGGCGAGTGAGGTGCAGCTGCGTCCGCGCCGCCAGCTGGTGGTGCAGGTGGAGGACGGCAGCGGCAGCTGCGAGCTGCGCTTCTTCAGCTTCTACCCCTCGCACCAAAAAACGATGGCTGTGGGCGCACGCCTGCGCATCCGGGGCGAGGTCAAGGGCGGCTTCTGGGGGCGGCAGATGCTGCACCCGGCCTTCCGTGTGGCAGGCGGCGAGCTGCCCGCCGCGCTCACGCCCGTCTACCCCACCACGGCCGGGCTGCCCCAGCCCTACCTGCGCCGCGCCGTGGTCAGTGCATTGGCGCGGGTGGACCTGTCGGACACACTGCCCCCCGGCGCCGAGCCGCCCTGGGCGCGGTTTTATGGCCAAAATGGCCTCCACCGCGCGTTCAGCTTGCGTGAGGCGCTCACTTTTTTGCACCACCCCGCGCCCGACGTGGCGCTGTCCACGCTGGAGGACCACAGCCACCCCGCCTGGCAGCGCCTGAAGGCCGAGGAACTGCTGGCCCAGCAGCTGTCGCAGTACCAGTCGCGGCGCGAGCGCGACCGGCTGCGCGCCCCGGTGCTGCGCCCCGCCAAGGCCAAGGCGGGCACGCTGCCCCTGCACGAACAATTGCTGGCCGTGCTGCCCTTCAGCCTCACCGCCGCCCAGCGCCGCGTTGGTGAAGAAATCGCCGTGGACCTGGCCCGCCAGGTGCCCATGCACCGGCTGCTGCAGGGCGATGTGGGCTCGGGCAAAACCGTGGTGTCGGCCCTGGCCGCCTGCCTGGCCATGGACGCTGGCTGGCAGTGCGCGCTGATGGCGCCCACCGAAATCCTGGCCGAGCAGCATTTCGCCAAGATGATCGGCTGGCTCGAACCCCTGCTGGCCGCGCGCGGCCGTAAGGTCGCCTGGCTGGTGGGCGGGCAAAAGAAAAAGGACCGCACCGCCATGCTGGCCCTGGTGGCCAGCGGCGAGGCCGCGCTGGTGGTGGGCACCCACGCCGTGATTCAGGAGCAGGTGCAGTTCAAGAACCTGGCGCTGGCCATCATCGACGAGCAGCACCGTTTTGGCGTGGCGCAGCGGTTGGCGCTGCGGCAAAAGCTGGCGGCCCACGGCATGGAGCCGCACATGCTGATGATGAGCGCCACGCCCATCCCGCGCACCTTGGCGATGAGCTACTACGCCGATCTCGACGTGTCGGTCATCGACGAGCTGCCGCCAGGCCGCACGCCCATCGTCACCAAACTCATTGCCGACAGCCGCAAGGACGAAGTGATCGAGCGCATCGGCGCGCAAGTCGAGGCCGGGCGGCAGGTCTACTGGGTGTGCCCGCTGATTGAAGAAAGCGAGGCGCTGGACCTGAGCAATGCCACGGCCACCCATGCCGACCTGAGCGAGGCCTTGCCGGGCTGCATGGTTGGCCTGCTGCACTCGCGCATGCCCACCGCCGAAAAGAAGGCCGTGATGGCGCTCTTCACCAGCGGCCAGATGGGCGTGCTGGTCAGCACCACCGTGATTGAAGTGGGCGTGGACGTGCCCAACGCCTCGCTCATGGTCATCGAACATGCCGAGCGTTTTGGCCTGAGCCAGCTGCACCAGCTGCGCGGCCGGGTAGGGCGCGGCGCGGCGGCCTCGGCCTGCGTGCTGCTGTATGCCACCAACGACAGCGGCCGCGTCGGCGAAACCGCCAAGGAGCGCCTGCGCGCCATGGCCGAGACCAACGACGGCTTCGAGATCGCCCGGCGCGACCTGGAGATCCGAGGCCCCGGCGAGTTCCTGGGCGCCCGCCAGTCGGGCGATGCGCTGCTGCGGTTTGCCGACCTGGCCACCGACACGCATTTGCTCGAATGGGCGCGTGAACTGGCGCCGCAGATGCTGGATCGGTATCCTGAGCTTGCCGCAAAACACGTGGCGCGCTGGTTGGGTGGCAAGTCCGATTACCTCAAGGCCTGAGACGCTCGCACCTGTTGTGTGCCAGCGGATCTCGATGAGAGCTGCGGACAGTACGGTAAGTGCCTAGAATTGCTGGATGGACGCACAGCCCCTTTTCATTAGCTTGCACGACGAGTCTGCCGGATATGAGATATCCCCGGACAGAGTGCCCTTGGCAATCTTGCGAACTTTTGTAAAAGACGTGGAGGAGTTCCTTCGAGGAGATGGCGCCGAAGTGGATTTGCAGGCGCTGGATGTAGGGGTTGTCAAAGGCTCGCTGGCGATCCAGACGGCCCCTGTGTCGTCGCCAGGCCTTCTGCGGGATCTGCTGCAGCTTGCGGCCTCCGAGCGTTTGGATGGTCTCGACAAAAAGCGTCGGGAAGTAGTGGAGCGGTGGCAAAAACTCGCGCGAGGGGCGCGCCGCTGTGTGTTTCGAATTGCCGTCCCAGGCATTCCGCAACGGGACATCAGCATCAGCGCTGCTACCGACTTCCATGCGGACGACGCAGACCAGTGGGTCCAGGTTGAGCGCTACCTACAGGGTGAGATTGTCGAAATGGGCGGACTTAAAAAGGTCAATGCGCATATTCGTTTGCCCGATGGCACTTTGATTCCTGTGGAGTCGGATCGCGAGTTCTTCCGCAGCGATACAGTCAATCGCCTTTACAAGGTCGCTATGGCCCGCATCAGCGCGGAGTACAACGTGGTGACGCGAAAGTACCGCAATGCGCGTTTGCTCGGTTTTGAAGAGCATCAGCAGACTTTGGACGAAGCGCAGTTGCGCCGCTTGACGGAGCGAGGTGCGAAGGCCTGGCGGGATGTGCCCAATGCGAGCGATTGGGTGGACTCCCTGCGGGGAGGTGCGGCTTGATCTCGATTCTTCTGGATACGAGTTACTTGATCACGCTGGCAGACCCAGGGCGCGCGCACCACGAGACAGCCAAGTGTTATCTGCGCGAGGCCTTGGCTCAGGGCTGTCCTTTGTACTTGTCTGCCGTGGTTGCGTCAGAGTTTCAAGTGGGACAACCTGTGAGCGACCTCCCTTTGCGCAATTTTCATGTACTGCCCTTCAACATCGATCACGCCATGACCTCCGGTAATTTCATGCGTGTACTGTCGCGTGACACGGGCGACGACCGTGTGGCCGTGAAGGACGACGTCAAATTGCTGGCGCAAATGGTGTGCGAGTCCATCACACACATCCTCACCGAAGATTCAAACACCCTGGTGAAGTACCTGGGAAGACTCCGCGACCAAGGTCAAGCATCAGCGCAGGCAATTGTCCTGGCGGAAGGTTTTGATGCTGCCTGGTTCAATGGGGGGCAAAAACACCTCCTGGATGAATAGCACTGCTGGCAATTCACCATGACCCTCACCGAACTCAAATACATCGTTGCGGTGGCCCGCGAGAAACATTTTGGCCATGCGGCCGATGCCTGCTATGTGTCGCAGCCCACGCTCTCGGTGGCCATCAAGAAGCTGGAAGAAGAGCTGGACGTGAAGCTGTTCGAGCGCAGCGCGGGCGAAGTCACGGTGACCCCGCTGGGTGAGGACATCGTGCGCCAGGCGCAGAGCGTGCTGGAGCAGGCGGCGGCCATCAAGGAAATCGCCAAGCGTGGCAAGGACCCGCTGGCCGGGCCGCTCACGCTGGGGGTGATCTACACCATCGGCCCCTATCTGCTGCCCGAACTGGTGCGCCAGTCCATCACGCGCACGCCGCAAATGCCGCTGATGCTGCAGGAGAACTTCACCGTCAAGCTGCTGGAGATGCTGCGCACGGGCGAAATCGACTGCGCCATCCTGGCCGAGCCCTTCCCTGACACGGGCCTGGCCATGGCGCCGCTGTATGACGAGCCCTTCATGGCGGCCGTGCCCAGCACGCATGCGCTGGCGGCGCAGCGCTCGGTCACGGCGGCCGAGCTGAAAAGCGAGACCATGCTGCTGCTGGGCGCGGGCCATTGTTTCCGCGACCATGTGCTGGAGGTCTGCCCCGAGTTCGCACGCTTTGCCAGCAATGCCGAGGGCATCCGCAAGTCGTTCGAGGGCTCGTCGCTGGAGACCATCAAGCACATGGTGGCCGCCGGCATGGGCGTGACGCTGGTGCCGCGCCTGTCGGTGCCGCGCGACGCGCTGCTCACCGTGTCGCGCCGCCGCAAAAGCGACGAAACCTACATCCGCTATCTGCCCATCCGCGAGGAAGACGGCAGCCCTCCGCCCATGCGCCGCGTGGTGCTGGCCTGGCGCCGCAGCTTCACCCGGTATGAGGCCATCGCCGCCCTGCGCAACGCCATTTACGCCTGCGAGCTGCCGGGCGTGAACCGCCTGTCCTGAACCGGCCCTGCGGCCGCGGTTTTGCCACGGGGAATCGGCGCTACACTCGCGCCGCCCCTGAGTTGGCCGACCTGGCCAGTGCAGCTGGGGCATGCATGTTGCGCAGTGTCCGCAGACCATCGTCCGGCTGCGCCCCGCTTTCTACAGAAGGTTCCCATGAAGAAGCTCTGGCTGACCGCCACCCTGGCCGCCGCGTTGACGGCGTGCTCGTCCATTCCCCCCTCCACGACGGCGACCACGGCCGCCACGCTGAAGAAGCCCACACTCGACCGCATCGCGGCCACGCCCAGCGCAGCCGCTGCGGCGGACTTCCGCCAGTTCCTGGCGCTGGCCGCGCAGATGCAGCCCGAGCTGCAACCCGCCGTGGCTGCATATGCAGCGAAAAAGCCCTTGGCGGGCGATGACCTGGTCAACATCAGCCGACTGCTCGGCCTGCACAACCGCCTGCGCAACCAGGCGGCCGTGATCGATGCCACCGCGAAGATGGTGGCCATCCCCACCGTGCGGTCTGCCAAGGTGCCGCCGCATGAAGACCCGGCCATCATTGCCTTCGGCACCCTGGTCGAAGGCATGGCGCGCGACTTCGGCCTGCAGTACCGCAACGTGGACAACCGCATCTTTGAAGTGAAGCTGCCCGGCAGCGGCCCCGAAGAGTTCGGCATCCTCACCCATGCCGACGTGGTGCCCGTGGTGGCCGACGAATGGGTGCTGGACGACGGCACCAAGCTCGCCCCCTTCAGGCTGACCCGCGTGGGCGGGAATCTGTATGGCCGAGGCTCCATCGACGACAAGGGCTCCATCGCCACCGTGCTGTTTGCGATGAAGGCCGTGAAGGACAGCGGCCTGCCGCTGGCACGCACCATCCGCCTCATGATCGAAACCACCGAGGAAACCGGTGGCGACGCGATGAAGTACTACCGCGCCAAGACCGCGCTGCCCGAGTACAACATCGTGCTCGACAGCAAGTACCCCGCCGTGGTGGCCGAAAAGGGCTCGGGCGCGCTGCGCGCCTCGTTCCCGCTGCAGCCTGCTGCCAATACCGGCGCGACGGCGATCACCGCCATGGCCGGGGCTGCTTCAACCAACGCCGTGCCGCAGACCGCCACGGCCCGCCTGCAGGGCGGCAACACCGCCGACGTGGCGGCGCGCCTGAACGCTGCGAAGGCGGCGTTCGTCGAGAAGTACCAGCCCCAGGGCGGCGCCTTCCGCATTGACGTCACGCAAGACGGCGCCGCCGTGGCCGTGAAGGTCACGGGCGCATCGGCCCATGGCTCGCGCCCCGAAGAGGGCGTCAACCCGCTGCCGCGCCTGGCGCTGTTCCTGAAGGAGTCGGGCGTGGCGCTGGCCCCCAATGGCTACGCGCAGGCCGTGCGTTACCTCACCGACCTGTACGGCGTGGACTACCTGGGCCGCACCCTGGGACTGGCCTACAGCGACGACTTCATGGGCCCGCTCACCATGTCGCCCAACCTCATCCGCGAGAAGGATGGCAAGGTCGATGTGCTGGTGAACGTGCGCATGCCCCGTGGCAGCACGCCCGAGGCGCTGACCCAGGCCACCTCGGCCAAGCTCAAGGCATGGGGCGCCCAGGCCGGTGTGGCGGTGGAGGTGGACCACCAGCAGGGCAACTGGATGGCGCGCGACCCCAAGGGCGCCTGGCTGGCCACGCTGCTCAACACCTTTGGCGACACCACGGGCCTGGAAGCCAAGCCCGTGCCCACGGCGGGCAGCACCACGGCCAAGCTCATGCCCAACGCGATCAACTTCGGCCCCGCCATGCCGGGCAAGAAGTACACGGCCCACAACGCCAAGGAGTTCAAGGAAGTGGTGGACCTGGACGCCGACATGCAGATGTTCACCGAGATGCTGGTGCGCATCGGGAATTTGAGCCAGATGCAATAACGGCGGAGGCCGCTGCGCTACAGTGGCCGTGAGCCGCCACGCCGCGGCCCCCGGGGCATCTGCCGGGGGCGCTGCGGGGCAGATCCATCGATTGTTTTTCTGCCAACGAAGGAGCCTCCATGGCCAAAGCCGCCAAGACCACCGCCGCCCCCAGCATCAACATCGGCATCAGCGACAAGGACCGTGCCGCCATCGCCCAGGGCCTGTCGCGCCTGCTGGCCGACACCTACACGCTGTACCTGACCACCCACAACTTCCACTGGAACGTGACGGGCCCCATGTTCAACACGCTGCACACCATGTTCATGGCGCAGTACACCGAACTGTGGAACGCGGTGGACCCGATCGCCGAGCGCATCCGCTCGCTGGGCCATGTTGCCCCCGGCTCGTATGCCGAGTTCGGCAAGCTGGCCACGGTGCCCGATGCGCCCGCCAAGCCGCCCAAGGCACTGGAGATGGTGCGTGTGCTGGTCGAAGGCCACGAGGCCGTGGCCCGCACCGCACGCAGCCTGTTCCCCCTGGCCGACAAGGCCAGCGACGAGCCCACGGCCGACCTGCTGACCCAGCGCCTCACGGTGCATGAGCAGACGGCGTGGATGCTGCGTTCGCTGCTGGAAGAGTGAGGCACCGGCGTGCAGCACGTATTGGTGTACGCCGATTCCCTGTCGTGGGGCATCGTGCCCGGAACCCGCCAGCGACTGCCCTTCGAGCAGCGCTGGCCGGGAGCGATGGAGCTGGCCTTGCTTCAGCAGGGCCGCCAGGTGCGGGTGATCGAAGACTGCCTCAATGGCCGGCGCACAGTATGGGAGGATCCCTTCAAGCCTGGGCGCAATGGCCTGCAGGGCCTGGCCCAGCGCATCGAGGTCCATTCCCCGCTGGCGCTGGTGGTGCTCATGCTGGGCACGAACGACTTTCAGTCCACCCACCAGAACAGCGCCTGGCATTCCGCGCAAGGGCTGGCCGAGCTGGTGGCCGCGATCCGGCAGGCGCCCATCGAGCCCGGTATGCCCGTGCCGCCCATCCTGGTGGTGGCGCCGCCACCCATCAGGGAGGCGCATGGCCCGGTCACGCCCAAGTTCGAGGGAGGTGACCTGCGGTGCGTCGGTATGGCTGCCGCCCTGGAGGAAGTCGCCCGCACGCTGGACTGCCATTTCCTGGATGCTGGCCAGGTGGTCACGGCCAGCCCGGTGGACGGCGTGCACCTGGATGCAGACCAGCATGCGCGGCTGGCGCAGGCATTGACCCCGGTGGTCGCGCGCCTCCTTTAGCCTCTTCCAATACCAGCCCCGCCCGGTGGGCGGGACTGGTAGACGCTGCTGCTACATTCGGTGCGCCCGCACGTTCGGCGGGTTTCTTTAACCCTTCCGCACCCGCCAACGCATGCCGTCCGTCACCCCGCGCAGCCGCCTCGCCCTGTACCTCGACCTCATCCGCTGGGACCGGCCCGCCGGCTGGCTGGTGTGCCTGTGGCCCACGCTGTCGGCACTGTGGATCGCGGCCGATGGGTTTCCGGGCTGGCACCTGCTGGTGGTGTTTGTGCTGGGCACCATCCTCATGCGCAGCGCGGGCTGCTGTGTGAACGATGTGGCCGACCGCGACTTTGACAAACACGTCAAGCGCACAGCACAACGGCCTGTGACCACGGGCGCCGTGTCGGTCAAGGAGGCGCTGGGCCTGGGCGCCGTGCTGGCCATCGTGTCGTTTGGCCTGGTGCTCACCACCAACACCGCCGCCATCCTGTGGTCCGTGCCCGCCGTGCTGGTGGCCATTGCCTACCCGTTCACCAAACGCCTCATTTCCATGCCGCAGGCGGTGCTGGGCATTGCGTTCAACTTCGGCATCGTCATCGCGTTTGCCGCCGTGCAGGGCAGCGTGCCCTTTGTTGCCTGGTGGATGTGGCTGGGCAACCTGTTCTGGGTGCTGGCCTACGACACCGAATACGCCATGGTGGACCGCGACGACGACCTCAAGATCGGCATCAAGACCTCGGCCATCACGCTGGGGCGCTTCGATGTGGCGGGGATTGTGGTCTTCTACCTGCTTTTCTTGGCTATTTGGGGCTTTGCGCTCGCCCCCTATGCCTTGGGTGCTATTTTTTATATAGCTATTGCCGCTGCACTCGCTCAGGCCGTGTGGCACTTCACCCTGATCCGCACCCGCACCCGCGAGGGCTGTTTCAAGGCCTTCCGCATCAACCACTGGCTGGGCGCCACGGTGTTTGCGGGCATTGCAGGCAGCTACCTGGTGCGGTCAATACTCACAAATTGATAGCTATCAACGCTTGATGGGAGCGCGGAGAAGGCCAAAAAGCCATAAAAAATGTTCACGGTTCCCCACCGCGCCGTGAACAGGGTGCCTGGGGTCAGGCCCCGAACTCGTTGCCGAGTTCGTTGGCGCGTTTTTCGGCGGCGCGCATGGCGGCCTCGAACGCCTGCGACACGCCGCTGGCCTCCATCGACTGCAGGGCGGCATAGGTGGTGCCGCCCTTGGAGGTGACGCGCTCACGCAGCACGGCCGGGGGCTCGTCGGAGCGGCGGGCCAGCTCCGAGGCGCCCACAAAGGTGCCCACGGCCAGCTGGTGCGCCTGCGCGTCGGACAGGCCCATGCCCACCCCGGCACGCGTCATGGCTTCGAGGAAATAGAACACGTAGGCCGGGCCCGAGCCCGAGAGGGCGGTGACGGCGTCCAGCTGGGTCTCGCTCTCCACCCACAGGAACTCGCCCGTGGACGCCATGATGGCCTCCACACTCTGGCGCTCGGCGCTGGTCACGGCGGGGCGCGCGTAGATTGCACTCATGCCTTTGCCCACCAGCGCGGGCGTGTTGGGCATGGTGCGCACGACGCGCTCGGTGGCGAGCCACTGCGCGATGCTGTCCGAGCGGATGCCTGCGGCCACGCTCAGGTGCAGGGCCTGCTGGGTGTGCGGCTGGGCCTGCGCGGCGGCGTCCTTGAAGGTCTGGGGCTTGACGGCCCAGACCACGATGCTGGCGCGCTGCAGCGCGGCGCCCGCCTCGGACTGCGCCGTGAGGCCGAAGTTCTTGAGCAGCGCCTCGCGCGTGGGTGCGTAGGGCTCGACCACCTCGATCTGGCTGGCCGGGTGGCCCTGGCGGATCAGCCCGCCAATGATGGCGCTGGCCATGTTGCCGCCGCCGATGAAGGCGATGGTGGGGAGGGAGGAGTTTGCTGTGGCTGGAGCGGGGGAGGTCATTTTGCGGGCAGGCTGGAAAGGGAGAGCCGATGGTAGCGCCGGAGACCTGTGATTGTCCGAATGGCCTGCGCAACTGGCGCGGCCCATGCCAGTGCTCCCGCGCAAGGGCCGCCCCGCCGCGCTGGGAGCGTCCCCCTCCGCGAGCAAAGCGAAGCAGAGAGGGGGAAGGCGCGCAGCGCCTCAGGGGGAGCTACTCAGCTACTGTTTGGCGCACCGCGTGTTCCCAGTTCGCCATCAGCTCCTGCGCACGCGCGCTGCTGAGCGTGGGCACAAAGCGGCGGTCGGCGCGCCACAGCTGCGAGAGTTCATCCGTGCTGCGGTACACGCCGCTCGACAGCCCCGCCAGGTAGGCGGCGCCCAGGGCCGTGGTCTCGATGACGGCCGGGCGCACCACCGGAATGCCCAGCAGGTCGGCCTGGAACTGCATCAGCAGGTCGTTGATGCAGGCGCCGCCGTCCACACGCAGCTCGCTCACTGGCGCACCGCCAGCGGCCACGGCGTCGCGGCTCATGGCCAGCAGCAGGGCGGCGCTCTGGTAGGCGATGCTTTCCAGCGCCGCGCGGGCGATGTGGCCCAGCGTGGTGCCGCGTGTGAGGCCGGTGATGGTGCCGCGCGAGTCGGGTTTCCAGTACGGAGCGCCCAGGCCGGTGAAGGCGGGCACCATCATCACGCCGCCCGAGTCGGGCACGCTTTGCGCCAGCGACTCGACCTCGCCGCTGGTCGAGATGGCGCGCAGGCCGTCGCGCAGCCACTGCACCACGGCGCCGCCCACAAACACGCTGCCTTCCATGGCGAATTCTGGCTGCGTGCCCGGCTGCGCCGCGCTGGTGGTGAGCAGGCCGTTTTGCGATGTCTGGAACGTGCCGCCTGTGTGCATGAGCATGAAGCAGCCTGTGCCATAGGTGTTCTTGGCCATGCCCGCCGTGAAGCAGGCCTGGCCAAACAGCGCGCTTTGCTGGTCGCCCGCCACGCCGCCAATGCGGATGGTGTGGCCCAGCAGGTTGGCCGCCGTGTCGCCAAAGTGGGCGCTTGATGGCAGCACCTCGGGCATCAGCGCCTTGGGGATGCGCAGCAGCGCCAGCAGCTCGTCGTCCCACTGGTTGGTGTGCACATTGAACAGCATGGTGCGCGAGGCGTTGCTTACGTCCGTCACATGCACCTGGCCGTGGGTGAGCTTCCACATCAGCCAGCTGTCCACCGTGCCAAAGGCCAGCTCGCCGCGCTCGGCCGCATCGCGTGCGCCGGGCACATGGTCCAGCAGCCACTGCAGCTTGGTGCCCGAGAAGTAGGCGTCCACCAGCAGGCCCGTCTTGGCCTGGATGGTGGCGGCGTGGCCCTGTTCGCGCAGTGGGGCGCAGGCGGGCTCGGCGCGGCGGTCCTGCCAGACGATGGCGTGGTGCACGGGCTGGCCCGTCTTGCGGTTCCACAGCACCGTGGTTTCGCGCTGGTTGGTGATGCCCACCGCGCGCACGGCGCTGGCCGCAATGCCCGCCTTGGCCAGCGCATCGCGCGCGGTGGCGAGCTGGGTGCGCCAGATCTCCAGCGGGTCGTGCTCCACCCAGCCGGGCTGGGGGTAGATCTGCGGCAGCTCCAGCTGCGCCTGGGCCACGATGTGGCCGCGTTCGTCAAACACGATGCTGCGGGAGCTGGAGGTGCCTTGGTCGAGGGCGAGCAGGTAGGTCATAGGTAAGCAGGTTATGTCAGGCCGTTGGATTGGCCCTTAAGTTGGATAGCCGGCCCATGAACGGGTGCTGCTCAAGCCAGCGACCGCCGCGCAAGGGCCGCCCCGCCGCGCTGGCGGTGTCCTCCTTCCCGAATTGCGCAGCAATTCGAGAGAAGGGGGACGGCGCGAAGCGCCACAGGGGGTTGTCCTGATTCATGCAGCGACAGTGCAAACCACGCCAGCATCTTGTAGCAAGGCAGGGAAGGGCTCGGGTGGTGGTGCGTCGGTGAACAGACGGCCAATCTGGCCCAGCGTGGCCAGCTGCACCATGGCCGGACGGTTGAACTTGCTGTGGTCGGCCGCCAGCCAGACCTCGCGCGACTGCTTGATGATGGTTTGCGCCACCTTCACTTCGCGGTAGTCGAAGTCGCGCAGAGAGCCGTCGGGCTCGATGCCCGAGATGCCGATGAGCGCGATGTCCACCCGGAACTGGCGGATGAAGTCCACCGCTGCCTCGCCCACGATGCCCCGGTCGCGGGCGCGCACCACGCCGCCGGCCACGATCACTTCGCACTCGGGGTTGCCGCTCAGGATGGCGGCCACGTTCAGGTTGTTGGTGATCACACGCAGGCCGCGGTGGTGCAGCAGCGCTTTGGCGATGGCTTCGGTGGTGGTGCCGATGTTCAGGATCAACGAACAGTCGTTGGGCACCTGCTCGGCCACGGCGCGCGCAATGCGCGCCTTGCCTTCGGCATTGAGCGTTTCGCGCTGGGTGTGGGCCAGGTTTTCGACCGTGGAGCTGGGCACGCGCACGCCGCCGTGAAAACGCGTCAGCAGGCCGGACTCGGCCAGGCGCTGCACGTCGCGGCGCACCGTCTGCAGCGTCACGCCCAGGGTGTCGGCCAGTTGTTCCACCGTGGCGGACTTGCGCGCACGGACTTCTTCCAGAAGCAGCAGTTGTCGGGGGTTCGTATTCACGCGAATGGGGGCAACGTTGGGTGAGGGATACTTTAAATCGAACAAAAAGGAACCCGTTAAGGGTAAACCTTGATTCGATACGATCAAAAAAGAACAAAAATGAACGCAATCGAAAACCGAGAGGGCTGCCTGCGTCACTGATCGCAGCGGCGCAGGATTCTTCACTTGCCCCAGGGGCACAAACGAAAGGTTGCGTGATGCAGCTGGCATTGGACAGCATCAGCAAGAAGGTGGGGGCGCAGACCTGGCTGTATGACATGAGCCTGGCGCTCCATAGCGGCGCCGTCACGGTGCTGCTGGGCGCCACGCAGGCGGGCAAGACCAGCCTCATGCGCATCATGGCCGGGCTCGACACGCCCACGGCCGGGCGCGTGACGGTGGATGGCGTGGACGTGACTGGCATGCCCGTGCGCGACCGCAACGTGGCCATGGTGTACCAGCAGTTCATCAACTACCCCTCGATGAAGGTGGCGGCCAATATTGCGTCGCCTCTCAAGCTGCGCGGCGAAAAGAACATCGACGCCCGGGTGCGCGAGATCGCCAGCCGCCTGCACATCGACATGTTCCTGGACCGCTACCCTGCCGAGCTGTCGGGCGGCCAGCAGCAGCGCGTGGCACTGGCCCGTGCTCTGGCCAAGGGCGCGCCGCTGATGTTGCTGGACGAACCCCTGGTGAACCTGGACTACAAGCTGCGCGAAGAATTGCGCGAAGAGCTGACTCAGTTGTTTGCCGCCGGTCAATCCACCGTGGTGTATGCCACCACCGAGCCGGGCGAGGCCCTGCTGCTGGGCGGCTACACGGCGGTGCTGGACGAAGGCCAGCTGCTGCAGTACGGCCCCACGGCCGAGGTGTTCCATGCGCCCAATTCGCTGCGCGTGGCGCGCGCTTTCAGCGACCCGCCGATGAACCTGATGGCGGCCTCGGCCACCGCACAGGGCGTGCGCCTGCAAGGCGGGGCCGAGCTGACGCTGCCCCTGCCACAAGGCGTGGCCACGGCGGCCGGACTGACGGTGGGCGTGCGCGCCAGTGCGCTGCGGGTGCATGCACGCCCCGGCGACGTGAGCGTGGCCGGGGTGGTGGAGCTGGCGGAGATTTCGGGCTCTGACACCTTTGTGCATGCCTCTACGCCCTGGGGCGATCTGGTGGCACAGCTCACCGGTGTGCATTACTTTGAATTGGGGACGGCCATCACGCTGCACCTGGACCCGGCCCAGGCCTATGTGTTTGGTGCCGATGGCCGCCTGGCCCGGGCGCCCGCGCGGCCCGTTACCGCACAAGGAGGTCGCTGAGATGGCCCGCATCAGTCTGGACTTGGCGCATTCGTACAAGCCCAACCCCCAGCAGGACAGCGACTACGCGCTGCTGCCTTTGAAGATGGAGTTCGAGGACGGTGGTGCCTACGCGCTGCTCGGCCCCTCGGGTTGTGGCAAGACCACCATGCTCAACATCATGTCGGGGCTGCTTGTGCCATCGCATGGCAAGGTGCTGTTTGATGGCCGCGACGTGACGCGCGCCAGCCCGCAAGAACGCAACATTGCGCAGGTGTTCCAGTTCCCGGTGATCTACGACACCATGACGGTGGCCGAGAACCTCGCCTTCCCGCTGCGCAACCGCAAGGTGCCCGAGGACCAGATCAAGCAGCGTGTGGGCGTGATTGCCGAGATGCTGGAGATGAGCGGCCAGCTCAACCAGCGCGCCGCAGGCCTGGCGGCCGACGCCAAGCAGAAGATCTCGCTGGGCCGTGGCCTGGTGCGCGCCGACGTGGCGGCGGTGCTGTTCGACGAACCGCTCACGGTGATCGACCCGCACCTCAAGTGGCAGCTGCGGCGCAAGCTCAAGCAGATCCACCACGAACTCAAGCTCACGCTGATCTATGTGACGCATGACCAGGTCGAGGCGCTGACCTTTGCCGACCAGGTGGTGGTGATGACGCGTGGCAAGGCGGTGCAGGTCGGCTCGGCCGACGCGCTGTTCGAACGGCCCGCACACACCTTCGTGGGGCACTTCATTGGCTCGCCGGGCATGAACTTTCTGCCCGCACACCGCGATGGCGAGAGCCTCTCGGTGGCCGGGCACCGCCTGGCCAGCCCCGTGGGCCGCGCGCTGCCCGATGGCGCCCTGCAGGTGGGCATACGGCCCGAATACCTGGCCCTGGCCCAGCCGCAGCAAGCGGGCGCGCTGCCCGGCACGGTGGTACAGGTGCAGGACATCGGCACCTACCTGATGTTGACTGCCAAGGTGGGCGAGCACACCGTCAAGGCGCGTTTCGCGCCCGAGACCCGTCTGCCATCGGCCGGTGACACGGCGTGGCTGCAGGTGCTGGGTGAGCACACCTGTTTTTACAAGAATGAGGAGTTGCTGGCATGACGGCCCACCCCCTGAGCCGCTGCGCGGCTTCCCCCTGCGAGGGGGACGACGCCCTTTGCTGCGGGGCGGCCCTTGCTGGGCGTCCCGCTGATGGCGCTGTGCCCGTGCCATGCGCTGTGGCTGGCATCAGTCTTTTGGAGTCTCTGGCATGAGCGCGACTACTAAACCCGTCAACCAGAAAGCCTGGTTCCTGATCCTGCCCGTGATTCTGTGCGTGGCCTTCTCGGCCATCCTGCCGCTGATGACGGTGGTGAACTACTCGGTGCAGGACATCATCTCGCCCGAGCGGCGCGTGTTCGTCGGCACCGAATGGTTTGCCGCCGTGATGCGCGACGAGGAGCTGCACGCGGCGCTGTGGCGCCAGCTGACCTTCTCGCTGGCGGTGCTGGCGGTAGAGATACCGCTGGGCATTTTGCTCGCGCTGTCCATGCCCGCGCAGGGCTGGAAGTCGTCGGCCGTGCTGGTGGTGGTGGCGCTGTCGCTGCTGATCCCCTGGAACGTGGTGGGCACCATCTGGCAGATCTATGGCCGTGCCGACATCGGCCTGATGGGCCGCATGCTGCAGGAGGCGGGCATCGAGTACAGCTACACCGGCAATGCCACGCAGGCCTGGCTCACGGTGCTGCTGATGGATGTGTGGCACTGGACACCGCTGGTCGCGCTGCTGGCCTTTGCCGGGCTGCGCTCCATCCCCGATGCGTACTACCAGGCGGCCCGCATCGACGGTGCGAGCAAGTTCGCGGTGTTTCGCTACATCCAGCTGCCCAAGATGCGCGGTGTGCTGATGATTGCGGTGCTGCTGCGCTTCATGGACAGTTTCATGATCTACACCGAGCCCTTCGTGCTCACGGGGGGCGGACCGGGCAATGCGACCACGTTCCTCAGCCAGTACCTCACGACCAAGGCGGTCGGCCAGTTCGACCTGGGCCCTGCCGCAGCGTTCTCGCTGATCTATTTCTTCATCATCCTGCTGCTGTGTTTCATCCTCTACAACTGGATGCAGCGCGTGGGCACCGTCAGCGACGAAGGAGCCGGCCATGAATGAAAAACGTTTCCAGAAGCGGACGCTGTTCCTGATTGCGTACCTGCTGTTCGCACTGTTGCCCATCTACTGGATGGTCAACATGAGCTTCAAGACGAACGAGGAGATCCTGTCGAGCTTCTCGTTCTTCCCGCAGAACTTCACCTGGGCCAACTACAAGACCATCTTCACCGATGCGTCGTGGTACTCGGGCTATATCAACAGCCTGATCTATGTGGCGATCAACACGGTGATCTCACTCACCGTGGCGCTGCCGGCAGCCTATGCGTTCAGCCGCTACCAGTTCATGGGCGACAAGCATGTGTTCTTCTGGCTGCTGACCAACCGCATGACACCCCCGGCCGTGTTTTTGCTGCCGTTCTTCCAGCTCTACACCACCGTGGGGCTGATGGACACGCACATTGCCGTGGCGCTGGCCCACCTGTTGTTCAACGTGCCACTGGCGGTGTGGATTCTGGAAGGCTTCATGAGCGGCATCCCGCGCGAGATCGACGAGACGGCCTACATCGATGGCTACAGCTTCCCGCGCTTTTTCATGACCATCTTCCTGCCGCTGATCAAGGCTGGTGTGGGCGTGGCGGCGTTCTTCTGCTTCATGTTCAGCTGGGTGGAGCTGCTGCTGGCCCGCACGCTGACCAGCGTGAACGCCAAGCCCATCGTGGCCACCATGACGCGCACCGTGAGTGCGTCGGGCATGGACTGGGCGACGCTGGCGGCGGCGGGTGTGCTGACCATCGTGCCGGGTGCCATCGTGATCTGGTTTGTGCGGCACTACATCGCGAAGGGTTTCGCGATGGGCCGGGTTTGAGGAGGCAGCGACATGTTTGACTGGATGGCCTGGACGCTGCCGGTGGCAGTGTTCTTTACGTGCATCGTGCTGATGCTGGTGGGCATGGCGGTGTGGGAGATCAAGTCGCCCACGACCATGCGCAAGGGTTTCCTGCCCCTGGAGACCACGCGCGGCGACCGGCTTTTTATCGGGCTGCTGTCGGCCGCCTACGTGAACCTGATCTTTGTGGGCATCAGCGGCAAGCTGGCCCAGTGGTTCAGCCTGCAGGGCGACCCGTCGATCTGGATCAGCTTTGTGGTGTCCATGGCGCTGCTGGCGCTGATCATGCGCAAGGGTTAAGGCAGAAATGACCGTTTGCGCCTGATAGGTAAGCATTTTTGGCTATTGTTTTTGTAGTGTCGAAGGCCTGGCCTGGTTCCCCCCCGGGTTGGTGCCGGTCTACCAATGGGGGTCTCAATCTGAGAGGAGACAGCAATGAAGATGCAGTTCAAGGCGATCGCTTTCGCCGCCGCGGCTCTGGCGATGGGGCAGGCTGCCTGGGCCGGCGAGGCCGAGGCCAAGAAGTGGATCGACAGCGAATTCCAGCCATCCACGCTGAATAAAGACCAGCAGATGGCCGAGATGAAGTGGTTCATCGACGCAGCCAAAAAACTCCAGGCCAAGGGCGTGAAGGAAATTTCGGTGGTGTCCGAAACCATCACCACGCACGAATACGAATCCAAGACGCTGGCCAAGGCCTTTGAGGAAATCACGGGCATCAAGGTCAAGCACGACCTGATCCAGGAAGGCGACGTGGTCGAGAAGCTGCAGACCTCCATGCAGTCGGGCAAGTCCATCTATGACGGCTGGATCTCGGACTCGGACCTGATCGGTACACACTACCGCTACGGCAAGATCATGAACCTGACCGACTACATGGGCGGCGCAGGCAAGGAGTGGACCAACCCCGGCATTGATCTCAAGGATTACATCGGCACCAAGTTCACCACCGGTCCTGACGGCAAGCTGTACCAGCTGCCTGACCAGCAGTTCGCCAACCTGTACTGGTTCCGCGCCGACCTGTTCGACCGCAAGGACATCAAGGACAAGTTCAAGGCCAAGTATGGCTACGACCTGGGCGTGCCGCTGAACTGGAGCGCCTACGAAGACATCGCCGAGTTCTTCACCAACGACGTGAAGAACATCGACGGCAAGCCGATCTATGGCCACATGGACTACGGCAAGAAAGACCCCTCGCTGGGCTGGCGCTTCACCGACGCGTGGCTGTCCATGGCTGGCACGGCCGACATCGGCGCACCGAACGGCCTGCCGATCGACGAGTGGGGCATCCGCGTGGCCGACGACAAGTGCACGCCCGTGGGCGCCTCGGTGTCCCGTGGCGGCGCCACCAATTCGCCCGCAGCCGTCTACGCGCTGACCAAGTACGTGGACTGGATGAAGAAGTACGCGCCCAAGGAAGCCACGGGCATGACCTTCGGCGAAGCCGGCCCTGTGCCCGCCCAGGGCCAGATCGCGCAGCAGATCTTCTGGTACACCGCCTTCACGGCCGACATGACCAAGCCCGGCCTGCCCGTGGTGAATGCCGACGGCACGCCCAAGTGGCGCATGGCGCCCGGCCCGAATGGTCCATATTGGAAGCAAGGCATGCAGAACGGCTACCAGGACGTGGGCAGCTGGACCTTCTTCAAGGACCACGATGCCAACAAGACCGCTGCCGCCTGGCTCTACGCCCAGTTCGTGACCGCCAAGACCACGTCGCTGAAGAAGACCATGGTGGGCCTGACGCCGATCCGCGAGTCCGACATCCAGTCCAAGGCCATGACCGACATGGCGCCCAAGCTGGGTGGCCTGGTCGAGTTCTACCGCAGCCCCGCCCGCGTGGCATGGTCGCCCACCGGTACCAACGTGCCTGACTACCCCAAGCTGGCCCAGCTCTGGTGGAAGAACGTGGCCCAGGCCGTGACGGGTGAAAAGACCCCACAGGGTGCCATGGACACGCTGGCCGACGAAATGGACCAGGTGATGGCCCGCCTGGAGCGCGCTGGCATGGCCCATTGCGCACCCAAGCTCAACCCCAAGAGCGACAACGCCAAGTGGCTGAGCGACAAGCAGGCCCCATGGGCCAAGCTGGCCAACGAAAAGCCCAAGGGCGAAACCATTGCCTATGGCAAGTTGCTGCAGGCTTGGAAGGATGGCAAAACGCGTTGAGTCTGTGACCTCCGCGTTTTGACAACCTCCACAGGCAGCCAGGGCTCACAAGGTCTCTGGCTGCCTTTTTCACTCCATACCGCCCCCGATGGCCAGAACGTCGAGGGCGGTTTCCTCCCCGGAAGTGTCAAGAATTCGAGGGTAAACCCTTAATTCTTGCTCCATCCATGGACAATCACCCCCATGACCACTGCCTCCGCCCCCCTTCCTACGCAACGCGCCGACCTGCTGGCCCGCCTGGCCCAGCCGCACCACTATGACCTCGCCGTGATCGGCGGGGGGGCGACGGGGCTGGGGGTTGCGCTGGATGCGGCGGCGCGCGGTTTCAGCGTGGTCCTGGTGGATTCGCACGACTTTGCCAAAGGGACCTCGTCCCGCGCCACCAAGCTGGTGCATGGCGGGGTTCGCTACCTGGCGCAGGGCAACATCGCCCTGGTGCGCGAAGCGCTGCACGAGCGCACCACCTTGCTGCACAACGCGCCCCATCTGGCGCAGCCCTTGCCGTTTGTCATGCCGTCGTACCGTTTTTGGGAGACGCCGTTCTACGGCATCGGGCTCATGATGTACGACGCCCTGGCGGGCAAGGCGGGGCTGGGCGCCACCCAGTTCCTGGGCCGTGCCCGCACCCTCGAATGCCTGCCGACGGCCCGCACCGAAGGGCTCAAGGGCGGCGTCAAATACTGGGACGGTCAGTTTGATGATGCCCGTCTGGCCCTGGCTCTGGCGCGCACGGCGGCCAGCCTGGGCGCCCTGGTGGTCAACTATTGCCCCGCGCGCGCGCTGGTTCACGAAGCCGGCAAGGTGGCCGGTTTTGTGTGCGAGGACGCGGACAGTGGGCAACAGTTCACGGTGCGCGCCCGCACGGTGGTGAACGCCACGGGCGTGTGGGTGGACACCCTGCGCCAGATGGACGGCGAGGCCATTGGCCGCCCCGCCAAGCCCATCGTGGCGCCCAGCCAGGGTGTGCACATCGTGGTGGACCGCGAGTTTTTGCCCTCTGACCACGCCTTGATGGTGCCCAAGACCGCCGACGGCCGGGTGCTGTTTGCAGTGCCATGGTTGGGCAAACTCATCCTGGGCACTACCGACAGCCCGCGCCAGGACATCGTGCGGGAGCCGGAACCGTTCCGGGAAGAGGTACGTTTCATCCTGGAAGAATCCGCCCGCTACCTCACCCGTGCGCCCAAGGCCGAGGACATCCGCAGCATCTGGGTGGGGCTGCGCCCTCTGGTGAAGCCTCAGGACGACGATGGCGACAACACCAAGAAGATCAGCCGCGAACACACGGTGCTGGCCAGCCGCAGTGGGCTGATTACCGTGACGGGGGGCAAATGGACCACCTACCGCGCCATGGCCGAAGATGTGTTGCAAAAATGCTTCGCCACGGGCCTGCTCCCTGCAAAACCCGCCGGTGTGACCAACCAGCTGCCCCTGGTGGGCACTCCCCAGGCGCCTGTGCAGCACCGCATCAGCGATGCACAGGGGCTGCATTCATATGGCAGCGAGGCGGCCGCCGTACAGGCGATCCCCGGGGCGCAGACAGTGCTTGGCGGCGGCCTGACCGAGGCGATGGTGCGTTTCGCCGCGCGGTATGAGTACGCCTGCACGGTCGAAGACGTGCTGGCACGCCGCTCCCGGCTGCTGTTCCTGGATGCGCGCCAGGCCATCCAGCTGGCGCCTGTGGTGGCAGGCATCCTGCGTGAAGAATTGGGGGGCGACCCCCAGTTGGAGGTCTTCCTGGCCTTGGCGCAGCAGTATCTGCACGTTCCTTTGTGATAGAGCGCTTGACTTCGTAAAAGCCCTTTGCCATAATCGAGGGCTTCGCGTTCAAAGCGTGAAGTTTCTGCCCAGCGGGAAGTGCTGCAAATGGTTTGCGGTGCGGACGACGGGCCCAAGACTGACTGGCTGATCTGCAGCCCTTGAGAAGTTCTCTGGGGCTGTTGTCTTCTGGTGCAAGTTGGGAATATTGAAATGATCCAGACAGAATCTCGGTTAGAGGTTGCCGACAATACCGGCGCCAAGTCCGTCCTTTGCATTAAGGTGCTGGGTGGCTCGAAGCGTCGCTATGCAAGCGTGGGCGACATCATCAAGGTGAGCATCAAAGAAGCCGCTCCACGTGGCCGCGTCAAAAAAGGCGAGGTTTACAGCGCAGTGGTGGTTCGTACGGCGAAGGGTATTCGCCGTGGCGACGGTTCGCTCGTTAAATTCGATGGCAACGCAGCCGTGTTGCTGAATGCAAAGTTGGAGCCCATCGGCACCCGCATCTTTGGACCCGTGACGCGTGAACTGCGTACCGAGAAGTTCATGAAGATCGTGTCCCTGGCTCCTGAAGTTCTCTAAGGACGCGCCATGAACAAGATTCGCAAGGGCGACGAAGTCATCGTGCTGACCGGCCGTGACAAAGGCAAGCGCGGCACTGTGTCGCTGCGCAAAGATGACTCCCACCTCGTCATCGACGGCATCAACCTCGTCAAGAAGCACGCCAAGCCAAACCCCATGAAGGGCACGACTGGCGGCATCATTGAAAAGGCAATGCCGATCCACCAGTCCAACGTGGCTATCTTCAATGCCGCTACTGGCAAGGCTGATCGCGTGGGCATCAAGGTGCAGGCTGACGGTTCGCGCGTTCGCGTGTTCAAGTCCAGCGGCGCTGAAATCAAGGCGTCCTAAGGGGTAAACATGGCACGACTGCAAGACATTTACCGCGACAAAGTCGCCCCCGAGCTGACCAAGCAGTTCGGTTACACCTCGCCCATGCAGGTTCCACGTCTGACCAAGATCACCCTCAACATGGGTGTGAGTGAAGCCGTGTCGGACAAGAAGGTGATGGACAACGCCGTGGCCGACCTGACTAAGATTGCTGGTCAGAAGCCTGTGGTGACCAAGGCCAAGAAGGCTATCGCCGGTTTCAAGATCCGCGAAGGCCAGGCCATCGGTTGCATGGTCACGCTGCGTGGCGTGCAGATGTATGAGTTCCTGGACCGTTTTGTGACCGTGGCTCTGCCCCGCGTCCGTGACTTCCGTGGTATCTCTGGTCGCGCCTTTGACGGCCGTGGCAACTACAACATCGGCGTCAAAGAACAGATCATCTTCCCTGAAATTGAGTACGACAAGGTTGACGCCTTGCGCGGTCTCAATATCAGCATCACCACGACGGCCAAGTCCGACGAAGAGGCCAAGGCGCTTCTCGCTGGTTTCCGTTTCCCGTTCAAGAACTGAGGCGAAGCATGGCTAAAGTAGCTTTGATCCAGCGCGAACTGAAGCGCGAAAAACTGGCAGCCAAGTACGCAACCAAGTATGCGGAACTGAAGGCAATCGCTGGCGACGTCAAGCGCAGCGACGAAGAGCGTGATGCAGCCCGCCTGGGCCTGCAGAAGCTCCCCCGCAATGCCAACCCCACGCGTCAGCGCAATCGTTGTGAAATCACCGGTCGTCCACGTGGCACCTTCCGTCAATTCGGTCTGGCTCGCGCCAAGATCCGCGAACTGGCTTTTGCAGGCGACATCCCCGGTGTCACCAAGGCCAGCTGGTAAGCAGGCAGGAGAGATTAAACATGAGCATGAGTGATCCTATCGCTGACTTGCTGACCCGCATCCGTAATGCACAGATGGTCGCCAAGGCCACGGTTCTGGTGCCTTCTTCCAAAGTGAAGATCGCCATCGCCCAAGTGCTGAAGGACGAAGGTTATATCGACGGCTTCCAGGTGAAAACCGAAGCTGGCAAGTCGGAACTCGAAATTGCCCTGAAGTACTACGCAGGCCGTCCCGTGATTGAGCGCATCGAGCGTGTCAGCCGCCCTGGTCTGCGTGTCTACAAAGGCCGTGATTCCATTCCACAAGTCATGAACGGTCTGGGTGTGGCAATCGTCACGACGCCCAAGGGCGTGATGACCGACCGCAAGGCGCGCGCTACCGGTGTTGGTGGCGAAGTGCTGTGCTACGTGGCCTAACCCGCGGCATTGAGGAGAAACTGAAATGTCCCGAGTAGGAAAAATGCCCGTGACCATCCCCGCAGGTGTGGATGTGTCCGTGAAAGATGACCAGATCTCTGTGAAGGGTTCTGGCGGCGCCCTGTCGCTCGCACAAAACGTGCTGGTGAAGGTGTCGAGCAATGACGGCAAGCTCAGCTTCGAGCCCGTCAACGACTCCCGCGAAGCCAATGCCATGAGCGGCACGATTCGCCAGTTGGTCAACAACATGGTGGTCGGTGTCAGCAAGGGCTTCGAGAAGAAGCTGAGCTTGGTCGGTGTGGGCTACAAGGCCGCCGCTTCGGGTTCCAAGCTGAACCTGGCTGTCGGTTACTCGCATCCGGTCAACATCGAAATGCCCGCTGGCATCACGGTGGCTACCCCTACCCCCACGGAAGTGGTGATCAAGGGTGCTGACCGTCAACGCGTCGGTCAAATCGCTGCCGAGATCCGTGCTGTTCGTCCTCCCGAGCCTTACAAGGGCAAGGGCATCCGTTATGCGGACGAAAAGATCACGATCAAAGAGACCAAGAAGAAATAAGGAGCTGCAACATGTTGACCAAGAAAGAGCAGCGTCTTCGTCGTTCGCGTCAGACCCGCATCCGCATTGCACAGCAAGGCGTGGCGCGTCTCACCGTGAACCGTACGAACCTCCATATCTACGCCAGTGTGATTTCCGGCGACGGCAGCAAGGTGCTGGCCAGCGCTTCCACGGCCGAAGCCGATGTGCGCAAGTCGCTCGGCGGTTCGGGCAAGGGTGGCAATGCCGCTGCAGCCCAGATCATCGGCAAGCGCATCGCTGAAAAGGCGAAGGCAGCAGGCGTCGAGAAGGTTGCATTTGATCGCGCAGGCTTTGCCTACCACGGTCGCGTCAAGGCCCTGGCCGACGCAGCCCGTGAAGCCGGCCTGCAGTTCTAAGCGGAGCGGAATACAAAATGGCTAAATTTCAACCCAAAGTGCAGAGCGAAGGTCAAGACGACGGTCTGCGCGAAAAAATGATCGCGGTCAACCGCGTGACCAAAGTCGTGAAGGGTGGCCGTATTCTCGGCTTCGCCGCACTGACGGTGGTTGGCGACGGTGACGGCCGCGTTGGCATGGGCAAAGGCAAGTCCAAGGAAGTGCCTGCTGCTGTGCAGAAGGCGATGGAAGAAGCCCGCCGCAACATGGTCAAGGTGTCCCTGAAGAACGGAACCATTCACCACAATGTGACGGGCCATCACGGCGCCGCTGTTGTGATGATGGCTCCCGCCCCCAAGGGTACCGGTATCATCGCTGGCGGCCCTATGCGCGCAGTCTTCGAAGTGCTGGGTGTGACCGACATCGTGGCCAAGAGCCATGGCTCGTCCAATCCGTACAACATGGTTCGCGCCACGTTCGATGCGCTCGTCAATTCGACCACTCCGTCGAATGTTGCTGCCAAGCGCGGCAAGACGGTCGAAGACATCTTCGCCTGAACCGGAGTTTGAATATGACTACGCAACAAACCGTCAAGATTCAACTGGTGCGCAGCCCGATTGGCACCAAGGAATCGCACCGCGCCACCGTTCGTGGCCTGGGCCTGCGCAAGCTCAACAGCGTGAGCGAACTGCAGGACACGCCCGAAGTGCGCGGCATGATTAACAAGATCAGCTACCTGGTCAAAATCGTCTGAGAGATAGATCATGGAACTCAATAGCATCAAGCCCGCAGACGGCGCCAAGCATGCCAAGCGCCGCGTAGGCCGTGGTATCGGCTCCGGCCTGGGCAAGACCGCTGGCCGTGGTCACAAGGGTCAGAAGTCCCGCTCCGGTGGTTATCACAAGGTGGGTTTCGAAGGCGGTCAAATGCCTCTGCAACGTCGCTTGCCCAAGCGCGGCTTCAAGTCGCACCTGCTCAAGTTCAATGCAGAAGTGACGCTGACGGCTCTGGACCAACTCGGCCTGGCCGAAGTGGATGTCCTGGCGCTCAAGCAAGCTGGCCTGATCGGCGAGCTGGCCAAGGTGGTCAAGGTGATCAAGAGCGGTTCCCTCACCAAGGCAGTCAAGCTGAACGGTGTGGGCGCTACGGCAGGTGCCAAGGCAGCCATCGAAGCTGCTGGCGGCAGCGTCGCCTGAGTCCGGCACTGAAGGAAGGCACCTGTGGCTACTAGCGCGGCTCAAATTGCAAAGACCGGTAAGTTCGGCGACCTGCGTCGTCGTCTGGTTTTTCTGTTGCTTGCGCTGGTCGTGTATCGCATCGGGGCTCATATCCCTGTGCCCGGTATCGATCCAGCCCAACTTCAGCAGCTTTTCAGCGGCCAGCAAGGCGGCATCCTGAACCTGTTCAACATGTTCTCGGGTGGGGCTCTGTCGCGCTTCACGGTTTTTGCTCTGGGGATCATGCCGTACATCTCGGCATCGATCATCATGCAGCTGATGACCTACGTGTTGCCCGCGTTTGAGCAGCTGAAAAAAGAAGGTGAAGCCGGTCGTCGGAAGATCACGCAGTACACCCGTTACGGAACCCTGGGCCTGGCCCTGTTCCAGTCGCTGGGCATTGCTGTGGCGCTCGAAAGCTCGGCCGGTTTGGTGTTGAGCCCTGGCTTTGGTTTCCGTCTGACGGCTGTGGTGAGTTTGACCGCCGGTACGATGTTCTTGATGTGGCTGGGTGAGCAAATCACCGAGCGCGGTCTGGGGAATGGTATTTCCATCCTCATCTTTGCTGGCATCGCTGCGGGCTTGCCGAGTTCGATCGGTGGGCTGCTGGAACTGGTGCGTACTGGCGCGATGAGCATCCTGGCTGCTATCTTCATCGTCCTCGTGGTCGGTCTGGTGACCTACTTTGTGGTGTTCGTTGAACGTGGTCAGCGCAAGATTTTGGTGAACTACGCCCGTCGTCAGGTGGGGAACAAGGTGTACGGTGGTCAATCGTCGCACTTGCCTCTCAAGCTGAACATGGCAGGTGTGATTCCTCCGATCTTTGCCTCGTCGATCATCCTGTTGCCTGCAACGGTGGTGAACTGGTTCAGTGCTGGTGAGTCGATGCGTTGGTTGAAGGACATTTCGGGTGCGCTGACTCCTGGTCAGCCCATCTATGTGATGTTCTATGCCGCAGCGATCATCTTCTTCTGTTTCTTCTACACGGCTCTGGTTTTCAACAGCCGTGAGACTGCAGATAACTTGAAGAAGAGTGGCGCGTTCATCCCGGGCATTCGCCCAGGTGAGCAGACCGCACGCTACATCGATAGAATCCTGGTCCGCCTGACTTTGGCCGGTGCTGTGTATATCACCTTCGTGTGTCTGCTGCCAGAGTTTCTGATCTTGAAGTACAACGTTCCGTTTTACTTCGGCGGAACATCACTGCTGATCATTGTGGTCGTGACCATGGACTTCATGGCCCAGGTCCAGAACTACATGATGTCGCAACAGTACGAATCGCTGCTCAAGAAAGCCAATTTCAAGGGCAATCCTGGCGGTTGAGGATGACGGAAAGCGGTAGCCGCATGGCGGTGCCGCTTGCAAACGACTGAATGTCGATTAAGTTGGCGCCCCACGAGTTTTCGCGGGCACAAATTGTGTTCCGTGCGAAGCAGCCGGGACGGATGGAAAAGTTTTAGGAGAATGCAATGAGAGTTTCGGCTTCGGTCAAAAAAATCTGCCGCAACTGCAAGATCATCCGCCGCAAGGGTGTGGTGCGTGTGATCTGCACGGATCTGCGTCACAAGCAGCGCCAAGGTTGATTGGAAAGTATTAGAGGACGCATATGGCACGTATCGCTGGCATTAACATTCCGCCGCACAAGCACGCGGAAATCGGTTTGACCGCCATTTTTGGCATTGGTCGCACCCGCGCTCGCAAGATCTGCGAAGCAACTGGTATCGCTTACTCCAAGAAGATCAAGGATCTGACGGACGGCGATCTGGAAAAAATTCGCGAGCAAATCGAGCAGTTCACCATTGAAGGTGACCTGCGCCGCGAAACCACGATGAACATCAAGCGTTTGATGGACATCGGCTGCTATCGTGGCTTCCGCCATCGCCGCGGTCTGCCAATGCGTGGTCAGCGCACCCGTACCAATGCACGCACTCGCAAGGGTCCGCGCAAGGGTGCTGCTGCACTGAAGAAATAAAGATTGAAAGATCATCATGGCTAAGTCTCCTGCCAATAACGCAGCACAGCGCGTTCGCAAGAAGGTCCGGAAAAACGTTTCGGACGGCATTGCCCACGTGCACGCCTCGTTCAACAACACCATCATCACGATCACCGATCGCCAGGGCAATGCTCTGTCATGGGCTTCGTCCGGTGGCCAAGGTTTCAAGGGCTCGCGCAAGTCCACTCCTTTCGCAGCCCAGGTGGCTTCGGAAGTTGCAGGTCGCGCTGCCATCGACCAAGGCATCAAGAACCTTGACGTCGAAATCAAGGGCCCTGGTCCTGGCCGTGAATCCTCGGTGCGCGCTCTGGGCGCACTGGGCATTCGCATCACGTCGATCTCTGACGTGACGCCTGTGCCCCACAACGGCTGCCGCCCTCAAAAGCGTCGTCGTATCTAATTTCTCTCTAAGCCCACCGCCGCCTGTGAACGCGCAAGCGCCTCAGGCGGCTCCCGCAATGGTTTGCGGCAGATGACACAAAGGAAGCTCAAGTGGCACGTTACCTCGGCCCCAAGGCCAAACTCTCCCGCCGTGAAGGCACGGACCTGTTCCTGAAGAGCGCTCGCCGCTCGATCGCCGACAAGTCCAAGTTCGACTCCAAGCCTGGCCAACATGGCCGCACCTCTGGTGCTCGCACGTCCGACTACGGTCTGCAACTGCGCGAAAAGCAGAAGGTCAAACGCATGTACGGCGTGCTGGAGAAGCAGTTCCGCCGCTACTTCGAAGCCGCTGATGGCAAGAAGGGCAACACCGGCGCCAACCTGCTGTTCCTGCTGGAATCGCGTCTGGACAACGTCGTGTACCGCATGGGTTTCGGTTCGACCCGCGCTGAAGCGCGTCAACTGGTGTCCCACAAGGCGATCACCGTGAACGGCAAGTCCGTGAACATCGCTTCTTACCTGGTCAAGGCCGGTGATGTGGTGGCCGTGCGTGAAAAGTCCAAGAAGCAAGCCCGCGTTGTGGAAGCCCTGCAACTGGCAGCCCAAGTCGGTATGCCTGCATGGGTGGAAGTGAACGCCGACAAGGCAGAAGGCATCTTCAAGAAGACGCCGGACCGTGATGAATTCGGTGCCGACATCAACGAATCGCTGATCGTTGAGTTGTACTCGCGCTAATCGGTCGAGTCAGTAAGTCAAGAAAACCGTCCCTGAACCGCGAGGCATCGCGGTTTAGGTGCTTCACCAGCCTTACCGGTGTAACGAGCTGGGGGTATTGAGAGGAAGTCTGAATGCAAACCAATTTGCTGAAACCCAAGGCGATCAATGTCGAGCAGCTTGGCCACAACCGTGCCAAGGTCGCACTGGAGCCGTTCGAGCGTGGTTACGGCCACACGCTGGGCAACGCCATTCGGCGCGTCCTGCTCTCGTCCATGGTGGGTTACGCAGCGACGGAAGTCACCATTGCAGGCGTTCTGCATGAGTACTCGTCGATCGATGGTGTCCAGGAAGATGTGGTCAACATCCTTCTGAACCTCAAGGGTGTGGTGTTCAAGCTGCACAACCGCGACGAAGTCACGCTGAGCCTGCGCAAGGACGGCGAAGGCGTGGTGACGGCCCGTGATATCCAGACCCCTCACGATGTCGAAATCGTGAACCCTGATCACGTGATCGCCAACCTGTCTGCTGGCGGCAAGCTGGACATGCAGATCAAGGTCGAGAAAGGCCGTGGCTACGTGCCGGGCAACCTGCGCCGCTATGCCGACGAATCGACCAAGTCGATTGGCCGCATCGTGCTGGACGCATCGTTCTCCCCTGTGAAGCGCGTGAGCTACACCGTGGAAAGCGCCCGCGTGGAACAACGCACCGACCTGGACAAGCTGGTCGTCGAGATCGAAACCAACGGTGCCATCACCGCTGAAGATGCCGTGCGTGCATCGGCCAAGATCCTGGTGGAACAACTGGCTGTGTTTGCACAGCTGGAAGGTGGCGAGCTGGCTGCGTTCGACGCGCCCGCAGGCCCGCGCGGCAATGCCACGTTCGATCCTATTCTGCTGCGTCCTGTGGACGAGCTGGAACTGACCGTGCGTTCCGCCAACTGCCTGAAGGCCGAGAACATCTACTACATCGGTGACCTGATCCAGCGTACCGAGAACGAGCTGCTCAAGACACCTAACCTGGGCCGCAAGTCGCTCAACGAAATCAAGGAAGTGCTCGCCTCGCGTGGCCTCACGCTGGGCATGAAGCTTGAGAACTGGCCACCAGCTGGCCTGGACAAGCGCTGAGCGAGCGTTATAATCTTGGGTTTCCCGAAATGGGAGCCCGGTTTTTCAGTCCTCCGCAAGGGGGACTTTTTGTTCCCTGGAAGCAAGACGCCAAAGGGAACAGTGCCTCGGACAGTACCTGACACGGCTGTCCGATTTAATTACACAGACAGTAGAAGGAAAGCACCATGCGCCACGGACACGGCCTCCGCAAACTCAACCGCACCAGCTCGCACCGCCTCGCGATGCTGCAGAACATGATGAACTCGCTCATCGAGCACGAGGCCATCAAGACCACGGTTCCCAAGGCCAAGGAACTGCGCCGCGTGATCGAACCCATGATCACCCTGGCCAAGGAAGACTCCGTCGCCAACCGCCGTCTGGCTTTCAACCGCCTGCGCGACCGCGACAGCGTGACCAAGCTGTTCAACGACCTGGGCCCCCGTTTCAAGGTGCGTCCCGGTGGTTACACCCGCATTCTGAAGATGGGTTTCCGCGTGGGTGACAACGCGCCCATGGCACTGGTCGAATTGGTCGATCGCGCTGCAGAAACCGAAAATAATTCGGCAGCTGCCGAATAATAGGGTATAATTTATTTCTTACCGCGCGATGGAGCAGTCTGGTAGCTCGTTGGGCTCATAACCCAAAGGTCGGAGGTTCAAATCCTTCTCGCGCAACCAAATACAGCGGTCTCCGCTTTGCAAAACGCCCACTCTTTAGTGGGCGTTTTTGTTTTTGCCGGTGCTATCTCGGATCAGGCTGTTCTTTTTCGGCCTTGCGCTCACTGCCATGGGCTCGTTGCAGCGCATGTATCCCCATCGGCTTCGGGGTGACTTCGAGGATGGAGGGCCGCATACGGGGCCTGAAAGTACCTAGTCCGCCCATCCACGCGACGTTCTTCTGGGCACTCAATCCGGAGGCGTTCTGATCGCCCGTTCAGCGGGAAAACGTGAAACGTCTCCTTCAGCGGGCGAAAAGATCGGCCTTGGCCGCCTTGGTGATCGCAACAACGCAGGGATGTGTGATCCGCCGTTCGACGGAAATTGCGAAAAACTCTTCCACCAGTTCGGTAGACCGGCCTATCACCTCCACGCCGAACTGGGCGGTGGTTTCCTCGTCCAGTACCGTGGGGGACGTGAAAATGCCCCGGCCCTGGCGGCCAAACGCGTTCATGAGCGCACTGTCGTCGAACTCGCCGACTAGGCGGGGCTGCAGGTGGTGTTTGTTGAGCCAATGGTCGAGTTGCTGCCGCACCGACGACATGGGCCCCTGGATCAGCATGGGTGCACCATGCAGACACTGCGGAAAGGGCCCTTCCAGCTGGGCGCGCAGGCTGGGAGCGCACAAAAAGCTCATGCCGCTGGTGCCCAGCGGGTGGTTGAAGGCTTTCACACCAATCTTCTTGGATACCGGCTCGTCTGCCAGCACCAGGTCGAGCTTGTGCAGGCTCAGCTGCGCGATCAGCTCGGGAAACTTGCCTTCGTGGCAGGTCATGTGCACTCGTTGTGGCATGCCCAAAGCGGGCTCCAGCAGGTGGTAGGCCACCGACTTGGCAATCGAATCGGCCACCCCCACGCGGAACTCCAGCGGTTTCTCCTGGCCGCGCGACAGGCGTATGGACTTCTCCAGCTCATCCCCCAGCGCAAAGATCTGCTCGGCATAGCCCAGGGCCACTCTGCCTTCGCTGGTCAGCTCCAGGCCCCGGCCACGCTTTCTGAAGAGGTCGTGGCCCAGCCATTCCTCCAGCTGCTTGATTTGCCCGGAAAGCGTCTGGGGCGTGGTGTGCAGCTGCTCGCCTGCGCGCATCACGCCGCCCGCCTTGGCCACCGTCCAGAAATAGCGCAGGTGCTTGAAGTTCATGGTGCGATTCAGTGAAACACTTCGAAAAAAGCGAGCAATAAAACTCAATAAAACGAATATACGCGAAGTGTCAAAATCTATACATTGCAGGCTTGGCCCTTGTCCGTGGCGCGTTGCGCCCGGGAAGGAACTGTCAGCGTTCTTGAGAACCTGTTCTAAGGAGTAGCAACGATGCGTATCACTACCAGAGGACAACTTGCGGTATCGGCCATGACCGACCTCGCCCTGCGCCAGAAAATGCGGCCGGTGGCCCTGTCCACCATCAGTGCGCGCCAGGGCACGTCCCTTTCGTACCTGGAGCAGCTGTTCAGCGCCCTGCGCCGTGCCGGGCTGGTGGACAGCACGCGCGGGCCCGGTGGTGGCTACACGCTGGCGCGCCGGGCGGACCAGGTGTCGGTGGCTGAAATCATCCTGGCGGTCGAGAACCTCAAGGCCGACGACCTGCAGAGCCTGGGCGCGGGCCAGGCTGCACAGGTGAAGTCCATGACCGGCGAGCTGTGGTCCACCTTCAACCTGCGCGTGATGGAGTACCTGCAGTCGGTGACCTTGCAGGACCTGGTGGCCCAGCAGCTCGAAAAAGGGGGGGCGCTGGAAGACGCTGCACCTGCCGTGGCTGCCAAGCCCAAACTCACCCCAAAACCGCGCCCCCTGATGGCCCGGGTGGGTGTGCCCAACTCGGTGTTCGCGCTGGGCTCCATGCCCTTGCTGCAACGGCGTTGAACCGGCCCCGGGGCAGTGCACCCCGGGGGGTGTTGTGGGCTACAGCTGCAGCGCGAGCTGCTTGATGCCGCGTATCAGCATCTCCACCGAGATGGCGACCAGGATCAGCCCCATCAGGCGTTCAAACGCCATCACCACGCGTTCGCCCACCAAGCGCTGGATGCGTTCGGCCATCAGCAGCACGATGGCGCACACTGCCATGGTCACGCACAGAGCGCCGACCCATTCGAGCTTGCGCTCTGGTGCCTGGGCGACCAGCAGCATCACTGTGGCCAGGGCCGACGGGCCTGCCAGCGCAGGGATGGCCAGCGGTACGATCAACGGCTCGCCCGGCAGCTCCGCCTGCGGACCGTCTGCCGACGGAAAGATCATGCGCAGCGCGATCAGGAACAGCACCACCGCGCCCGCAATCTGCAGCGACAGGTCGCTCAGGTTCATCACCCGCAGAAACTCCGCCCCGAAGAACAGAAACACCAGCAGCAGCGCAAACGCGATCAGCACCTCGCGCAGGATCACCCGCGCCCGCCGCTCGGGCGCCACGCCGCGCAGCGCGTTGGCAAAGATGGGGATGTTGCCCAGCGGATCAGTGATCAGCAGCAGCAATATGGTGGCCGACGCGAAGGTGTAGCTCATGTGGCGTACACCGCGTCCAGGGAACGGAAGCCCTTGATCTCGATGGGGTTGCCGCTGGGGTCGTGGAAGAACATCGTCCACTGCTCGCCCGGCTGGCCTTCAAAGCGCACCTGGGGCTCCAGCACAAAGGCCGTGCCCGCCGCCTTCAGGCGCGCTGCCAGCGCATGCCAGTCGGGCAGTTCCAGGATGGCGCCGAAATGGGGCATGGGCACCAGGTGGTCGCCCACATGGCCGGTGCGGGCACTGGCAAAAGGGGTGCCGAGGTGCAGCGAGATCTGGTGTCCGAAGAAGTCGAAGTCCACCCAGGTGTCAGTGCTCCGCCCCTCCTGGCAACCCAGCACACCGCCATAGAAGCGGCGGGCGGCATCGAGATCGGTGACGTGGAAGGCGAGGTGAAAGAGGCTGCGCATCCCGCAAAGGATAGCAGCCGGTGCACTGCTTCGGGAGGGCGTTCAGGCCGCACGCCGGTGCTGCTCGGCCTTCTCCTGGCAGTGCACGCAGCGTGCCGCCTCGGGGGTGGCGTGCAGGCGGGCGGCGGTGATGTGGGCGCCGCAGTCCGTGCACTCGCCGTAGGTGCCAGCCTCGATGCGGGCCAGGGCCGCCGCTACGGCGGCCAGGTGGGCGGTTTCGTGCTCGTCCAGCGCGAACGCCAGTTCACGTTCGGTGGCCAGCTGGGCGCGCGGGTCTTCGGGCTGGCCAAAATGCGCTGCAGCGGCCTCGGCCCGGCCGATGGTGCCACCGCGCTGGGCGGCCAGCTGGGCCAACAACTCGGATTGCTGGGCCCGCAATTGTTGGAGGAATGGGGCGGCCTGGGTCTTGTCCATGCGGTGTCTCCTCAAGGGTGATCGGATGCCTGCATGGTGCGCCTGTGCGCGACGACCTCGGTTGACCAAGGTCAAGGGATGAAGACCCTGCGCTGGGGGGGGCGGGTTCAGCGCTTGGGCGGCCGCGCCAGCATCTCCGCCGTGTTGGTCTTGCGGTCTGCGTTCACGCGCTGCACATGGGGCCGTTCGCCCATGCGGGTCAGGTACTCGCGCACGGGCAGGTCGGCCAGGTAGTCGCGGCCATAGACGATCTTGGTGGCCGAGGCCACCAGCGGCAGGTGCACGATGGCCGCGCAGTCGGCCAACGTGAAGCTGTCACCGCCCACAAAGGGGCTGAACTTGGCCAGCTGGGCGAAGGCGGCAATGTTCTTGGTGAGCTGCGCGCCCACCTTTTCTTTGGCGGTATCGCTCACCGTGCCGCCAAAAAAGGCCTGCGGGTACAGGTTGCGCGCCACCAGCTCCAGGTGCAGCTCCAGAAAGGTGATCAGCTCGCGCACCTTGGCGGCCTGGTAGGGGTCGGCGGGGATCAGTGGGTGCGTGGGGTGGGCGGCCTCGATGTAGTCGGCGATCACCGCCGATTCGCACAGCGGGCCCTGGGGGGTGCGCAGGTAGGGCACCTTGCCCAGCGGGCTGGCGCTGCGGTCGGTTTCGCCCACCCAGGCCAGTTCCTCGGTGAACGGCAGGCCCTTTTCGAGCAGGGCGAGCTTGACCTTGTTGTAGTAGTTGCTGGCCGAAAAGCCGCAGAGTGTGAGCATGGTGGGGTCTCCGTTGTAGTGGTGAATGCAGCGTACATCCTAGGTGTGGGCGGGGGCGCCGTCCGTCGCGCAGATGACCCTGGTCAAGGCCCCGTGGATGCTGCCACCTACAATCGGGTCCTCATGTGGTCCTCCCTGCAAACCCTCCGCAGCCTTCACTGGCTCGCCCGCCTGGTGCTGGCGTGGTTTGTGGTGTCCATGGGCGTGGCCGTGGCGTCGCCGTTGGTCAACCCGCAGGCCATGGAGCTGATCTGCTCGGGTTCGGGCGCGATCAAGCTGCTGGTCAAGACCGACGATGGCGCCCAGGAGATGCAGAGCCACACACTGGACTGCCCCCTGTGCGCGCAGGTGAGCGCACCTCCCCCTGCCTCGCAGGCCCCGCTGCCTGTGGTCCACCCGCTGGCGCATGCCCTGCGCCCCATCCCCGCCGCGCACATTGCTGCGCGCACAGCCGCGCCGCTGCCGCCGCGCGGGCCCCCGGCATTCTCCTGATTTTGCTATTTATTTGATAGCTGTTTGCGCTTATCCATCGCGCGCAGACGGCCTATTTGGCTTGAAATTCAGGAGTTTCCATGCGCAAAAGCCGCATGGCGCTGGCCGTGGCCAGTGCCTTTCCCATCGTCCTGGGTTGCACGTTCACCGGGGCTGCCCCGGCGTTCGCCCAACCCGCTGGGCCCAGCAATGCCCCCGTCAAGGAACTGGGCGTGGTCACCATCAGCGGTGGCCAGCCCACCTCGCTGCCCACGCAGATCCCCACCACCATCGAAGGCGTGACGCGCGAGCAGATCGAGCATTCGATCAACGCCACCGACAGCGAAGACGCCCTCAAGTACCTGCCCAGCCTGCTGGTGCGCAAGCGCTACATCGGCGACTACAACCACGCCGTGTTGTCCACGCGCGCCTCGGGCACGGGCAACCCGGCACGCTCCATGGTGTTTGCCGACGGCATTTTGCTGAGCAACTATCTGGGCAACGGCCCCACCAACGCACCGCGCTGGATGCTGGTCACGCCCGAGGAGATCGAGCGCGTGGACGTGCTCTACGGCCCGTTTTCGGCCGCCTACGCAGGCAACTCGGTGGGCGCGGTGGTGGACTACGTCACGCGCATGCCCACAAAGTTCGAGGCACACGGGCAGGTCAGCGTCCAGCACCAACCCTTTGACCTGTACGGCACCAACGCCACCTACGCAGGCAAGCAGGTCAGCGCGTCCGTCGGCAACAAGAACGGCGACTGGTCCTGGTTCCTCAACTTCAACAAGACCGACAGCGAGGGCCAGCCGCTCACCTTCCCCACGCGCCTTGTGTCTGCAGGCGCCGTGGGCAATGCAGGCACGCCGGTGACGGGCGCGGTGCTGGGCAACAACCGCAGCAACCAGCCTTGGTACCTGCTGGGCACGGCCACGCAGTACCACACACAGCAAGACCACATCAAGGCCAAGATCGCCTACGACTTCTCGCCGACTGTGCGGGCGGCCTACACCCTGGGCTGGTGGCACAACGAATCTGAAGGGCGGCCCACCAGCTACCTGCGCGATGCCAATGGCAACGCGGTGTATACGGGTGCCGTGAACATCAACGGCCGCTCGTACACGCTGGCAACCAGCGACTTCAATGTGTCCAACGAGAACCTCACGCACTTTATGCACGGGCTCTCGGTCAAAAGCCACACCAAGGGCGTTTTCGACTGGGAGGTGGCCGCCAGCCTGTACGACTACCAAACCGACACCCTGCGCGCCGCCACCGTGGCGCTGCCTGCAGCGCTGAATGGCGGCGCGGGCCGCATCGTCAACAGCAAGGGCACGGGATGGAACACGCTGGCCGCCAAAGGCACCTGGCGGCCCGATGGGGTGCAGGGCGCGCACATCGTGGACTTTGGGCTGCAGCGCGACAGCTACCAGCTGCGCACCGTGGAGAACGCCACGACGAACTGGATCAGCGGTGATGCAGGCGCCCGCAACCAGGCCTTCAACGGCGACACCCAGCTCATTGGCCTGTGGGCGCAAGACACCTGGAAGATTGCGCCGAAGTGGAAGGCCGTGCTCGGCGCACGCGCCGAACGCTGGAGCGCCAGCAACGGCCAGACCGGCAACGCCACCACCACGCTGAGCCACCCCGAGCGCAACGAAACCTACTTCTCGCCCAAGGCTGCCGTGGCCTGGCAGGCCAGCGACCTGTGGGTGCTCAAGGCATCCACCGGCCGCGCCGTGCGCATGCCCACCGTGGCCGAGCTGTACCAGGGTGGCATCAGCGGTAGCGGCACGCTCATCAACAACGATCCGAATCTGCGGCCCGAAAAGAGCTGGACGACGGAGCTGACGGCGGAGCGCGACATGGGCAACGGGCTGCTGCGCCTGACCGCGTTTTTTGAGCGCACCAAAGACGCGCTGTACTCCCAGACCAATGTGCTCGTCACGCCCAACGTGACCAACGTGCAGAACGTGGACGCCATCCGCACCAAGGGGCTGGAGCTGTCGTACCAGGCCGCCAACGTCTTCGTGCGCGGGCTGGAGCTGGGCAGCAGCCTGACCTGGACGGATTCCAAGATCACGCGCAACGACAAATTCCCCGCCAGCGTGGGCAAGTGGCAACCGCGCATCCCTGAGTGGCGCGCCACTGCCGTGGCCACCTACCGGCCGGACGACACCTGGTCGTACACCCTGGGCGCGCGCTACAGCGGCAAGCAGTACGGCACGCTCGACAACACCGACGTGAACGGTTTTGCCTACCAGGGCGCGAGCCGCTATTTCACCACCGATGTACGCGTGCGCTACCAGATCACCAAGCAGGTCAGCGCCGCCGTGGGCATCGACAACCTGAACAACTACCAGTTCTGGAACTTTCACCCCTACCCGCAGCGTACTTACCTCGCTGAGCTCAAGGTCAGTCTCTGAAAGGAATTCATCCCATGTCTCTCAATACTATGAAAAAGATAGCTGTAATCGCTTTGCTGTCAGGCGCAGGAGGCCTTTTTGGCTCTGCATCCGCCCATGTGGTGCTCGAATACCAGGTCGCCCCGGCGGGCTCCAGCTACAAGGCCACGTTCAAAGTGGGTCACGGCTGCGGTGCCTCGCCCACGCGGCAGATTGCGGTGGACATCCCGGCAGGCATGCGCGGCGCGCGCCCCATGCCCAAGCCGGGCTGGACGCTGGAGGTGCAGCGTGAAAAACTCGCCCAGCCCTATACCAGCCACGGCCGCAACATCACCGAAGACGTGGTGCGCGTGACCTGGACGGCCAAGACCGCAGACGACATGCTGCAGAGTGCCCACTACGACGAGTTCGTGCTGGTCGCCACCGTGCCCGAACAGGCGGGCACCGTGTACTGGCCCGTGCGCCAGGCCTGCGCCGAAGGCCGCAACGACTGGGTGGATATGCCAAAGGCCGGGCAGAAACTGTCGGATCTGAAGTCCCCCGCCGCCGCGCTGGAAATCCTGCCCGGCGCGGGCGCCGGTGCACACAATCACTGATTGACCCCAGATAAAGAGGCAGTCTTCCTGCCGCCTCCCCATTTCCGCTGAACAAGGAATCTTCACCATGAAAAGACTGCTCCACACCACCGCCCTGGCCGCCACGCTGGTGGCTGCCTTTGCCAGCGCCCCCGCATGGGCGCAGACCGCCGCTGTCAAGGTCGAGGGCGCCTGGGCCCGCGCCAGCGTGCAGGGCCAGAAGGGGACGGGCGCGTTCATGCGCCTCACGGCCCCAGACGGTGCCCGCCTGGTGCGCGCCGAATCGCCCGCCGCAGGCGTGACCGAAGTGCACGAGATGAAGATGGAAGGCGACGTGATGAAGATGCGCGCCGTCCCCGCCCTGGACCTGCCCGCAGGCAAGACGGTGGAACTCAAGCCCGGCGGCTACCACGTCATGCTGCTGGACCTGAAAGCCCCCCTGGCCAAGGACACCGCCGTGCCCCTGACCCTGGTGTTCCAGGATGCCAAGGGCGCCGAGAGCAAGCTCAACATCAGCGTGCCCGTGGCCACCACGCCCCCGGGCGGCGCTGCACCGGCAGGCCACGGGCACGGCCACAAGCACTGAGCGCGACTGAGCATGCCGGGGCGGGAATCTGCCCCTTCCGGCCGCAGCACATTGGAGTAAGCTGTGACCCCATCACAGACCCACCTCTTGCGGAGCGGCCATGAGCGACACATCCAACAACTTCGGTTTCGGCAAATTCGTCCCCGGTTTTGACTTTCTGCAAAGCCTGGCCAAGGGGGCGTCCAGCAGCATTCCGCAGTTGCCCAACCTCTCCAACTGGGTGGCGCCCACCATCAGCGTGGAAGAGCTGGAAAAGCGCATCGAGGAGCTCAAGGCCGTGCAGTTCTGGCTGGAGCAGAACTCGCGTGCGCTGTCCGCCACCATCCAGGCGCTGGAGGTGCAGAAGATGACCCTGGCCACGCTCAAGGGCATGAACTTCAGCATGGGCGACGTGGCCAACGCCTTCAAGCTCAAGACCGCCGACACCGTGATGAGCGGCGTGCAGAAAGCCGCCGACACCGTCACCGGTGCAGCCGAGGCGGTGACCAGCGCCGCCGCCCGCGTGACGGGCCGTGCCGCCGCCGAAGAGGAAGCGCCCGACGAGGCCGATGCCGAGCCCGCACCCGCTGCGAAAGCCAGGCCCAAAGCCAAGGGCAAGGCCGCTGACACGCCCGAACCCGCCGTGGTGGACCCGATGCAGTGGTGGGGCGCACTCACCAGCCAGTTCCAGCAGATCGCCGCCAACGCCATGAAGGACGCGGCCAAGCAGACTGCCATCGACACCACCAAGAACATGGCCACCGGCCTCGCCAAGGAAGCCCTCAAGACAGCCACCGGCATGGCCAGCCAGTTTGCGGCCAAGGGCATGCAGACCATGCAGGGCGGTGCCAAGCGGGCGGCAGCATCGTCAGCGGGTACCGCCAAAAAGGCCGCTGCTGCCAAAAAGCCCGCAGCCCGCAAAACCACCACCCAACCCGCCGCCAAGAAGGCCAGCAGCACCCGCAGCCCGGCTGCTCGCAAGCGGGCGGGCTGACGCCAACCCGGGCGGGTGCGGCAGCACGCAGGTGGCGCCACATTGGCCCACCCCCGCTCTGGCACGGAGACCATCACCATGAAACTCTTTCCCACCGGCCATGCCACCCACCCGCAGTGGCGCATGGCCGCTGCGCTGGTGCTGGCGCAGTTGCGCGCCCAGATGGCGCTGCCCGAATACGCTTCGGCGCCCACGCTGGGCCTGCTCTACATCACCGACCACTACGGCAACGATGCCCAGGCGCTGCTCGACCACCTGAGCGCCGAGCTGCCCGAGGTGACCGACTGGAGCGGCACCGTGGGCGTGGGCGTGTCGGCCAACAACGCCGAGTATTTTGACGAGCCCGCGCTGTCGGTGATGCTTCTGGATGTGCCCGCCGACCAGTACCGCGTGTTCTCGGGCGTGGCGCCGCTGCCCGCGCATGCCCCCCGCCCGGGCAGCGGTTTTGTGGCGCACACGGCGCTGGTGCATGCCGACGGCCACACACCCGAGCTGGCTGAATTGCTGGCCGAGATGGCGGCGCGCACCGAGTCCGGCTACCTGTTTGGCGGCCTCAGCGCCAGCCGCACGGCCAGCGTGCAGTTTGCCGTGGGTGGCGACGGCAACATGGCCGGCCAGGGCGGCGCCAGCGGGGTGTTTGATGGCGGCCTGTCGGGCGTGGCGTTTGATGCCGGGGTGGCCCTGGTGTCGCGTGTCACGCAGGGCTGCCAGCCCGTGGGCGCACTGCACACCATCACCGCCGCGCAGGACAACGTCGTGCTCACGCTCGACGGCGAGCCCGCGCTCGATGTGCTGCTCGACACGCTGCAGGTGTCGCTCGATGGCGGCGACCCGCAGCCCGCGCTGCGCAAGGTGCGCGCCACACTGGCCGGGCTGGTGAGTGCGGGCGAACAACCCCAGGGCCAGCGCCGCACGGGCCACTTTGGCACCGATACGCGTGTGCGCCACATCGTGGGGCTGGACGGCAGCCGCCGGGGCGTGGCCCTGGCTGACCAGGTGGAGCCGGGCATGCACCTGGCGTTCTGCCAGCGCAATGTGGCGGCCGCGCGTGCCGACCTCATGCGCATCTGCGCCGAAATCCGCGAGGAGCTGTCGCCCGAAGAGCTGGAGCCCGCGCCGCTGGAATCGTCATCCGAGGCGCGGGGCGGACCCGCTCCGGCGCCCGGAACGCCCGGCGCCGGGGTGTTGCCCCAGACCGGGCGGCGCATCTGTGGCGCGATCTATGTGAGCTGCTCGGGCCGGGGAGGGCCGCATTTTGGCGGGCCCAGCGCCGAGCTGCAGATCGTGCGCCATGCGCTGGGTGATGTGCCGCTGGCCGGATTTTTTGCGGGCGGCGAGATCGCCCACCACCACCTCTACGGCTACACCGGGGTGCTCACCGTGTTTGTGGACAACGGGCCGCAGGGCTGAGCGCCCTGCACTGCGGGGCCCGGCCCCGGTCAGGAGACCGGGCTGTCCTCTGCCTCGGCCTTTTCCTCGGGCGTCAGGCGCGTGGCCAGGATCTTGTCGATGGTCTTGCCATCCATGTCCACCACTTCCAGCTTCCAGTCTTCCCACTGCACCGTGTCGGTCACCTTGGGCAGGCGGCCCGTCAGCAGCATGATCATGCCGCTCAGGGTGTGGTAGCGGCCACGCTCTTCCTCGGGCACGGCGTCCAGGTTCAGGCGGTCCTTCAGCTCGGGCACGGGGATGTGGCCGTCCAGCAGCCAGCTGCCGTCTTCGCGCTGCAGCGCCCAGGAGGTTTCCGGGTCACGCGGCTGGAACTCGCCTGTGATTGCCTCGATCAGGTCCTGCAGCGTGACGATGCCCTGCACCTCGCCATATTCGTCGATGACAAATGCCATGTGCACATCCGACAGGCGGAAGTTGTCCAGCAGCTCCATGCCGGTGATGGTCTCGGGCACATACAGCGCGGTCTGCAGCGGCTGGTCGGCCAGGCTGCCGCGCGCCTTGTCGCGCAGCGTGCGCGACAGCCACTGGCGTGCGTTGATCACGCCCAGGATGTTGTCCATGCCACCGCGCACCACCGGAAAGCGTGCATGGTCGGATTCTTCGATGCATTTGAGGTTGTCTTCAAACGACGCATCGGCATCCAGGCACACCACATCACCACGCGGCACCATCAGCGAGCCGATCTGGCGGTCGTCCAGCCGGAACACGTTGCGCACCATGGTGTGCTCGTGCGACTCGATCACACCGGCCGTGGTGCCCTCCACCAGCATGGCGTGGATTTCTTCTTCGGTCACCGGGCTGCCGCTGGTTTCCTTCACGCCCAGGAGGCGCAGCAGCGTGCGCGTGGAGGTGGACAGCAGCAGCACAAACGGCTTGGTCGCCAGCGCCAGCAGGTTGATGGGGCGCGCCACCAGGCGGGCAAAGGTCTCGGGGTACGACTGGCCGATGCGCTTGGGCACCAGTTCGCCCACCACGATGGAGAAGTAGGTGATCAGCACCACCACCAGACCGGTGGCCGCGTAGCCACCGTAGGGCAGGGGCACGCCCAGGCGTTCCAGCCAGGCCGCCAGCGGGGCGGCCAGCGCGGCCTCGCCCACGATACCGTTCAGGACACCAATCGACGTGATGCCGATCTGGATGGTGGAGAGAAAACGCGTGGGGTCTTCGCCCAGCTTCACGGCTGCGGCGGCGCCGCTATCGCCCTCATCAATCAGCTTTTGCAGCCGGGCCTTGCGGGCCGTGACCAGTGCAATTTCTGACATGGCAAACAGGCCATTGAGACAGATGAGGGCGAACAGTATTGCTATTTCCATACAAAGGGCGCCTTGCGCGCCCTTGGGTGTTGAGTTGCAAGTGATTGTACGGAACGGGGCAAAAGCCCCGGTTGTTCCGTTGCGGAGTGCTCAACCGCCCTCTGTGGGCAGGCCGGTGGCATCCCACTCGGGCAGGCCGCCGCGCAGCCAGTACACCGACTTGTAGCCCTTGGCGGCCGCCACCTTGGCCGCCTTGTAGGACTTCCAGCATTCGGCGCCATTGCAGGCAAAGATCACCGGCTTGGCCTTGTCCAGACCCGGCAGCTTGTCCAGCGCCTGGAAGTCGTCCTGCGCCGCATTGAAGGCCACGTCCTTGAGGCTTTTTTCCACATAGGCCGCAAACACCGCGCCCCGGATGCGCTTGGCCTTGAATTCCTTCTCGGTGCGCGTGTCCACCAGGGTGGCGCCCTGCGCCAGCAGGGTCTGGGCCTCGCGTGCGGTGATGCGGCTCACACCCGGCAGGCTGGTGGGGGTGAACAGGCCCAGCTCGGCCACGCGGCGGTATTCGGTGGCTTCGGGGCGCAGGGTGACGGGCGGCAGGCCGGTGGATGCCGGCGTGGCGCCAAACCACTGGGCCAGCCGGTTGCGCGCATCGGTGGGCAGGTCCTTCTTGACGACCACCGAAAACCCTCCTGGCACGGGTTGCGAGGTGGCCAGCACACGCGCGGTGCCGGGGTGTGCGGCTGCCCACTCGGCCCAGTCGTCCTCGCGCACCACGGTGGCGTCGGTGGAGCCCAGGGTCAGGGCCGTGAGCCCGGCCTGGGGAAACTTTTCATACTGCACCGCACGCAGGTCCTGGAACGACAGCCCAGCCTCGTTGAGCATGCCGCGCGCCATGTAGGTGTAGATGGAGTCCTGCTGCGGCAGGTAAAGGCGGCGGCCCTTCATGGCGGGCACGGCGTCGATCTGCGCCAGCCCCACCAGCAGGTACTTGTCGGACTTGTGCGTGGCGCCCACCAGCTCATAGCCCCGCTGCAGCGCCGAGGCTGCCACCTGCGCCGGGCCGATGAAGATGTCGTAGCCCGCGCTGCGGGTGGCGCGCATCACATCGGCCATGTCGTCGCTGGTGGCCAGGGCCACAGACTGACCCGAGGCCTTGGCCAGGCCCGACTCGGCCGCCGTGCGCAGGATGGAATGGGCGGCTTTGCGCGCGGTGGGCTCCACCGCCACCATGGCCGTGAGCTGTGCCAGTGCCGAACTGCAGCCGAGGCCCCAGCAGAGCAGCACGGCCAGCTGGGCGCTCGCACGGTGGGCTTTGGATTTTTTCTGGATGTTCATGGTGTCGCCCTTTCTTCGTTCTCTCTCCGAAGCGGCGAATATGCCCACGCCATCTGACATGCGTGCAGATGTTTCGGATGTTTTGTATCTGTTACTTCTGTTAACGCAATGTTGCGTGCGCCGGGCCGGAGCTGCCCCACAGAATGCGGGCTGCCTCCATCGGCCAGAGGGGGCTGCCACCGGGCCGGGCCCCCTTGCCTGCCCATCCCACCCCCCCTAGTTTGGAGACCCTCCCATGACACATTCCACGACCTTGCCGCGCCGCCACCTGCTGGCTGGAAGCGCCGCCGCCCTGGGCGCGCTGGGCCTGGCAGGGTGGACGGGCAACGCCCGGGCCCAGGCGGCCGCTGCCCCGGCCGCCAAGCCGCTGCCCGCCTATGCAGGCTGGAAGACGCCCGAAGCCCTGATCGTGCACAGCACCAGCACGCTGGAGACGCGCCGCTCTGCATTCGGCACCAGCGTCATCACGCCGTCCAACCAGCTGTACGTGCGTAACAACCTGCCTGCGCCCGACGCGGCCATTCTGGACAACCGCGATGCCTGGAGCGTATCCGTCGAAGGGGTGAAAAACCCGCGCAGCCTGACGCTGGCCGAACTTCGCACCCTGGGCGTGGAAACCGTGGCCACGGTGCTGCAGTGCTCGGGCAATGGGCGGGGCTTTTTCCCCAGCAAGCCCAGCGGCACACCCTGGCAGGTGGGTGCGGCAGGTTGTGTGGTCTGGAGCGGTGTGCCGCTGCGCAACGTGGTGGCGGCCCTGGGTGGCCTGGCCGATGGTGCTGCTTACCTGACCGGCACGGGCGGCGAAAAACTGCCCGAGGGCGTGGACCCGCTCACCGTGCTGGTGGAGCGCTCGGTGCCCGTGAAGGCACTGGATGACGCTCTCCTGGCCTGGGAGATGAATGGCGAGCTGCTGTCGCTCGCGCACGGCGGCCCGCTGCGGCTGGTGGTGCCGGGCTACCAGGGCGTGAACAACATCAAGTACGTCAAGCGCGTGGCGTTTACCAGCGCACAGTCACAGGCACGCATCATGTCGCACGGCTACCGCATGTCGCCCCCCGGCAGCAAGGCCAGCCCCGACCAGCCTTCGGTGTGGGAGATGGGCGTCAAGTCCTGGATCAACGGGCCGCTGCCCGACAAGGGCGCGCTCAAGCCCGGGCAGGTGCAGGTGCATGGCGTGGCCTTTGGCGGCACACGCGGCATCAAGGGTGTGGAAGTCTCGGTCGATGGTGGCAAAACCTGGTTGGCGGCCAAGCTCATCGGCCCCGACCTGGGCCCGTTTGCCTGGCGGCAGTTTGCGCTGCCCGTGCGTCTGGAGGCAGGCAGCCATGTGCTGGCCAGCCGCGCCACCGACACGGCGGGCAATGTGCAGGCCGAGCAGCGCGAGGAAAACCTGGGCGGCTACAACAACGCCAGCTGGCGCGACCACGCTGTCACGGTGGCTGTCGCCTGACATGGGGCGGTGGAACCGAGCGCGCCACCTCGGGGTGGCGCTGTGGGCTGTCGGTGCCTGTGCGGCGGCCTGGGCCGCCGACCCTGCCGAACTGGCGCGTGGCAAGGAGCTGTTCACCAAGATCCAGCCCGCCTGCGCGGTGTGCCACACGCTGCAGGCCGCTGGGGCCGAGGGCCAGGTGGGCCCGGTGCTGGATGAGCTGAAACCCGACGCGGGCCGCGTGTTGCGCGCGCTGAAGGCAGGCATCGGCGTGATGCCCTCGTATGCCGAGCGCATGAGCGAGAAGGACATGCTGGCCGTGGCGCAGTTTGTGGCGCACGCCACGGGCGCGGCCAAGTAGGCGCGGGCTTTCGTGGCGGTTGCAGCGCTGCCTCGCTGCAACCGCGCGCTGCTTCAGGCCGCCGTGCGCGACGGCACCAACGCCGCGCCCGCCGCACGCCCCTGCAAGCCCTGGAACGCAAAGTCCACCTCGGGCACGCGGCCGCTCACGATGTCGGCCAGGGCCTTGCCCGAGCCGCAGGCATGCGTCCAGCCCAGCGTGCCGTGGCCGGTGTTGAGGAACAGGTTGCCCACCTTCGTCTTGCCGATCAGCGGCACGTTGCTCGGTGTAGCCGGGCGCAGTCCGCTCCAGAACTGGGCCTGGCTCGCGTCGCCCGCGCCAGGGAAAAGCTGTTCCACACGCCGCACGATGGCCTCGCAGCGCACCTGGTTCAGGTGGCGGTCGTAGCCGTTCAGCTCGGCCGTGCCTGCAATGCGCAGGCGATCACCGCCGCGTTCGCTGGTGTAGCGCGAGAACACGAGCTTGAACTCGTCGTCTGTCAGGCTCACCTGGTGCGCCTTGCTGGCGTCTTTCACCGGCATCGTCACCGAGTAGCCCTTGGCCGGGTAGATGGGCAGCTGGATGCCCAGCGGCTGTGCCAGCAGCGGGCTGAACGAGCCCATGGCCAGCACAAACGCATCGCCGCGCACGCGCTCGAACCGGCCCTCGGCGTTGGTCACTTCCACGTGGTCGATGCGGCCGCCTGCCTCGCGCAGTGCGGTGATGTGGTGGCCCATGCGGAACTGCACGCCCGCCGCCTCGCACAGCTTGGCCAGCTCGCGCGTGAACTGGTTGGCATCGCCCGATTCGTCCTCGGCCGTGTAGGTGGCGCCCGCCAGCTGCGGGCGGATGTGGGCCAGCGCGGGTTCAAGGCGCACGGCCTCGTCGGCGCTGATGACCTGGCGCTCGCAGCCCAGCTGGCGCATCTGCTCGGCCGGGGCCAGTGCGCCGTCGAATTCCTTTTGGTTGGTATAGAAGTGGAGGATGCCCTGCGTGCGCTGGTCGTACTGGAGGCCGGTGGCCGCGCGCAGCTGCTGCAGCGTGTCGCGGCTGTAGGTGCCCAGGCGCACGATCTGCTCGATGTTGTGGCGCGTGCGCGCGGGCGTGCAGTTGCGCAAAAAAGACAGGCCCCACAGCCACTGGCGCATGTCGGCTCGGATGCGGAACAGCAGAGGCGCGTCCTCCTTGCCCAGCCACTGCAGCACCTTGAGCGGCGCGCTGGGGTTGGCCCAGGGCTCGGCATGGCTCACCGAGATCTGGCCGCCGTTGGCAAAGCTGGTTTCGGCGCCGGGCGCACCCTGGCGGTCGATGACGGTCACCTCGTGACCGAGTTGCGAGAGGAAATAAGCCGAAGTCACGCCGAGCAAGCCGGCGCCGAGAACGATCACGCGCATTTTTGAAGCCTTTTAAGGGGTCTGCGCCTGATGGGTATGCGATTGCAGCTACTAAATCAATAGCAAGCAGCTGGCGCATGTCCGCCAGGCTGCCGCTCCCCCTGTCCTTGGTACCTGAGAGATTCACCGCCATCCCACCCGGGCTGCGGCTTGCTCCTTCGGTGCGCTTCGCGTTGCGCGAAGCGGCTCTCCAGACGGCTTTGAAAAATGGTGCAGTACGGAACCTGAGCGTGTATGGGAGTTTGCGCCTTCGGTGCACAGCGGGCGGTGCCACTGCGCTCTCCTGCGGGGGCCATTCTAGGAGCGCACGACACGCGAAAACCGACTCCTGTGCGCTAATGGGCCGCAATCGTTGCTGATGCTGGGGCCGTGGGCCCCCGGTGGCTGGTGGCCATAATTTGCCGATCTCCCTGACCCTGGAACCGCCCCATGCCCGATACCGCCTTTGACCCGCAGACCAGTGCCGCCGTGCTCACCATGGCCCGCCAGGGGCGCACGCCCCGCCCGCTGGACCTGCCCGCTGGGTTGCGCCCGCAGAACGCGGCCCAAGCCTATGCGGTGCAGGACGCGGTGGTGCGCGAGCGCGGCGAGGTCGCGGGCTGGAAGGTGGGCGCGGCATCGCCCGATGCACTGCCCGCGCGCGCGGCGCTCACCCGCGATTCGGTCTGGGTGGCGCAGGCCCAGCACGCCGGGCAAGCCGCTGTGCACCTGCCCGCCGCCGGTTTTGTGGTGCTGGGGGTGGAGGCGGAACTGGCCTACGAACTGGGCGCCGATCTGCCCCCGCGCGCCGCGCCCTACAGCCTGGACGAGGTGCGTGCGGCCCTGGTGTCGGTGCGCGCTGCCATCGAGGTGTGCGACACCCGTTTTGCCGCCTGGGCCCAGCAGGGCGAATGGAGCCGCCTGGCCGATCAAGCCTGCCATGGCGCCCTGGTGGTGGGCGCCGGGACGGCCGATCTAGCGGCAGTGCAGCCGCTGGCGCAAGGGGTGAGGCTGTGGGTGAACGAATCGGTGGCCGTGCAGCACACCACCTGGGGCAACCCGGCGGGCGACCCGCTGCGGTTGCTGGTGTGGCTGGCCAACGAAGGCGCACACAGCCTGGGCGGGCTGCGCGCAGGCCAGTGGGTGACGACGGGCTCGTGCACCGGCACCGTGCTGGTGGCGCCGGGCACCCGGGTGGTGGCGGATTTCCCGGGCCTGGGCCTGGCGGAGCTGGTGTTCGACTGAACAGCACCCAGCCAACGCTGCCCCAGTCCGCCGCGCCTTTCAGCGCCTGTTTGTGATCTCCTGCGAGATCGTAAACAGGCTCTCAGTTGCGGTAAGGGTTGTCGGGGCTGCGGTCGTGGCGGTTGGATACACCGTCGCCATCGCGGTCCCGGTCGTGGCGGTTGGGCACACCATCCCGGTCGCGGTCCCAGCCGCCACGCTGCATGTCCCAGCGGCCGCCATGTTCCACCCAGCGCGGTTCGCGGTAGTGGTACCCGGGGCGGGCCTTGACCCAGTGGCCTTGCTGCCAGACATGGCGGTGGCCACGCCACTCCCAGTGGCCGGGCACCCAGACCATGCCCCGGCGTGGGTGGGGCACGGCCTCATGGCGGGGTGGTGGGGGCGCCTGGTACTGCACCACCACAGGCGCCGGGCCGTGGTAGCGGGGCGCGTCCGCACCGATGACAACGGTGGCGCTGGTGTGCTGCGCGTGCGCTGCCGTGGCGGCAGCCAGCGTCAGCAGGGCGATGGATACAGCGGCGAGTGCATTGCGGGCCATGGTGAACTCCTAAAAATGGTCCCTGTCGGAACCGGAGCCTTGATGCTGCGGGCCCTGCGTCAAGCCGGTGTAGTCGGATTGCGAAGTCTTGTGAAGTTGTGTTTCCTGGGGCGGAGGCGCATGGGAGGAGTGTGATTTTTGTCACGCTCGCGGCAGGGCTCAGCGCCACCAGATCACCACCGCCAGCAGCATCAGCGCTACCCATGCGGGGTGCCGCCCCTCGGTGGCAAAAAATACGAGCAGCCCGCAGGCCAGCGTGGCGCCTGCCGCCACATCCGCTACCCAGGCGCCCAGGCCCGCGTCCACGGGCACCATGCCCAGGCGCCACAGCAGGGCGCTGAAGGCCCAGCCCAGCACCGTCACCAGGTGCCAGCTGCCCCAGAGGATGCGCACATGCTGCTCGCGCAGCACGGGCTGGCCGCCTGTGGGCACCACGCCACGCAGGCGCAGGGTGCGGAACACCAGGATTTCTCCGAGCACGGAATGGACGGCGCCCACCAGGGCCAGGCCCACGGCTGCAAGCACCAGCGAAGTGTTCATGTTTTGTCTCCTCTTGGGACTGGGCACTGCTCAGGCGGCCAGGGTCCGTTGGCCGGGGGACCAGCACATTGCCAGCGCGGGTGGCAGCACCAGCCAGAAGCCCGATGCGGGCATGAGCGCGATGCCCAGCAGTGCCAGGGCCAGCACCCCCAGACCCAGTGGACGCAGCAAGCCGGGGGCTGGCGCCGCATGGCGCTCGATCAGCAGCACGGCCCAGCCCAGCAGGGCCAGCACGGCGCCAAACAGCACGAACCAGGCCACAGCGCCCGCCATGGGGTCGGTGCCCACGCTGTCGATCACGCCGCGCCGAACGATCTCCTCCAACTGGGGCGGGAACACGATGGCGGCAAACAGCGTGTGGATGGCGGCCACGGCGAGCAGCCACAGGCCCTTCCAGGCGGTGCGAAGCGTAAAAGGAGGTGGGGGGGTGAGGGTCATGGCGGGCAAGCTCCGTGAAGGGGGCATGGTCAGGTGGTCAGGGCTTGGCGGTGGTGCGGGCGAGCCAGTGCGCGCCCCGGGTGTGCACCCGTGCGCCCAGTTGCGTGAGCAGGTGCATCAGTCCCATCCACATGCGCTCGAACGCGGGCATTTCGCAGGGCACTTGCTGCAGGTGGCGGCCCAGCACGCGCTGGTCGGCGGGTGGGGTCAGCGGCGGTGGGGTCTTGGTGCCAAAGTCAAACACCGCCTGTGTGAAGGGCTCGATCTGCCAGGCCTGCATCTCGGCCAGCGCGGGGGCCAGGTCAGTGCAGTAGGTGGGCAGGCTCACATCGGCCCCGGCCAGACCCAGGGCCTGGTAGGCCTGCAGCACGAGTGCATGGCGCTGCGGGTCGTCCGCAGGCCGCAGCAGCGCCGACCAAGCCTGCGCCACCTGGGCGCGAAACCCTGCGGACAGGCTGCGCGTGCAGCCAAAGTCCAGCACGCCCACCGTGCCATCGGGCGCAAACACAAAGTTGCCCGGGTGCGGGTCGGCATGCACCCGCCCCAGCACAAAGAGGCAGTGCATGAACCAGTCCCACAGGTGCTGCCCGGCCTGGTCGCGCTGCACCTGCGTGGGTTGGGTGGCCAGCCAGGCCTGCAGCGGCTGGCCCGGCAGAAACTGCTGCGTGAGCACCTGGGCGCGGGTGTGCGACAGGATGGGCCGGGCCATCACCACCCCCGGCTGCGCGGCGTGCTCTGCAAACCACTGCAGCTGTTCGGCCTCCTGCAGGTAGTCCACCTCGCGCAGCAGGGTGGCTTCGATCTCGGCCATCACGCCGTCCATCACCGCGTCGGTGGGCAGGGGCAGATCGGTGTGGGCCAGTGCGCGCAGCGCGGCACGCATGAGCTGCATGTCGCTGGCAATGGTGGCGGCGATGCCGGGGTACTGCACCTTCACGGCCACCGTGCCGTGGCCCGTCAGCTGTGCGCGGTGCACCTGGCCCAGGCTGGCGGCGGCAAATGCGGTGGGCTCGAAGTGGTCGAACAGCGCCTCGGGCTCTTGCCCGAAGGCCTGGCGGAACACGCGGCCCACCAGTGCGCGGTTGAGCGGTGGGGCCTGGTGGTGGGCGCGGGCCAGCTCGCGCCGCACGCCCTCGGGCAGCAGCTGCGGGTGCATGCTGAGCAGCTGCGACACCTTGAGCGCCGAACCCCGCAACTGCCCCAGCGCGCCGAACAAGATGCGGCCCAGCGCTGCCTCGTGCTCGGCCTGCGCCTGGGCTGAACGCTTGCGCGTGCGGTGCGAGAGCTCGGCCATGCCGATGCGCGCTGCCGCCAGCCCGGTGATGGCGCTGCGGGCCAGCTTGCCGGTGCGCGGGGCGTCCGTTTCAGTTTTGGCCATGGTTTGCCAGGCGCTGCGCCGTGCCGCGTGCAATCACGCGGTGGATCGGCGTGATCACCGCCATGTACGCGTGGCCCAGTGTGTTGTGGATGTGCACCACCGTGCTCAGCACCACCCGGGGCGCGGCGCCGGGAGCCGCGGGCTGTTTGCAGATGGACACCTGCACGTCCAGGTGCTTGTCGTCCTGGCCCATCACCACCTCGGTGTCGCTCAGGTGCCGGATGCGGAAGATGCCCACCCGGTCGCCCACGCGGTAGCTGCGCGCGTCGCGCAGTGCGCGGCCACTGGCGGGCGGGTGGCCGTCGTGCAACTGGCCCAGGTCCTTCAGGCCCACCAGGCGCACGGCCTTGTTGCGCACAAACATGAGGGCGCGTGTCCATGCCGGGGTGCGGGCCGCCACATCCAGCCACGACTGCAGGGCCGAGCGTGCGGGGTGTCGGTCGGTCACCTCGTAGGCGTCAAAAAAATCGGCCCCGGGCAGCGTGGCGTGGATGGCCGTGCCCTGTGGCACCTGGGTGGCGCGCGCGGTGGTGGGGGCTGCGATAGCGGCGGGCGAATTCATGGTGTGCTCTTCTTTTTGTGGGTGGCGGCGGGTGCCGCCGCCGGGGTGCGGGGCGCGCGTGTGGCGCGGCGTGGGGGCGGCGCCGGGGGCTCGGGGCTGCGCGCGGATGGGGCAGCCGGGGCACTGCCCAGCGTCTGCCGCGCCAGTTGCAGCATGCCCAGCAGGCCGCTTCCGTGCTGGGCCATGCGCGCCATCTGGCTGCGCAGCACAAAGCCGCCCAGCTGCGCCACGCGGTTGACCAGGCCCACGCGCAGCGCCTGCACCAGCACACCCAGCGACAGGTCCACCAGCTGCGTGGTGTCAGCGAACTCGTCGGAGGTGTCGGCCAGCCAGTAGCTCACCACGCCCGCGAGGTAATCGGTATAGAGGCTGCCCGCCAGGCCCTTGAAGTCGCAGGGCTCGATCTCGCCGCTGGCCTCGGCGGCTTCCAGAAAACTGCTCACCGCATCGCGCAGGCCCTGGCGCGCCGCCAGGGGCTCGGCCAGCATCGACAGCGGCGAGCGCCGCGCCAGCCCGCGCACCTGGGCCACGAACTCGCGGTCGGCCAACAGGCGCTCCAGCACCGCGTCGGTCAGGCGCTGCAGCTTTTCCTGCAGGCCGTAGCCATCAAACCCCGGGGTCTGCAGCGTGTCGGCCAGCGCCTGCTGGACGGTGTCGTCCAGGTAGCCGACCACGATGCGGTCCTTGGTGGGGAAGTATTTGTAGATGGTCGCGTCGCCAATGCCTGCGGCACGCGCGATGTCCTTCATCGTCGTGCCGTCAAAGCCCTGGCGGGTCATGAGGTCCACCGCGCTGGCCACGATCTGGCGGCGCGTGGCATCTTGTTGCTGGCGGGTGGTTTTCATTTGACTATCTTTAAATTAACAAAATTTGTTATTTAAAGAATAGTTGTTTCTCTTTGAGGGGTCAAGCCTCGTGGGCCGCTGTGGCTTGTTTTGAGAGCCTGTGAGGCTCCTTTTGATGCACTTTTTTGGCCTTCTCCGCGCATGGGTAAAGCGGATTAAGCTATCAATAAGTGAGCATTCGGCTACCTGCGCATGCTGGAGAACGCCTCGAACTCCCAGCTGCGCATGGCCAGCAGCAGGGTGTAGCCCTCGCGCTCGCGTTCGGGCAGCTTCTGGTCGGCCAGGTGCTGCTGGGCAAAGTCCTGGGCCACGCGCTGCATGCGCTCCATGAAGGCGGGGGCCAGGCTGCGGCTGATGTTGCCGTGCACCAGCAGCACGCCTTCGCCCGTGCCGTCAAAGCCGCCCGCAAAGTAGTCGAGCAGCGCGTGCTCGCGAAAGTAGTTCATCACCGGGCCATGGGGCCGCCAGCGGAAGGTCTTGGCCAGCTTGAGGCGGTAGCGGTTGAGCGGCCGCAGCTCGATGATGCCGATGCGGTCGAGCTGCGCGAGGTATTTGATGCCCTCGGCCTCGGTGAGACGGTAGGTGGTGACGACCTGCTCCAGCGTCCATTGGCTGAGCACGCAGATCGCCATCAGCAGCAGCTTCTTGTCGCCCACCACGGCCTTTTCCTGCTCCTGGCTCAGCTCCTTGAGCAGCGGCTGCGCATCGGCCACGCGCCGCGCCAAGTCGGCAAAGTCCAGCGCCAGTGCGCGGCAGATGGCGTCGATGCGCGACAGCGGCATGTCGCCCTTGGCCAGCATGCGCTTGACGCTGGACTCGGCCATGCCCAGCGCCTGGGCCAGGTCGGCGTAGGTCATCTGCGCGGTTTTCAGTTCCTTTTTCAGGGCGGTGACGAGGTCGGCGGTGGTGCTCATGGCTGGGGGCGGTTGGCGGGTATTGGTGGGTGTTAGGTATCAATTATCAATACCCAGGGTGGCATGGGTAGCCCTTTGTGCGACTTTTACGGGGCCCAGACGCGATGGCCTGCCCACACTGCGCGGCATTCCAACCCCGCAGGATTTCCGCCATGCCGTTGTTTTCTTCCGCAACTCCTCTCAACCGGGCCGAGACTGGCTTGTTGCTGGGCGCTGCTGCCCTGATCGCCCTGGCCGTCTGGGGGCCGGTGCTGCCCGCCAGCGAACACCAGCATGCGTTTGCCGACCAGCGGGTGTGGCTGGGGATTCCCTGCGCACTCGATGTGCTGAGCAATCTGCTGTTTGCACTGGCCGGTGTCTGGGGGCTGGTGGCGCTGCGCCGGGCGGTGGGCTTGGACGGGGCCTCGCGGTGGCTGGCCGGGCTGTTTTTTGCGGGCCTGCTGTGCACGGCAGCGGGCTCCATGCTGTACCACTGGCAGCCACACGACGCGGGCCTGCTGTGGGACAGGCTGGGCATGGTGCTGCCCTTTGCAGGCCTGCTGGGGCTGGCGGCCACCAGCCGCGTGAGCGAGCGCGCCGGGTGGGCCGCCGCCGGTGTGGTGCTGCTGGCCGGGCCGCTGGCCGTGGTGTGGTGGGCGCACACCGGCAACCTGTTGCCCTGGGCCGTGGTGCAGCTGGGCGGCATGCTGGTGGTGCTGGCCCTGGCGTGTTTGCCCCGGCGCGATGGCGCGCTGGCGGTGCACCTGGGCGCGGTCATCGGCCTGTATGCCGTGGCCAAGCTGTTCGAGGCGGCAGACCACTCGGTGTTCGACGCTACCTACCAGGCGGTGTCGGGCCACAGCCTCAAGCACCTGTTTGCCGCAGGTGCGGCCTGGCCCGTGTTGACGGCTCTGGCGGCACGGCACCCCCGCCCGGCATCCGGCGGTCCGCAAGTCACGCTGTTTGTGCAGAATGGCGCCCACGCCGTGGGTGTCGCCCGCAGTTCACGTGTGTGAAGCGCGGGCGCGGAAAATTCCAATAAGCCAACCCATCGGAAACGAGGAGAAACGCATGCATCCCGAGACCCCCTCAGCCAGCGCGGCGCCAGCATCCGTGCCAACGCCCACGCAGACCCATGAGGACCCGAACCAGTTTGCCCTGCTGCGCCAGCGGCGGTTCGCCCCGTTTTTCTGGACGCAGTTCTCCGGCGCGGCCAACGACAACCTGTTCAAGTTCGCGTTCACCGTGATGGTGACCTACCAGCTCAGCGTGGACTGGCTGCCGCCCGCCATGGCCGGGCTGGTGATTGGTGCGCTGTTCATCCTGCCGTTTTTGCTGTTCTCGGCCACGTCGGGCCAGCTCACCGACAAGTACGACAAGACGAAGATGATCCGCTTCGTGAAGAACATGGAGATCGCCATCATGCTGGTGGCGGCCGTGGGCTTCATCGGCGGCAACATCCCCATCCTGCTGCTGTGCACCTTCCTCATGGGCGTGCACTCCACGCTGTTTGGACCGGTCAAGTTCGCCTACATGCCTCAGGTGCTCAGCGAGCGCGAACTCACGGGTGGCAACGGCATGGTCGAGATGGGCACCTTTGTGGCCATCCTGCTGGGCAATGTGGCGGGCGGCCTGCTGGTGGCCATCCCTGGCATTGGCCACACCACGGTGGCCGTGGCCTGTGTACTGGCGGCACTGGTTGGGCGCGCGGTGGCGCATTTCATCCCCTCGGTGCCTGCCACCGACCCTGGCCTCACCATCAACTGGAACCCCTTCACCGAAACCTGGCGCAACCTCAAGCTCGCGCACGGCAACATCGTGGTGTTCCGCTCGCTGCTGGGCATCAGCTGGATGTGGTTCTTTGGTGCGGTGTTCCTGAGCCAGTTCCCCAGCCTCGCCAAGAACGTGCTGCATGGCAACGAGCAGGTGGCTTCGCTGCTGCTGGTGGTGTTTTCGATTGGCATCGGCATCGGCTCGCTGCTGTGCGAGGTGCTCTCGCGCAGGCATGTGGAGATCGGCCTGGTGCCGCTGGGCGCCATCGGCATGAGCGTGTTCTCCATCGACCTGTACTTTGCGTCGCGCAGCCTGCCGCCGTCTGAAATCATGGGCCTGGCCGCCTTCATGGCCCAGGGCGCCCACTGGCGCGTGATGATGGACCTGCTGCTGCTCAGCCTGTTTGCGGGGCTGTACAGCGTGCCCATGTATGCGCTGATCCAGATGCGCAGCCAGCCCACGCACCGCGCACGCATCATCGCGGCCAACAACATCCTCAACGCGCTGTTCATGATCGCCAGCTCGCTCATCGCAGGCGCCTTGCTGGGCGCGGGCTTCACGGTGCCGCAGATCTTCCTGTTCACCGGCATCGCCAACGCGGTGGTGGCGTTCTACATCTTCATGCTGGTGCCCGAGTACCTGCTGAGGTTTGTAGCCTGGGTGTCGTCGCGTTTCGTCTACCGCTTCAAGGTGCAGGGCGACGAGAACCTGCCTTCAGCGGGCGCCGCCATTCTGGCCTGCAACCATGTGAGCTTTGTGGATGCCGTGCTGCTCATGGCAGCCAGCCCACGCCCCATCTACTTCGTGATGGACCACCGCATCTTCCGCGTGCCCGTGCTGGGCTGGCTGTTCCGCCTGGCCAAGGCGATCCCGATTGCGCCCTACAAAGAAGACCCCAAGACCTACGAAGCGGCCTTTGACCGTGCAGCCCAGGTGCTGCGCGAGGGCGACCTGCTCGCCATCTTCCCCGAAGGCGGCATCACCAAGGACGGGCAGCTGCAGGAGTTCAAGGGCGGCATCATGAAGATCATCGAGCGCGCGCGTGCCGAGGGCATCGAGGCCCCCGTGATCCCCATGGCACTGACCAACCTGTGGGGCTCGTACTTCAGCCGCATTGAGCAGGGCGGCGCCATGGTACGGCCGTTCCGCCGGGGCTTCTACAGCCGCGTGGGCCTGAATGTGGGCTCTGCCGTGGCCCCGACCGAGGTGCAGCCCACGCTGCTGCGCGAGCGGGTGCAGAAGCTGCTGGCGGCCTGACGGTCCCGGGTGGGTTCAGTCCGCCCGGATTTGCGCGCGCTGGGCAATGGCGCGCATGCGCGGCAACTCGTCTTCGATCTGCGTAAGCACGGCACCGCCCGTGGCGTACGACGGCTCCAGCCCGACGGCGATGAGCTTGCTGCGGACCTCCGTGTCCGCCAGGGTGTCGGCCAGGGCCTTGTGCAGTTTGGCCTTGGCCTCGGCGGGCAAGCCGCGTGGCGCAACCACGGCCAGCCAGGAGTCGGCCGAGAACCCGGGGAAGCCACTTTCCGCCACCGTGGGCACGTCGGGCAGCTGCGTGGCCCGCGTTGCACCCGTGACGGCAATGGCCTTGATCTTGCCCGCCTTGAGCTGTGGCAACGCTGCCGCCACGGTGTCGATGGTGAAGGGAATCTGCCCGCCCATCAGGTCGGCCATGGCGGGGGCGCTGCCCCGGTAGGGCACGTGCATCAGCTTGATGCCAGTTGCCGACCAGGCCAGCTCGGCCGCGAAATGCCCTGTGGTGCCGTTGCCGAACGAGCCGTACGAGAATTTGTCGGGCGTGCGCTGTACGGCGGCGATCAGCTGCCGGAGGTTGTTCACAGGCACATCGCGGTGGGCCAGCAGAATCAGCGGCACACGGGCGACCAGGCCCACGGGCTCGTAGCTTTTGACGGGGTCGTAGGGCAGCTTGGCGTTCAACGCAGGGTTCACGGTGAAGGTGGAGCCGGAGCTGATCAGCAGCGTATAGCCATCGGCAGGCGCATTGGCCATATAGGCCGCGCCCACCACGGTGCCCGCGCCCGCCTTGTTCTCCACCACGATGGGCTGGCCCAGGCGGTCGCCCAGTTTCTTGCTGATCGTCCGGCCCACGATGTCCACGGCGCCCCCCGGCGGGAAGGGCACGACGAGCTGCACCGGTTTGGCGGGATAGCCATCGGCATGGGCCAGCTGCAGCGGGCCCAGCCCCAGCCCAGCGAGGGCTGCCGCCAACAGGACCACGCGACGCCGTCTGACAAGCTGCAAGCACTTCATGGGGACTCCTTGGATCGGGGGAATGGGCGGGCCCCCCGCCTAGCGGCAAGGGCCTCTTCAGATCAGCGACAGCCCGGCCAGCTGTGCCAGCCGGTGCTGCTCGCTGGACGCATCAGCCGTTGCGAAAAAGAAAGCTGTAGGCGTTGAGCGCCGGCACCCCTCCCAGGTGCGCATACAACACGCGGGAGCCTTCGGGGAATTCGCCCTTGCGCACCATGTTGATCATTCCGTGCATGGACTTGCCTTCGTACACCGGGTCGGTGAGCATGCCTTCCTGGCGTGCGCACAGGCGGATGGCTTCGAGCGTGCCCTCGCTGGGCAGGCCGTACTCGGGGCCGCCGTAGCGCGTGTCCAGCACCACGTCCTCGGCGGTGAGTTCCTGGCCCAGCTCCACCAGCTTCGCGGTGTTCTGGGCGATGCGCAGGATTTGCGCGTGGGTTTGTGCGGGCTTGGCCGAGGCGTCGATACCAATCACCTTGCGCGCCCGGCCGTCGGCCGCAAAGCCCACCACCATGCCTGCTTGCGTGCTGCCGGTGACCGAGCACACGACGATGTAATCAAACTGGAAGCCCAGCTCCTTCTCTTGCTGGCGCACTTCTTCGGCAAAGCCCACGAAGCCCAGGCCGCCGTACGGGTGCTCGGAGCAGCCTGCGGGAATGGGGAAGGGCTTGCCACCGGCCTTCTTCACGTCGTCCATGGCCTGCTCCCAACTGGGGCGGATGCCGATGTCGAAGCCTGCAGCGTCCAGACGCACGTCGGCGCCCATGATGCGGCTCATCTCGATGTTGCCCACGCGGTCGTACACCGCGTCGGAGTAGTTCACCCAGTTCTCTTGCACCAGCACGCACTTCATGCCCAGGTGTGCGGCCACGGCGGCCACCTGGCGCGTCTGGTTGGACTGGATGCCGCCAATCGACACCAGCGTGTCGTAGCCGCCCGCAATGGCTTCGGGGATCAGGTATTCGAGCTTGCGCGTCTTGTTGCCGCCAAAGGCGAGGCCTGAGTTGCAGTCCTCGCGCTTGGCATACAGGTGCACCTTGCCGCCCAGATGCGCCGACAGGCGAGGCAGCGGCGTGATGGGCGATGGGCCAAAGGTGAGCGGGTGGCGGGGGAATTTTTGCAGATTCAAGGCGGTGTTCCGGTCGATGAAGAAGGGGCGCAAGCGCAGGGCTTGCAGTGCCTTCATCGTAGAAAAACACACGCATCACGTGGTTGCAAAGTTTGGTGAAATTTCGGAGATATTTGCTTCTGGATCAGAATGATGTTGACTAATATTTTTTAGAAAAAACAATGTGCGCAACAAAAGTTCGTCCCAAGAATGTGCCGCAGGCCGATGTGTCGGCCGAGCTGGATCGCACCGACAAAACCATCCTGCGCCAGCTGCAGCGCGATGCGTCGCTGTCCAATGTGGCCCTGGCCGAGAAGGTGCACTTGAGCCCGCCTGCCTGCCTGCGCCGGGTAGAGCGCCTCAGGCGCCTGGGGCTCATCGACAAGGTGGTGGCGCTGCTCAACCCCCAGGCCGTGGGCGCGGGCATGCTGGTGATGATTGGCGTGGTGCTGGACCGCTCCACGCCCGATTCATTTGCCGAGTTTGAAAAGGCTGCGGCCAGGGTGTCCGGCTGCATGGAATGCCATGTGGTCACCGGCGAGTTTGACTACTTCATGCTGGTGCGCACGCGCGACAACGACAGTTTCAACCGTTTGCATGCCGAGCAGCTGCTCTACCTGCCCGGGGTGCGCCAGGTACGCTCGTTCATGGTGCTGCGCAATGTGCTTTCGACCACCGAGTTGCCGCTGGCCGTGTAGCGGCCGTGGACGGATTCACTGGGCGCCGCGCAGCCGCACCATCACGGCCGCCCAGGCGGGCCCCCCAAACACGTTGACCACCAACCCTGCCATCAAGAGCCCGGCCCCCGCAAAGTGCACAGGCAGCAACTGCTCGCCAAACACCACCCAGCCCGTGGTCAGGCCCACCACGGGCACCAGCAGCGTGAAGGGCGCCACGCGGTTCACGGGGTAGCGCGACATGAGGTAGGTCCACAGGCCAAAGCCCAGCAACGTGGAAATCCAGGCGATATAGGCCACGGCGGCCATGGATTTCAGCGACAGGTGCTGCACGGCGGACAGCACGGCACCCGGGCCGTCGATCCACAGCGACAGTGCCACGAAAGGCAGTGGCGCCACCACGCTGGACCAGACGATAAAGGCAAACTGGTTCATCGGCCCATAACGCCCCACGGCGCGGGTGACGATATTGCCGCAGCCCCACAGCGCAGCGGCCGCCACGGTCAGTGCAAAACCTGCCAACGGCATCGAGGCACCATGTGCGCTGCCAATCAGCACCAGCCCCACGCCCGCCAGCACCAGGCCGGCCACCTGGTTGCCCTGCCATTTCTCACGCAGCCACCAGGCCGCCAGCAGCAGGGTGAAGAACGACTGCGCCTGCAGCACCAGCGAAGCCATGCCCGAAGGCATGCCGATGTGGATGGCGGTGAACAGCAGCGCAAACTGGCCCACGGCCATGGTCATGCCATACAGCAGGTACAGCCTGAGCGGCACCTTGGGTGGCTTGACGAACAGCAGTGCCGGGAAGGCTGCCAGCAGGTAGCGCAGCGCGCCCAGCAGCATGGGCGGCACATCGGCCACACCGACTTTGATCACCGCAAAGTTCAGCCCCCAGACGACGATGACAAGCAGGGCAAGGGCCAGGTCACGGGGGCGCAGAGCAGTGTTCATGCCCTGCATTTTGCGGGACCACCGGGCGGGCGGCCGTGCGTTTCAGGACCGTCCTGGTGCAAAAACGGACAAACCGGCCGAGCCTGGGGCGTTACGCCGATTCGACGGCGAAGCCCAGCCCGGCGTTGGCCTGCAGTCGCGCGATCAGCTTGTCGCCCAGCGCAGGCGCCGTGGTCCAGATGCCGCCCGGGGTCGCCGTGGCATCCTGCAGCAGGCATACAGCCGCCTCGGTGATCATCTTGGATGTGGAGCCATAACCCGGGTCGCGGTCACCCTTCACGCCCACGCGCAAACTGTTGCCCGCATCGTCGGTGCCCAGGAACAGCACGTCGTAGAACCCGTTCTCGCGTTCTTCGCGCGAAGGGCCTTCGCCGGGCTTGGGACCTTTGTCCGAGCCCAGCGACTTGTCGCCCGCCACCGCGTTGGCGATGGCCTCGCCCTTTTCACCGGGGCCGGTGATCAGCATTTCGTCGTAGACAAAGTCTGTGCCGTAGGCGTGCTGCAGCAGGAAGTTGGAGCGGTGCACATTGCGCGTGTTGATGGCGGCCATCACGAACGGCGCCACCCAGACTCCATCGCCCAGCGTCTCGTCCACCATGGGCTTGTTGCCGGTGGGTTGGCGCGGCCCTTCAAACCCGGGCGTGAGAGAGAACGGGTTCTTCAGCAGATCCAGCACCGCAGGGTTGGTGGCAGCCGCGGCCATGGTGGCCTTGAGGCTGGCGGCCGTGCCCCCAGAGAAGGTGCCCTTCATCTTGCGCACCCGGCCGCGCACGCGCGGGGCGGGGTGGCCGAAGCGCTGGGCAAATTCTTTTTGCAGCAGGAACACGCCCAGGTCGAACGGGATGGAGTCGAACCCGCACGAGAACACAATGCGCGCGCCGCTGGCCTTGGCCGTGGCTTCGTGCGCGTCGATCATCTGGCGCATCCAGGCGGGCTCGCCACACAGGTCCACATAGTCCACACCAGCCTTCGCGCAGGCGGCCACGAGTTCGTTGCCATACAGCTGGTACGGGCCCACGGTGGTCAGCACCAGGCGCGTGGCGTCCATCAGCGCCTGCAAGCTGGCGGGGTTGCTGGTGTCGGTCACGACCAGCGGGGTGTCGGCCGGGGCGCCCACTTCGTCGCGCACGGCGGCGAGCTTGTCGGCATTGCGTCCGCCCATGGCCCAGCGCAGGCCACTGCCTGCGGGGTAGCGCTGGAGCAGGTATTCGATCACCAGGCGGCCGGTGAAGCCGGTGGCGCCGTGCACGACGAGGTCAAAGGGTTTCTGAGACATGGAGGCTGAATGGCGGTAAGGGGAATTGGGCATGGATTGTGATGGGCGAGTGAAGCATGTGGTGTCGCGCAAGTGCAGACTTGGCAGTTGGTGTGAGTATCGAAAGTACAGAAATTCGATACTTGACAGGGTGCTGGATGGTTCTCCCAGGCTTTGCCACGGGGGCGGGGATTTCGTGCAGGATCATGTGCGCCATGCTCAACCCATGGGCGACGGGATTGCAATGGATGGTTGTCTGCGGCAGAAGCCAAGGCAAACTACCATCGGCAGCGGGGCCGCCAGGTCATTCGGAAAAGCCCGAATCCGTGGTCGGCATGTGTGGCGGTAGATTGGATTGGTCAGATTGACTCACTCTGGAGAAACCAAGCGATGAGAAACCTTTGCAGGACCCTGTATCCCCGGCGCCTGCTGGCGGGCGCCCTGGTGGCGTTTGCGGCCAGTGGCCTGGTGCTACCGGCCGCCGCACAGACGGCGGCACCAGTCACGCCATTGATGCTGCAGCAGTGGCGCCTGGGGCAGGAGCTGGGTCGCTACGGTCTTGCGCAGAACGACCCCCAGGCCTTGCTGGCAGCTGCGAGACTGCAGCGCGCCTCGGGCTTGCAGCCTTCGAAGGCGCGTGTGGACGGAGACCGCGGGGGCATGGTGGATCAAACGGACGCAGCCAGCCTGCTGGCCCAGGCGAAGAAGCTGGCCCAGGGGCGGCCTGAGCTGCTGGCGTTGATTGACGAGGCATCGGCAGCGCGCCGCAGCCGTGGCACGCTGATCGGCCCGCAGGTTCAGCCCATCCTCATGGGTGCGCGGGATACAAAACCCATCCTGTTGTCCTACAAGCCCGGGCAAAAAGCCTTCTTCGGGATTGCCAGCGACCGGATGCAGGACATCGCGTTGTCCGTCAAAGGGCCCAAGAACGAGGCCCTTTGCGAGCCTGCCCACGCAGGAGGGGAGTTGCTGTGTGAATGGGTATCGGGTGAAGCCCCGGACGTGCGTGTGGTGGTGACCAACCTCAGCACCAACGCCGTGATGCTGACGTTCTTCCATGATTGAGTGGTGGGGGACACGTTGGCGCGCCGCCTGGTGCGTTCTGCTCGCGGCCGCCTGCCTGGCGGGCTGCACAGTGGTGGGTAGCCGCCCTGGGCTGAGCTATCGCAATGAGCCGGACATGGGGCGCTCCTTTGTGCGCCCGCAGGTGCCGGTCCCGCGTGCGGCCACTGAATGGGTGGCTGACCGGCCCCAGTTCGTGGGTCTGGCCCTCAGCGGCGGAGGCAGCCGCTCGGCCAACTTCGGCATGGCGGCCCTGGAAGAGCTGGACAAGCTGGGCATCCTGGGGAATGTGGACGCGGTCTCTGCCGTCAGCGGCGGATCGATCCCTGCGGCTTACTTTGCGATCCATGGCGAAAAGCCGGATTGGGCAGAGCAAGGACGCCAGATGGCGTCGACAGACTTCGCCATGCCCCTCATCGGAAAGTTGCTCAACCCCGTCAACCTGATGGCGACGACTTTCTCGGATCTGGACCGCAGCGACCATCTCGCCGAGCTGTTCGAGGAAAAGCTCTTTGATGGCAAACGGGTGACTTTTGCCGACCTGGGGCCACGCGGGCCGCGCCGCCCAGCGGTGTACTTCAATGCCACGGACACCACCAATGGTGGTGTCCGTTTTGTTTTCAGCGACCGGCAATTTCTCCGCTCCACGGGCTCCGATCTCAGCCAGTTTCCTATTGCCTGGGCCATGGCATCTTCCGGGGCATTTCCGGGGGTGTTCAACTCGGTGACCCTGCGCCGTTACAGCCTGGACCCGGTGAAACGCCGGGAAGGTGGGGACGACCCTGGCGACAAGCGCTACCTGCACCTGATCGATGGCGGGCCCAGCGACAACCTGGGGGTTGAAACCCTGATCCGTCTGGCCCGTGAACACCATGTCAACCGCCTGAACGCGGGGCAGCCTTCGCAAGGCTGCATGATCATGATGGTGGACTCGCACGTGCCCAACGCCGGGGTGACGGAGATGCGTCAGTCGGACCGGCGCAACTTCGGCTCGGTGTTGATAGACCTGAACTTCCTGGACGCCATCGACGCGATGCTGTCCAACCGCCGGGACCAGACCCTGTCGCAGATGGGCATCCGGCGGGACGCGCCCCAAGGACAATTCAACGTAGAACTGGCGCCTGGCTTGTGGGACTACAAGATCCGGCCCTATCGCCGCATCAGCCAGTTCCCGGTTGATTACTACCACCTGGACGGCCGGGCCTTCACCGATGCGCGCTACTTCACACAGGCCAACGCGCTGGACCTGTCGGCCGCCAGGATGCCCGAGCGGCGCCAGTTTGATTGCCAGGTGTGGCACATCGCACTGGACGACATACAAGCCATCGTGCCTTGGCGGGTTCAGGGGGGAGAGGGCAAACCGTTGGATCTGAACGTGGAAGCGGACAAGGAGGTATTTGCCTACCGCTCCCGCCTGGGGCGCCTGATCAGCCAGGTGGCCACCAGCTACCGCCTCAGTGGCGCGCCCAACTGCAGCCAGGCCCAGCTTCAGGACCTCCTCTACGACGCAGCGCGAATCGCCGTGCGGCAAGACCGGATGTCGCTGGTCGATGTATGTGGATGGTTCGGGCAACGCGGGCTGGACCAAGGTGGCCAGTGCCGTCTGGAGGACGAGCCCCTGTTCCGCCCCGAGCTGGCGGTCACCCCCATACGCCGTCCGTTGAATTTGACCGAGTCTGAGCAGAACACCGACCGGTTCGTGAAGTGCGCGTCCGGTCCGGCCGGTGGGCGCCTGCCCGTGGCCCTGCCGGAGCCTTTGCTGATGCGTTGACGCCGTGCGGTGGGCTGACCAGGCGCTGCTGGCGAAGTCTGAACAGCCTCTGGCGGCAATCTGGTATCGGATTTCGCTACTTTTTGGCGTTAGGGCGGGTACTTTGACGTTCGGGAGGCGGGTTGGTCGGCGGTTGCCTGCATCATCCGGGCCGTGTTCAACCAACGCCCCCCGGGGCACCACAGCAATGTCTTCTTCTCCCATCGTTGTTCAGCGTGACACCAAGGCCTGGCAGCTGCAGGTGTGGGTCTCGTTCGGCATCGCAATTTTTCTGTGTGCCGTGGGCCTGGCGTGGCTGCCCGGCGAACAGCTGGAACAGGCGTTCATGGTGATGGGTTATGTGTTCTGCCTCTCGGCCGCGTTTGTGCTGGCCAAGTTTGTGCGGGACAACGAAAGCGCCTCGCGCCGGGGCGGTGGCGACACCCCCATGTGGAAGCTGGTGGTGTGGGGCGGTTTTGCGGTGGCCATGGGTCTCACGGGCTGGGGCCTGCTGAGCATGGACATCAACGTGACCTACAAGGCCTTTCTGGGCGTGAGCTGGCTGTACCTCATCACCACCGCCTTCACGCTGGCCAAGATGCTGCGTGACCGCCACGAAGCCGATCTGATGGAAGCCCGCCTGCAAGGCCGCCGCGAAGCTGCCCAGGCAGCCGCCCAGAACCACAGCGCGAACTGATCGCAACCGGTATGCGCAGGCGGCAACCAGCCGCCGTTGTGGATGAATTTCTTTCTGGTCTTTCGACCCGGTCTGTTCCGTACCTTGGGTGTGTGGGCGGGCCGTACCTTGAGGAGTGAATGATGATGAATGCCAAGTTTTCCTCGTGGGGCTTTGCTGCCCGCCTGCCCCGCGCCCTGCTGGCCGCCAGCCTGGTGTGTGCGACCCTGGTGGTTGCCGCCCCAGCCCGGGCGCAAAGCGAGGCTTCTGCCGCGCTGTCGCTGCTGCCCTTGGCCTCGGTGGTGGGCACGGCGTCTGTCGCGTCGGCCGCCGCAGGTGCGGTGGTGACGGTGCCAGCCGCGTTGTCGGTGGGTGGCGCGGTGCTGACGGTGCGGGCGGTGGAGGCCTCGGCCGTGGGCACGGTGTACCTGCTGGAGCGTGCCTCGGACGGCGCCCAGGTGAGCGTGGAAGTGGTCGGTCGTGGCGTGGCGGGCTCGGCCTATGCGGTGGGCACGGTGGTGACCTGCAGCGTGATCGGCACGGGCGTGATCCTGTCGGCGGCGGGCGAGGCCATTGCCTTTGTGCCCAACGCCATCGGCCGTGCGCTGCTGCACAACGAGCGCCTGTGAATATGAAGTACAACCCCCTGAGCCGCTGCGCGGCTTCCCCCTTCTCTCTACGCGCTGCGCGCTACGGGAAGGGGGACGATGCCCTCACTGCGGGGCGGCCCTTGCTCGGCATCCCTCGCCTTGGTCGCGCCAGTTTCATGGGCCATGGGCTCGCGGTACTGACTGCTGTTGTCGCGATCGTGGCAACCGTTCCTGCCCACGCTGGGCGCTCCTGCGAATCCCGCAAGCCCGTGCCCCCGCAGGTGATCGAGCGCGGCATGAAACTGGCCGAGCAGACCTCGGCCGCGCTGGATGCCGAGCACGCCAGGTCGGGCGCACAGGTGGTGGCGCTGGCCCGTGCGGGGCAGGACCTCTCCAAATACGGTCTGCGCTATTCGCACATGGGCTGGGCCTACAAGACGGCCGAAGGCCCCTGGCGCGTGGCGCACAAGCTCAACGAATGTGGCACCGCCGTGGGGCACCTGTACCGCCAGGGCCTGGGGGAGTTCTTCCTGGACGACCTGTGGCGCTACGAAGCCGTCTATGCCGTGCCCACGCCCGAGGTGCAGCAGCGCCTGCTGGCCGTGCTGCAGGACAAAGGCCGCACCAAGGCGCTGCAGCACCTGCCATACAGCATGGTCAGCTATGCGTGGGGGCGCAAATACCAGCAGTCCAACCAGTGGGCGCTGGAGACCCTGGCGATGGCCATGGAGCCCAGCACCGTGCGCACACGCGACCAGGCGCAGGCCTGGCTGCAGTTCAAGGGCTATGAGCCCACTGCGCTCAAGCTCGGGCCGCTCACGCGCATGGGTGGGCGGGTGGGCTCGGCCAACATTGCGTTTGACGACCACCCGGGCGAAAAGCGCTTCTCGGACCGCATCGAGACTGTCACGGTGGACTCGGTGCTGGCCTGGCTGCAGCGCACCCAGCTGGCAACGCCTTCGGTGGTGCTTGTACTGAAAAACTGAATAAAAACCGGCCTCTGCGCCTGTCTGGTAAGTGGTTTTAGCTATCAAATCAGTAGTGTTTGAGGAGAGGGATCACCATGAGCAAATCGCTGCGTTTGTCCGAAAAATGGTTCCGCCGGGGCCTGTGGCTGGTGGCGCTGGTGTTTGCCAGTTTCCTCATCGGCCTGGGCGGCACCATCGTGGGCGATCTGCCCAAGGTCGAAACCCCGCTGCGGGTGGATGACTTCCTCGACAAAACCGCTGCCGACAAGCTGCGCGCCGAAGTCAAGGCCGCGCGCCAGACCGAGCAAGATGCGCAGACCGCGCTGGAGCAGGCCCAGCTGCAGCGCAGCAAGGTGCGCAGCGAGGTGCAGGCCGAGAGGGACAGCTTCAACAACTGGCTGTCCACCCGCAGCGCCACGCAGCGCGCCGACCAGGACCCCGAGGTGCTGGCGCGCACCCAGGCGCTGGACGTGCTCAAGCTCGCCGAACGCAAGACCCAGCAGGCGGTCGAGGCGCAGCAGCAGGCTGCGCTGGATGCGCGCCAGGCCGCAGCCGCCCGGCAGGAGCAGCTGCGCCGCATGGAGTCCGACGGCTACGAGAAGCTTGCGTCCGAGCGCCGCAAGGTCGAGCTGCGCGTGTTCCTCTACCGCCTGGCCCTCACCCTGCCGCTCTTGGCCATTGCGGGCTGGCTGTTCGCCAAGCAGCGCAAGAGCACCTACTGGCCGTTTGTGTGGGGCTTTATCTTCTTCGCGCTGTTTGCCTTCTTCGTCGAACTGGTGCCCTACCTGCCCAGCTATGGCGGCTACGTGCGCTACGTGGTGGGCATTGCCGTGACGGCCGTGGTGGGGCGCTATGCCATCCAGGCGCTCAACCGCTACCTGGAGCGCCAGAAGCTGGCCGAGGCCCTGCCCGACCAGGAGCGCCGCAAGGAACTGAGCTACGACGTGGCCCTGGCCCGCCTGGCGAAGAACGTGTGCCCGGGCTGCGAGCGGCCCGTGGATTTGAAGAACGAGAAGATCGACTTTTGCCCGCACTGTGGTATCGGCCTGTTTGACCACTGCGGCCATTGCAGCACCCGCAAGAGCGCCTTCGCACGGTTTTGCCACGCCTGTGGCACGGGTGCCGGCGTCAAGCTGGCGCGCGAAGACTGATGGGGGGTGTAAGCACCGTGCCCCAGGGGCTGCGCCGCCGTGAACTGCTGGGCGCGCTGGCTGCCGCAGGCTTGCTGGGCGCCGTGCCTTGGCCCGCCCACAGCGCCCCCGGCGCGCTGATCGAGAACGTGACCCGCCTGTACCCCGTGCGGGTGTCGCGGGTGGTGGTGCCCACCCGCGTGCAGGAGGTGGTGCAGGCCGTGCAGCACTGGCCCGGCGCCGTGGCCGTGGGGGGCGGGCGCTACAGCATGGGCGGGCAGATTGGAGTGGAGGGTGGCCTGCACATCGACATGCGCCGCATGAACGCCCTGGTGTGGCTGGACGCCAAGTCCCACACGGTGCGCGTGCAAGCCGGCATGCGCTGGCGCGATCTGCAGGACCACCTGGACCCGCACGACCTCGCGGTGCGGACCATGCAGAGTTACTCGAACTTCACCGTCGGCGGGTCGGTGTCTGTCAACGTGCATGGCCGCTATGTGGGGCACGGCCCCATCGGCGCATCGGTGCGGGCGCTGCAGATCGTGCTGGCCAGCGGTGAGGTGCGCGAAGCCAGCCGCCAGCAGCACCCCGACCTGTTCTGCGCGGCCCTGGGTGGCTACGGCGGGCTGGGTGTGATCACCGAGGTGGAACTGGACCTCGACCCCAACACCGCCATGGAGCGCAGCGTGGCCCAGGTGGCGCTGGACGACTACCCCGGCTTCTTCGCTGCCAAGGTGCGCGCCAACACCCGGGCCGTGATGCACAACGCCGACCTGCTGCCCCCGCACTTTGACCGCGCCACCGCCGTGACCTGGGCGACTACCGACAAGCCCGTGACAGTGCCCGAACGCCTGGTGCCACGCGGCCAGCGCTATGACCTGGACAAAACCGTGATCTGGGCCCTGACCGAGCTGCCGGGCGGCCACCAGCTGCAGCACAAGGTGGTGCGACCGGCGCTGCTGCGCGGCCAGCCGGTGGTGTGGCGCAACCACGAGGCCAGCCTGGATGCCGCCTCGCTGGAGCCCGCCAGCCGCGCGCAGTCCACCTATGTGCTGCAGGAATATTTTGTGCCGGTGGCCCGCTTCGCCGCCTTCACGCGGGGGCTGGCCCGCATCCTGCAGCAGCATGGGGCGCAGGTGCTCAACATCTCGGTGCGCCACGCACCACCCGACCCTGATGCCGTGATGGCCTGGGCGCGCGAGGAGGTGTTTTCGTGGGTGCTGTATTACAAACAGGGCACCAGCACGGAGGCGCAGGAGGCTGTGGGCCTGTGGACGCGTGCGCTGATCGACCTGGCCCTGCAGCACGGCGGCGCCTACTACCTGCCGTACCAGCGCCATGCCACGCAGGCGCAGTTTGCGGCGGCCTACCCGCAGGCCGACCGGTTTCGCGCCACCAAGGCGGTGTGGGACCCACAGGGGCGCATGCGCAACATGCTCTGGGCGCAGTATCTTTAGGGATGTCCTGCACAACTCCCTGCGGTCGGTGATAGCGCGGCCTCGGGCGGTTCGCTGCGTTGCTTTTTTTGCCAATAGCTGGGCTATTGGCTGCAAAAAGACGCCTTGCGCCCCATCCCGATCCGCACTACCACCGCTCCGCGAGGGTTATGCAGGACATCCCTGGGGCGATGGTTCAGGCCAGCGCCACCCGGTTGCGCCCCTCGGCCTTGGCGCGGTAGAGCGCGGCGTCGGCGGCCAGCAGCAGCATGTCCATGTCGGCGTTGCCGCCCATGGTGGCGCTGTGCACCAGGCCAATGCTCACGGTGGCGCGCTGGGTGGGCCCCTGGTCGCCGGGGGCGGTGGCAAAAGGCTGCTGCTCCACCGCGCTGCGCAGGCGCTCGGCCATGGCGTGGGCTTCGGCGGGCGACACCTCGGGCAGCACTGCCGCAAACTCCTCGCCGCCCAGGCGGCCCAGCAGGTCTTGCGGGCGCAGCGTGCGCGCCATGGCCTGGGCAATGCCGATGAGCAACTGGTCGCCCGCGCCATGCCCGTGCTGGTCGTTCACCTGCTTGAAGAAGTCCACGTCCAGCATCAGCACTGCCACCCCGGCGGACCCGCGCTGGTGGCTGGCCACCAGGCGCGCGCCCTGCTTGAGCAGCGCACGGCGCGCGAGCACGCCGGTCAGGTCGTCGTGGCGCACGGCGTAGTCCAGGCGGCGCAGGGCCTCGGCGCGTGCGGCGCTGGCGCAGGCCACGGCCAGCGGCCCCAGCGCCAGCAGCGTGACGCCCACGCGCAGCGAGAACACATCGCCCGCATGGGCCGGGGTGAAGTTGAGCACACCCGTGGCCACGCCCGCCATGGTCCACAGGCACACCACCAGCGACAGCAGGCTGGCGGTGAAGGCGCTGTAGCTGAGCGCGCACCACAGCAACCCCGGCACCACAAAGGCCAGCATGCCCGGCCCGCCGATCACGGTGCGGATGCCCTCGGCCAGCAGCAGCGAGCTGATGGGCGCCGCGCGCCAGAGCAGCGACATGCCCTGCAGGCCACCCTGCGTGGCCTGGGGCGGGTCGTCGGCGCGCGGCGCGGCCAGCACCACGGGCACGATGAGCATGTAGTTCATCAGCTCGGTGCTGAACCACAGTGAGAGCAGGTCCGTCCAGGGCGCGTTGAAGTACACCGGCGCGGCGCCGCAGCCCGCCAGTGCCCCCACGGTGCTGGCCACCAGCGCTGCCAGCAGCAGGTACAGCGCCGACACCGTGCGCTGCAGGCGCCGGATGCGTTCGTCCAGCCCCCGCAGCACCAGCCAGCCCGCCGTGGCGCCCAGCAGGTTGGCGGCATTGAGCCACAGGGCCATGCCCCAGGCGCTGCCCGTGACCAGGTCGGCCGCCACGTAGCCCACTGCCGCCGCTGCCCAGGCCGGTGGCCGGGCCAGGTGGGGGTAGCGCACCAGCAGGCCCAGCAGCAGCGCATTGGCGGGCCAGAACGCCGACAGGAACCCGATGGGCCGCGCAAAGATGCCCACCAGGCAGGCGCCAAAAATCAGCATCCCCAGGGCCAGCCAAGCCAGCGCGGGCGCGATGGGCCGGGAGGGGGCAAGGGTGCGGAGCATGGTGGCAGGGGGAGGGGCGGGCGCTGAGCGGTGGTGGATTGTCTCCGCAGCCGGTGGGCGGGCTGCAGGATGGCTTGGTATGTTGAAACATTTGTTGACAATTGCCAACGGCCCGAGAGCCTTGGCCCGTGGTTTTACTGCGTATTTGTGGCGCTTTTTTGGCAGCTTGCGCGCGGTGGTATTGGTTTTGTTGCTATCAAAATATGTAACAGGCCGCTCCGTCGCGGCGGGGCTGGTCCGCTCAGCGTCGGCGCCAGCGCTGCCGCCATTGGCGCTGGACCACGCGCGCCACGCGCCAGGCCCAGGTGGCGCGGGCGCGGGCCAGCACGGCGTGCTTGGCGCGCATCCCCTGCGCATAGGCCCAGGCAAACCAGCGCAGCTGCATCAGCGCGGGCTGGGTGAGGGTGAACAGCCGCGCCACCACCGCCGTGCCGACCACCTTGGCCAGCACGATCACCAGCATGCCCAGCACCACATGCCCGCGTCCGATGGCCCAGAGCGCGAGCAGCTTGACGGGCAACAGCAGCAGCGTGGGCAGCACAAACAGCGCCACGGCCGCCCAGGGCGGCAGGACGCGCACGCGGCCCTCGATCCAGCGCAGACCCGGCCAGCGACCGATGCGCGCCAGCAGCTGCTGCAGCGGCACCCAGCCCCATTCTTCGAACAGGATGAAGAGCGCCAGCACGCCGCTGGCCAGGCCCGCCGCCACGCGACCGGGCCAGCGCAGCAGGGAGTGCAGTATTTTTTGAATGATTTGGGCCTTCTGCGCCTGTTGGTATTGCCTTTTAAGCTATCAAATGTATAGCAATTACATCCCCGCCCGCGCTCTTACACGCCGCGCCCCCGGTCGGCCTTGAACTGCGCGCGGAACTGGGTGAACGTGCCCGCGTCCAGCGACTCGCGCACCTCGCGCATGAGGTTCAGGTAGTAGTGCAGGTTGTGCACGGTGGTGAGCATGGGGCCCAGCATTTCGCCGCAGCGGTCCAGGTGGTGCAGGTAGGCACGTGAGAAGCCTTCGCGCCCGCCGTCGTCCCAGGCCACGCCCGAACTGCCTGCACAGGCGTAGCAGGTGCAGCTGGTGTCCATCGGTTTGTGGTCGGCCTTGTGGCGCGCGTTGCGGATCTTCAGGTCGCCAAAACGCGTGAACATCGTGCCGTTGCGTGCGTTGCGGGTGGGCATCACGCAGTCGAACATGTCCACACCGTCGGCCACGCCCTGCACCAGGTCTTCGGGCGTGCCCACGCCCATCAGGTAGCGCGGCTTATGTGCGGGCAGGCGGTGGGGCGTGTGGGCCATGATGTCCAGCATCTCGTCCTTGGGCTCGCCCACGCTCACGCCGCCCACGGCATAGCCGGGGAAGTCCATCTCCACCAGGCGCTCCAGCGACTCCTGGCGCAGGTGCTTGAACATGCCGCCCTGCACGATGCCAAACAGCGCGTTGGGGTTGTTCAGGCGGTGGAACTCGTCCTGGCTTCGTTTTGCCCAGCGCAGGCTCATTTCCATGCTCTTGCGCGCCTCGGCCTCGGTGGTCTTATGGCCCTTGGTTTCGTAAGGCGTGCACTCGTCGAGCTGCATCACGATGTCGCTGTTGAGCGTGGTCTGGATCTGCATGCTCACCTCGGGCGACATGAAGAGCTTGTCGCCGTTCACGGGGCTGGCAAAGGTCACGCCTTCTTCGGTGATCTTGCGCATGGCGCCCAGGCTCCAGACCTGGAAACCTCCCGAGTCGGTGAGGATGGGCTTGTCCCACTTTTCAAAGCCGTGCAGGCCGCCAAAGCTCTGCATCACGTCCAGGCCCGGGCGCATCCACAGGTGGAAGGTGTTGCCCAAAATGATCTGCGCGCCCATGTCGTGCAGGCTGCGGGGCATCACGCCCTTGACAGTGCCATAGGTGCCCACGGGCATGAAGATGGGGGTCTGCACCACGCCGTGGTTGAGCGTGAGCGTGCCACGGCGTGCGTGGCTGGAGGGGTCGGTTTTGAGGAGGTCGAACTGCAGCATGATGGGGCGCATTGTCCCAGACAGGCTTGCCTGATCTGCTTCAAGGGTATGGACTGGCGTTTGCGCAGGCCGTCGCTACACTGGTCTGCACTGACTCACTCAAGGAGAACACACCATGCTCAAGATCCTCATCGCAGTGGATGGCTCTGAACTCTCCCTGGACGGCGTGCACCACGCGCTGACCCTGGTGCGCCAGGGCCTGCAGGCCACCGTGGTGCTGGCCAACGTGCAGGAGCCCGCCACGCTGTACGAACTGGTCACCACGCGCGACCCCGACCTGATTGCCGCCGCCAGCCTGGAGGCGGGCGAGCACCTCATGGCCCCGGCGCGGGGGCTGCTGGATGCCGCCGGTGTTTCGTATGAAACCGACGTGGGGGTGGGCGATGTGGCGCACACGCTGGTGGACATGATCGAGCGCTCGGGCTGCGACATGGTCGTCATCGGCGCCAAGGGGCAGGGTGCCATCACCAGCGCGCTGCTGGGCTCGGTGTCGCAGGAGGTGGCCCACGCCAGCCCGGTGCCCGTGACCATCGTCAAACATGCCGAGGTGCTGGAGGCCGTGGACAGCGACGTGGCCGAGGACGCCGAGGCCTGAGGCCCTCAGGCGTTTCGGCCCCCCAAACGATCAGGGCCGCTGTGTGCGGCCCTGAGGGGGAACGGATGAAAAGGAGCGGGGCTCAGGCCGCCTTGCGAAACGGCTCGGCCGCCGGCCGCTGCAGCTTGCCATGGGGCAGGGTGGCCAGGCGCGAGAACATGCGGCGCACGTAGCCACGCACCCACAGGCATTTGTTGAGTTCGTCCACGGGCAGTGGGCCCGACACCACCACGATGTCGTTGGCCACATCCTGCGCCCCGGCCGCGCGCAGGCGGCGGCGCGTGTTGTTGGCCCACGACTGGATGCGCGTGGGGCTGCCATGCTGGTGCACCTCGCCCGTGTGCACATCGAACGCAATGGCCACCGTGTCGGTCTTGAGCTTGAAGCGGCGTTCACCCGTGACGGCGCTGGGCGCCTCGCGCATGTCATACAGGTAGTAGCTGCCTGCCTTGAGCTGGTATTGCATGTCCATGGGTGTGTTCCTCTCTGGGCGCATTTTCGAGGGTGCACGCACAAGGCAATGGCCGGTATTGCGGCCAAAAAGCCGCGCTTATCGGGTGTGTGGCGGCTGCGCCCTGCCGGTGTCGTTGCGCGTGCTATTGTGGCGGCGCGTCGGCGCCATTCCGAGAAACTTGAGGATGATGTCGTAACGAGTTGTGAGCGCCCCTCGCCCGGCCTTGGTTTGCTGTTGGTCGGTGTTTCTCCAGGGCGTATGCAACTGGCACGGCCCATACCAGGGCAGCCGAGCAAGGGCCGCCCCGCAGCGAGGGCTGCGTCCCCCTTCCCGAATGGCACAGCCATTCGAGAGAAGGGGTGAAGGCGCGCAGCGCCTCAGGGGGATGTACCTGCTAAAAATCCACCAGACTCAACCCCACACTGAACACCGTGCGCTTGCGGTTGTAGTCGATCATGCTGTCGCCATAGCCGCTGAACAGCGCGGTGTGCAGGCGCAGGTTGCTCTTGCTGCCCCACAGGCCACTGCCCAGGGTCTGCATCCATTCCAGCCGCACCGAGCCCCGGTCGCTGCGCGCCAGGGTGTGGCGCACGGTGGCGCCCAGGGTGTTGTCCTTGTTGGCGTTCCAGAACACCGCCAGCTCGCCCCGGCCGACGTAGTCGCTGATGCCGGGGTTGTCGTCGCTGTCGGCGCTTTCAGACAAACGCTTCCAGACCTTGGCGTTCACGCTCCAGCGGTTGTCCAGCTCCATGCCGGTCATCAGGTAGACGCGGTTCCAGCTGCGCGACAGCGGGTTGCTCTGCCCGTTGGACTGGTGCACCAGACCGACGCCGCTGTAGCGCCACTTCCAGCCCAGCGGCAGCTGCGCCGTGGTGGGGTAGACATACATCACCTCGGGCTCGTGGTCGGTGGTGCGGAAGGGGCGCGAGATCTGGGGGGTGAACAGCTGCCAGTACGACTGCTGCGAATAGCCAAACCACACCGAATCCTTGAGCGTGGGATGCCCCTGCGTGAGCAGGCCCTGCGCAATCTTGGTGCGCACCGACAGCTGGATGCGGTTTTCGGTGCGGCGGTAGGGCGTGGAGGTAAGGGCCGAATGGTCGGGCGCGTCCGAGGTGGGCTGGCGGTTCACATTGCTGCCAGCCACCACCGACACCGTGATCGGCCGGTAGCCCCGGAAGCTGAAGGTGCCGCAGTCGCTGCCCGACTCCAGCTCCCAGAAGCGCGAGAGGTCGCTGTACTGCGGGTCGCGGCAGCCTTCGGTGCGCGCCACTTCGATGATGCGGGTGGCGGGCAGCGTGGTGTCCACGGGGGTGGGCACGGCGGTTGTGGTGACGGCGGTTGTGGTGACGGCGGCGTCGGCTGCCGAGGCGCCGGGGGCCTTCCAGGTCTGCTCGGCCGCCCACTGGTCAAAACAGGCCAGGCGCGCCTGGTTGTCGCCCGGCAGCGCGGTGCAGCGGCGCCAGGCGCTGTCGGCACCCGCAGCGCCGGTGGCTGGGGGCGCCGACTGCGCCCATGTGGCGCCTGCGGGGGCCAGGGTGGCCAAGGCTGAAAGCACCAGGGCTGCCGTGTGGTGCAGGGGGCCCAAGGCGGTGGCCGCCCGGGTAGGCGTTTGGATGGACATCACTGCCACCCCGCCTGCCGGCGCATCACAAACGGAATGGCTGCGGGAGCCGGGGGCGTGGGGTGGGCGTTGTGCCATGTTCCGCGTATTTCCTTGCCGCAACTTCCATCCACCACCCGGCCTGTCCAGGTGGCGCTGATGTTCGTGCCGTTGATCGATTCTTCCAGAGTCAGGTCGCCATCGTCCACGTCGCCGCTGACCTGGGCCGTGGTGCTGCCGCGCTGCGTGGTGCCCCGCACACTCTGTGCCAGCTCGGGGTGGGGGCCCAGCTGCAGCACGGCGGTGGTGGGCGGTGGCGGGGTGGCGCCCTCTGCGGCCGGGGCCCGCAGCTCGGCCAGCCAGCGGCCTTGCAGGTGCTGGTGGTCCATGTCGGCGGCGGCCGGGCAGGCGGTGCTGGCTTTCGAGTTTTTTTGGCCGTCTGCGCGCGCTGGATAAGCGCTGATTGCTATCAAAATAATAGCCATTGACAGGGCAAGCTGCGGCAGGAGGGAGGGGCGTGTGCGGGGCATGCTGGCGTTCAGGTCAGTGCATTCAGGCGGCAGGGGGCGCGCCAGCGGCCAGCGCCTTCTTGGCGGCAAACTCGGCGCGCAGGGCCTTGAGCTTTTCGCGCGGGTCTTCGCGGGCGGTGGTCTTGTCCAGGCCCATTTCGGCGATGAAGCGGCTGGGCTGGGCCGCCACCATCTCGCGGCCCTTCTTGCGTTTTTTGGTCCAGCTCACGCCCAGGGTGCGCTGGGCGCGGGTGATGCCCACGTACATCAGGCGGCGCTCTTCCTGCAGGCGCTGCAGCGTGTCGTCGCTCACCTTCTGCTGGCGGCCTTCGTCGTCGTCGAGCTTGAAGGGCAGCATGCCCTCGGTCACGCCCACCAGCACCACATGGGGCCACTCCAGCCCCTTGCTCGCGTGCAGGGTGGAGAGCACGACCATGTCCTGCTCCTTCTCGCGCTCGCTGATGGTGGAGAGCAGCGCAATGGTCTGCGACACCTCCAGCAGGCTCTTGGTCTCCTTGGCCACCACGGCGCCTGCGGTGTCATCAATCTGCCCGCCCGCGCGCTGGGCCATCCAGTCGCAGAACTCCATCACATTGCTCCAGCGCGCGGCGGCCACCTTCTCGCTGTCCTCGTTGTCATAGAGGTGCTGTTCGTAGCCGATCTCCTTGAGCCAGTCGTTCAAAAAGGTGCGCGACTCCTCGGCGCCATGCACGCGGCGCGCGCTGTATTCCAGGTAGTTGATGTAGCGGCCGAACTCGTGCAGACCGTCCATGGCGCGCTTGGGCACGGCGGCGGGCAGCATGCCGTTGAACAGTGCGCCGAACATGCTTTGCTTGTGCTGCGTGGCAAACGCGCCCAGGGCCGCGAGTGTGGTGTGGCCAATGCCGCGCTTTGGGGTGGTGATGGCGCGCAGAAATGCCGGGTCGTCGTCGTTGTTGATCCACAGCCGGAACCAGGCGCACAGGTCCTTGATTTCGGCGCGGTCGAAAAAGCTGGTGCCGCCCGACACCTTGTAGGGGATGTTGGCCTTGCGCAGCGCTTTTTCAAACGGCTTGGCCTGGTGGTTGGCGCGGTAGAGGATGGCGAAGTTCTTCCAGTCCGGCGGCGGGTTGCTGGCCGCGCGCAGGCTCTGGATGCGGGCCACGGCGCGCTCGGCCTCGTGCTCTTCGTTGTCGGCGTCGATCACGCGCACCGGCTCGCCCTCGCCCAGCTCGCTGAACAGCGTCTTGGGGAAGAGCTTGGGGTTGGGCCCGATCACGTTGTTGGCCGCGCGCAGGATGGCGCTGGTGGAGCGGTAGTTCTGCTCCAGCTTGATGACCTTGAGGTGCGGGTAGTCGATGGGCAGCTTCTTGAGGTTGTCCAGCGTCGCGCCGCGCCAGCCATAGATGCTCTGGTCATCGTCGCCCACGGCTGTGAAGTGCCCCTTTTCGCCCACCAGCAGCTTGAGCAGCTCGTACTGCGTGGCATTGGTGTCCTGGTATTCGTCCACCAGCACATGCGAGAGCGCTGCCTGCCATTTGGCGCGCACTTCGGGGAAGTCGCGCAGCAGGCGCAGCGGCATGCCGATGAGGTCGTCGAAGTCCACGCTCTGGTACGCCGCCAGGCGCTCCTCATAGCGCGCCATCAGCGTGGCGATGATGCGTTCGTTGTCGTCGGCTGCCTGGGCCAGCGCCTCGGCCGAGGTCAGGCCCATGTTCTTCCACTTGCTGATCACCCACTGCCACTGGCGCGCGGTGGCCATGTCGGTGGTGCCGCCCGAGGCTTCCTTCAGGATGCCCGTCACGTCGTCGGCATCCAGGATGCTGAACTGCGGCTTCAGGCCCAGCACGCTGCCGTCTTCGCGCACCATGCGCACGCCCAGGGCGTGGAAGGTGCAGATGAGCACGTCCTTGGCGCGCTTGCCGATCAGGTGCCCGGCGCGCTCTCGCATTTCCGACGCCGCCTTGTTCGTGAAGGTGATGGCCGCAATGCGCTTGGGGTCCATGCCTTTTTCGATCATGTGGGCGATCTTCATGGTGATCACCCGCGTCTTGCCCGAGCCCGCGCCCGCCAGCACCAGGCAGGCCCCGTCGGTGTAATGGACAGCCTGGAGCTGGGCGAGATTGAGACCGGCAGACATGGGAGCTTGGGGGGCGCTGGACGCAGAAAAGGGAGAGGGGAGTCGGAGGGCGGGCCGGGGCGGCGGCAACAGGGGCGGGCCCCGCTGCGAAGCGCGCAATGATACCGGCGCGCCTGTGCCCGTGCCTGTCCCGTGCTCTTGCCAGCAGCCCGCCCGGGGGCACTGCGCCGGGCTGACAAGGCGCTGACGGGCGAGGGGCGCCACAGGGCGCATGGGCCAGCCGCTCCGGGAAACCCCGCTAGGGGCTTTGTTTTTGCAATTTGATACTGGCTGCGGCCCCCGCCCACTCCCGGGCGGTGCTTCCCCCACTCCATGCCCCCGGTCGCACGCCCATGATCTCCTTCGCTTTTTCCGCTGCCATTCCGTCTGTGCCATCGGGCCCCGGCCGTCCCCGGCCTCCTGCCCGCAACTGGCGGTCGGTGGCGGTCGTGGCGGTGGTGGCCACCGCCCTGCTGGCCGGTGGGGCCCTGGCCCCGGCGCAGGCCCAGATCGGCAGCACCACGCCCGTGCGCATCGGCGTGGTGGGGCCGTTCACCGGGCCCTCGGCCGACTTTGGCGTGCCCATGCTCAACGGCATCAAGCTGGCGGTGGACGAGATCAACGCCGTGGGCGGCTACCTGGGCCGCCCGCTGGAGCTGGTCGTCAAGGACGACACCGCCAACCCCGACCAGGGCCGCAAGGTCTCGCAGGAGCTGCTGGCCGAGAAGGTCGTCGCCACCATCGGCTTTTGCAACACCGGCGTGGCGCTCAAGGCCATCGACCTGTTCCAGGACGCCAAAAGCCCGCTCATCGTGCCTTGCTCCACGGGCACGGCCGTGACGGCCAAGTACCCCGCGCCCGACAGCTACATCTTCCGTGTGCAGGCGCGCGACGCGATCCAGGCGCCCTTCCTGGTGGACGACATCGTCAAACGCGGCTGGGACAAGGTCGCCATCTTTGCCGACAAGACCGGCTACGGCGAAGGCGGCTACAACGACGTGGTGGCCGCGCTGGCGGCCAAGAACCTCAAGCCCGTGCACGTGGCGCGTTTTGACCTGGGGGTGAAGGACCTCACGGCCGAGCTCACGGCCGCGCGCAACGCGGGCGCCAACGTGGTCTACAGCTACACCGTGGGGCCGGAAAACGCCACCATCGCCAACGGCAAGAAGGCCCTGGGCTGGAAGGTGCCACAGGTGGGGCCGTGGCCACTGTCCTTCCCGTTCTTCCTCGAAGGCGCCAAGGACGCGGCCGAGGGCGCGCTCATGGTGCAGACTTTCATCGCCGAGCCCAGCAACGAGCGCCGTGCGTCCTTCCTGTCGGGCTACACCCGCAAGTTCCAGGGCAAGGTGGCCGTGCCCATGGCGGCGGCCAATGCCTACGACGCCACCTACCTGCTGATGTACTCCTTCCTCGGCATCCGCGACGGCAACCTGAACGGCAAGGCCATCAAGGAGTCGCTGGAGGGCAAGATGAAGACCTACTACGGCGTGGTCACCACCTACGACAAGCCCTTCAGCGCGCAGGACAAGGACGCGATCACGCGCAACATGCTGGTCATGGGCATGGTCAAGAACGGCGCCATCACCTTTGCCTACCCCGAAGATGCCAAGCGCAACCTGATCATCCAGCGCAAGCAGTAGCAAAAAAACGGGTGCCTGCGCTCGCCACCCGCGAGCCCACCCACCTGACTTTGCGCTGACCACGCTGGGCGCCGCTGGCCCCGGCTGCAGCCGCAGCCAGGACAATCGAGCCGTGCTCTCCGTCCTCCTCATCACCTTCCCCTTCTTCGCGCTCGTGCTCTGCGGCTATCTCGCCGCACGGCGCGGCGTGCTGCCGCAACCGGCCATCCCGGGGCTCAACGCCTTTGTGCTGTACTTTGCGCTGCCCTGCATGCTGTACCGCTTTGGCGCAAGCACGCCCATCGCCCAGCTGCTCGACCCGGCTGTGGCGGGCGTGTATGTGCTGTGTGCGCTGGTGATGGTGGGGGCCACGGTGGCGCTCACGCGCAAGGCCCACATCGGCTGGAACGACGCGGCCTTTGGCGCGCTGGTGGCCGCCTTCCCCAACACCGGCTTCATGGGCGTGCCGCTGCTGGTGGCGCTCCTGGGCGCTCAGAGCGCGGGCCCGGCCATCGTGACCATCGTGGTGGACATGGTCATCACCAGCTCGCTGTGCATTGCGCTGTCGCGCCTCGATGGCGCGGGCACCCACGGCGTGGGGGTGGCGCTGAAGAATGCCTTCAAGGGCATGGCGACCAATCCCATGCCCTGGTCGATTGCGCTGGGGGCGTTGGCTTCGGCCCTGCAGTTCCAGCTGCCTGGCCCGGTGGACAAGACCATCGCCATGCTGGCCGACGCTGCATCGCCCGTGGCGCTGTTCACCATTGGCGCGGTGCTGGCCCGCTCGCAGATGAACCAGCACGAGCAGGTGCCCGCGCGGGACTACGTACCTGTGGCGCTGGCCAAGCTCCTGGTGCACCCGCTGCTGGTGTGGGGCGTGGGCACGGCGGCCATGGCGATGGGTGTGCCGCTCACGCCGTTTGCGCTCACGGTGCTGGTGCTGCTGGCAGCGCTGCCCAGCGCCAGCAACGTCTCGCTGCTGGCCGAGAAGTTCGGCGCCAACAACGGGCGCGTGGCGCGCATCATCCTGGTGAGCACGGCGCTGGCGTTCTTGAGCTTTTCGGCAGCGGTGGCGCTGCTGACCTGATTGCTATTGATTTTGTAGCTATTGGCGCCCACCCCATGCGCGCAGAGGCCTAAAAAAGCCTGAAATCTTGCGGCGAGGCGAAAAAAAACCGGCTCATCCGAGCCGGTTTTTTTGTGGAGGCTACCGGGTTCAGTAGCGGCCGCCACCGTGGCCACCCGTGCCGTAGCCCACATCTGCGCGCTTGCTGGCGGTGTAGCCACCCGCGTCACTGCGCTCTTCGCGCGGGCGGGCCAGGTTCACCACGATCGAGCGGCCGTCCACGGACATGCCGTGCAGCGCCTTGATGGCGGCCTGGGCCACGTCGGCGTTGGCCATCTCCACAAAGCCGAAGCCTTTGGAGCGACCCGTGTCACGGTCCATCATGACCTTGGCAGACGACACGCCGCCGAACTCGGCAAAGTTGCTGTGCAGGCTGGCATCGGTCACGGAATAGGGCAGGTTGCCCACATAGATTTTGCTGCTCATGGAAGAGCCTTTCTAAAAATGGCGCGCAACGATTCGCGCACTGTTGGGGTTCTGCGCTGCGGATGGGAAATCCGCAGCGGGGGCAAGGTGGATAGCAGGTGCGTGGGGCCGCAGCAGGCCATCAACATTGGGGCGGGTGCTGCATGCTGGTTTGCAGCCAGCCCTGCGTGACGGCAAAAAGCCGTGCGGCTTCGCGCGAGGCGAAGGCTTTGTCAAAACGGAACACGCGGCAGTAGCTGCCGTTGCCCTGGGAGCGGTGGACCGAGAAGGAGGCGCGGAAGCGGCCGCAGTCGGTCGGGTGTGTCGTGGGCGAAACGACGTAGGGGCCCATGGAAATGGCAGTCTGTGAAATCTGGATCAATCAGGACCGCAGGCCGTCAAGGTGGCCTGCGTGAGCATCAAGGGACGCGGTGGGCTGCAGCTCTGCAGGCCACTGGGCGACAAAGGTCGCAAGGGGAGCGTCTGCAAGGGGCGGAATGCATCCCGGGGGCAGACGTTGCGGTGACTGCCCGAACGAGGCGCCGTGACTGCAACAGCCCGAATTATATTTGTTTCTGCATTTAAACTAAAATTATTATTCTTTTGAGTTTTAAAAATGGCGTTTTCGGGGGCTTTGCGGGCCCTTCGGCCGGGTGCTGAGGCCAAAACTTGCCTCAAATCACCAGCGGGTCCACATCCACCAGCCAGCGCACCAGCCCCTTGTGCTCGGGCGCACTGCGTGTGGCCTGCAGCACGGGCTGCCAGGCGGCCAGAAAACGCTGCAGGGCGGTGCGGCTGGGGCTCTCCATCAGCATCTGGGCGCGCTCCACATTGGCCACGCGCTGGATGGTCAAGGGCACCGGGGGGAACAGCGTCACCGCGTCCAGCCCCGGCAGGCCCGCCGCGTGCGCGGCGGCCGTGGCGGCGGTGAGGAAGCCCTGGGCCACCTCCTGCGTGCGCGCGTCGGCGCGCACCAGGGCCTGGTAGGCAAACGGGGGCATGGCGGCCTCTTCGCGCTCCTTGAGCTGCTGGGCGGCGAAAGCCTCGTAGTCGTGTTTGCGCAGCGCCTCATACACGGTGTGCTGGGGGTGGAAGGTCTGCACCCACATCTCGCACTGCGTACCCTGGGCGGCCATGTACGCGGCGTCGCGCCCGGCGCGGCCTGCCGCCTGCATGAGCAGCGCAAACAGCCGCTCGGGCGCGCGGAAGTCGCTGCTGAACAGCGCCCCATCGGGCTGCACGGCGGCCACCAGGGTGATGCGCCGGAAGTCGTGGCCCTTGGCAATCATCTGCGTGCCCACCAGCACATCCACCTCGCCCGCATGCACCTGGGCCAGCTGCGCTTCGAGCGAGCCTTTTGCCTTGGTGGTGTCGGCGTCGATGCGGGCGATGCGCGCGGGCGTGCGGTCGGGCCGCAGCACTTCGGAGAGCAGCGCGGAGAGCTGTTCTTCAAGCTGCTCGGTGCCCCGGCCCATGGAGTGGATGTCCGGGCTGCCGCAGGTGGGGCAGGCGCGGGGCACGCGCACGGTGTAGCCGCAGTGGTGGCAGCGCAGGGTGCGGTCGCTCTTGTGGAACACCTGGTGAGCGCTGCAGTGTGGGCAGTCGCTTTTCCAGCCGCAGTCGGCGCAGTGCAGCACGGGGGCATAGCCCCGGCGGTTGAGCAGCACCATGCTCTGCTCGCCGCGCGCCACGCGCTCGGTGATGGCGGCCAGCAGCGGCGCGCTGAAGATGGCGCGGCGCGGCTGCTGGTTCATGTCCACACGGCGCACCCGGGCCGGGGCGCCGACGCCGATGCCCGAACCTATGCGACTTGGCATGGCCAGCCGCACGTAGCGTCCGCCTTCGGGGTCTTCGGGCGTGGGCGGGCGGCTGGCGTGCCAGGTCTCCAGCGAGGGCGTGGCCGAACCCAACAGCACCTTGGCGCCCTGCTCGCGCCCGCGCCAGATGGCCAGGTCGCGCGCCGAGTAGCGGGCGCCTTCCTGCTGCTTGTAGCTGGGGTCGTGTTCCTCGTCCACGACGATGATCTTCAGGCCCGGCAGGCTGGCGAACACCGCCATGCGCGTGCCCAGCACGATGCGGGCAACACCGCTGTGCGCGGCCAGCCAGCTCTTGAGGCGCTGCGGGTTGGTCATGCCGCTGTGCAGCGAGACCACGGCCTGGCTGCCAAAGCGGGGGGCGAAGCGGGTGGTGAAGCGTTCTTCGAGCTGGGGGGTGAGGTTGATCTCGGGCACCATCACCAGCGCCTGCGCGGTGGGGTCGGCCTCCAGCGCCTCCTGCACGCAGCGCAGGTAGACCTCGGTTTTGCCGCTGCCGGTGCTGCCAAACAGCAGGAAGGGGCCGGATTCAGAGGAAATTTGAGCCCTTGCGCGCTCCTGTTCTGCGGTGAGTGCTATTGTTTGAATAGCGTTTTCGCTGCCGTCCTGGTCCATTGCCTTGGCGGGGCGCTTGAGCCGGCGTGCCAGCTGGTCGGGCTGCAGGTCGCGCAGCTGGGGGGGCAGGGCGGCCAGCGCCACCTCGCCCAGGGCGCGCTGGTAGTAGCGTGCGGCAAAGGCCACCAAGCGGCGCCAGGGCAGCGCGAGCGGCGCCACCCCTTCCAGCACGCCCGCCACCGGCCGCATGGCAGCCCCTTCAGGCAGCTCGCCCGTGGCCTCGGCGGCGTCCCACACCACGCCCAGCACCTCGCGCTTGCCCAGCGGCACCCGCACCAGCGTGCCCGGGGGCAGGGGCTGTGCGCTGGCATAGCTGAGCAAATCCCCCACGCCGCTGTGCGACGGGGTATGCAATGCAACGTGGACGATGGCGGTGTGGATAGGCACAGGCTATGGCAGTTACGGGGGCTTGTGGAGATGCTGTAGAAGTTTGGCGGCTAAGTGCTTGATTTGGCGTGCAGTGTGAGTAATCCCGTCTTTCTGTGGATAACTTTGTTGACATCCTGCCTGCACACCCCGCCAACCCGCATGAACACTGGCGCTGAACAGAATGCCCACTAAACTGGCAGCACGAAAAAATCCTTATGAATCAATCATCTGAAGAAATTCTGGTGCATTTTCTGTGCTAAGGCTGTGCGGCAGGAAAATGTTGCGCCGCATCAAGATTTGTGTGCATAAGTCGAACATCGCTTGGGCGTCAAGGCCCGGGTCAGCCCCAAATTTGTGCTAGCCGCTGCACTGCTTGTTCAGGGTTTTTTGCGGTTTGGCCTGCAAGTGCTTGATTTGACAGGGGATTTGCAAGAAATCCAGAATTTCTGTGGATAACTTTGTTGATATCCCCTGCGTTTGTCACGCAAGTCCTTGAAAGACGGAGGTTTGGCTGGAATGCCCATCAAAAAAGCAGGGGATGCAGATCCTTTTAAATCAATCACTTACGCGTTTGTTGCGAATCTTTCCGGTGCCGCCATGGTGCCATGCATGGTGCGCCATCGGGTGGCGGTGCTGCTCCAGTTTTGTGCATAAGTCAGCCCTTCGGGTGCGGGACTGTGGGGTTTTGGTGCGTGGGGGCCTGCTCGCTTATTGCGTGCAGAGAATGCCGCACTGGTGCGGCTGCGCAGGCCCCGGCCGCCTTCAGCGCTGCTGGCGCTGCGCCCGCGAGTGGCTGTGCACCGCCTCCACCAGCGCCGCCACATGCTCGGGCGGCGTGAACTGGCTGATGCCATGGCCCAGGTTGAAGATGTGGGTGGGGCCGGTGGTGCTGCGGTCGGTGTGGGGTGTGCCAAAGCTGTCGAGCACATGGCGCACCTGTTGTTCGATCTGCGCGGGCGGCGCAAACAGCACGTTGGGGTCGATGTTGCCCTGCAGCGCCTTGCCGGGGCCGCCCACCTGGCCGCCGACGATGGCGCGGGCATGGCCCAGGTTGGCCGTCCAGTCCAGGCCCAGCACCTCGCAGTCGATGTCCTTCATGTCCGGGAGCCAGATGCCGCCGCCCTTGGTGAACACGATGCGCGGAACGTCCGTGCCATCCACACCGGTGCGTTTCAATTGCGCCAGCACCCGCTTGGTATAGGCCAGGCTGAATTCCTGGAACGCGCCATCGGCCAGCACGCCGCCCCAGCTGTCGAAAATCATCACGGCCTGGGCGCCTGCGTCAATCTGGGCGTTCAGGTAGGCGGCCACGCTGTCGGCGTTGATGGCCAGGATGCGGTGCATCAGGTCGGGCCGCGCATACATCAGGCTCTTGACCAGGCGGTAGTCGTCGCTGCCCTTGCCTTCGACCATGTAGCAGGCCAGCGTCCAGGGGCTTCCCGAAAAGCCGATGAGTGGCACGCGGCCGTTCAGGGCCTTGCGGATGCTGGTGACGGCGTTGAACACATAGCGCAGCTTGTCCATGTCGGGCACGGCGAGTTCGGCCACGGCCGCTTCGTCACGCACTTGTTTTGCAAAACGCGGGCCCTCTCCCTCGGCAAACGACAGGCCCAGGCCCATCGCATCGGGCACGGTGAGGATGTCGCTGAACAGAATGGCCGCGTCGAGCGGAAAACGCTCCAGCGGCTGCAGCGTGACCTCGGTGGCGTAGTCCACATTGGTGGCCAGCCCCATGAAGCTGCCCGCCTGGGCACGCGTGGCCTTGTATTCAGGCAGATAGCGGCCCGCCTGGCGCATGAGCCACAGGGGCGTGTAGTCGGTGGCCTGGCGGCGGCAGGCACGCAGGAAGGTGTCGTTGGCGAGGGGAGCGAAGGTCATCCTGCGATTGTCGCAGGCCGACCGCCAGCCTCGACACCCGACCCGGCGGTGGAAATTGACGCGTATCAAGCCAATGCACCTGCGGAACCGGCGTTGCTGGGCCGCCGGGGGCGTCTCCCTTCGGGGGAAGCGGCGGAGCCGCTCAGGGGGGCTTCACCTTTCCGCGATGTAGTGCGACATCCGCACGACTTCGCCGGGCGCTAAGAACGCCCGCACTTCGGTCTCCAGCGCCTGGTCGGCCATCGTGGCGCGGGCGCGCTGGTGCAGGTAGTCGGCCCAGGACTCGACGATGAAACGTTCCACATAGCGCGAGGGCTCACCCAGGTCTTTGTAGATGCGCCAGAAGGTCGCGCCGTCGCGGCGGCGCGGGGCCTTCATGCGGCTGATGGTGTCGAGGAACGCGGCGTCGGTGCCCGGCGCTATGCGGTAGCCCACCTCCACCGCCACGGGCCCCGCCTCGGGCAGGGGTTCGGCCTCGATGAAGAGTTCGTCCCAGGGCGTGGCCTGTGTCACTTCGTGCAGCGCGCCCATGCGCAGCGGCATGGGGCGTGCCAGCAGCAGGCCCACGCCCATGAGCGCGGCGGCCACACACAGCGTGGGCGTGAGGCCCAGGATGTCCGAGGCTGCACCCCAGAAGGCAGAGCCGATCGCAAATGCGCCCAGCGCCGCCACCATGTGCATGGCCACGGCACGCGAGCGCACCCACTGCGGCGCGCTGGCCTGGGTGGCGGTGTTGAAGGTGGACATGGCCGACATCCAGGCCGCGCCCGCAAACAGCATGGCGATGTAGACCACCGCCGTGATCTTGGTGAGGGCCGCCACCAGCATGGCCGCGCCGAACACGACGCCGCCCACGCCCACGATGGCCTCCATGCCAAAGCGTGCGCGCAGCCGTCCCAGCACCAGGCCCACGGCCACGGCGCCCGTGCCCAGGCAACCCATCAGCAGCCCAAAGCCCGGCGCGCCTGTGCCCAGGCGCTGGGCAATCACCGGCAACAACGCCCACAGTGCCGAGCCTGCAGCACTGAACGCCATCACGCGCACCAGCTGCGCGAGGATCATGCGCGAGTGCCAGGCAAAGCGCAGGCCGCTCAGGGTGCCGCCCCACAGGCGCTCGGCGGGCAGCTTGGAGGGCGGGTGCGCCTTGGGCGGCCAGCGGCGGATGGACTCCCACATCACCAGCGTGGTGGTCACGGTGATGGCAAACACCCAGCCCGCACCCAGTTGCGCAAACACCAGCCCCGCCAGCGTGGGGCCCACGGCGCGCGCGGCGTTGTAGGCAATGCTCACGGCGGTGATGGCCTGGGGCCATTCGTCGCGCGGCACTGGGTCGATGACCGAGGAGTTCCACGCGGGCGTGAGCACCGCCGTGCAGCAGCCGCAGATGAACACCAGAAACAGCACCGATGCCGGGCCACCCCAGCCACCCAGCACCAGCAGCGTGAGCAGGGCGCACGCCCCCACCTGCGCCAGCAGCGCGCCCGAGATCAGGCGCCGCCGGTCGGTGGTGTCGGCCAGCACCCCGGCGGGCAACGCCAGCAAAAACATGGGCATGAACACGGCCGTCTGCACCAGCGCGGCCAGGAAGGAAGAGCCCGTGAGTTCCACCATGAGCCAGGCGGCCGCCATGGTCTGCATGCCGCTGCCCACAAAAAAAATGCCGCCACAAATCCACAGGCCCCGGAACGCGGGTTGGCGCAAGGGGCTCCACAAAGAGGTCGAGTGCTGGGACATGAGGGCGGGCGGTAGGGCGTGGGTCGTGGTCGGACGGGAAGCGCGGGGTGGCCCTGTATGGGTGTTACAGAGCGTGTTCGAGGATATCGCCGGTTCCCTGTTTTGGGGCGCACGGCTGGGGATGTCCCTCAATCCACATGCCGTCCGCCCCGCAGCCGGTAGGTGCGCGGCACATCGGTGCGGGTGGCGACCAGCGCCTCGGCGCGCTGCTGCATGTCGGCCAGGGCCTGGTCCAGGCCCGCCACCGCCTCGGCGCTGAGCCCGGCCAGCAGATCCTGGTTGAGCGCTTTGACCTGCGGAAACAGTCCGTCGTGCACCGCCTGGCCCGCAGATGTGAGGGTCAGCACAGCCTGGCGGCGGTCGCCGGGCATGGCGTCGCGGGTGATGAGTTTCTTGGCCAGCAGCGAGGTGATGGCACGCGAGGTGCGGGCGCGGTCCAGGCCCAGGCGCTGGGCCAGTTCGGCCGGGGGCATGCCGGGGTGTTGCGCCAGCACCATGAGCAACCCCCACTCGCGCCGGGTGATTCCGTAGCCGCCCTCGCACAGCCGCACCACCAGGCTGCCCGCCACCGCCAGCAGGCGGTTGAGGCGGTACATGAGCAGGTCGTTGGCGGCCTGCGGGTGGGCCAGCCGGTGGCCGGGCGGGGCGGGTGGTGAGGGGGCCGGGGCAGGCGCGGGCATCAGGGTATTTCCGGGCATTGATTGATTAGATCAATTGATTGTGTGCCCAATACAGTCCGGTCATCCATCCCCCTGCGCGCCAGCGCGGGCCCTGCCATTGCCCCTGGAGATTTTGACCATGCGCAAACCCCTTGCCTTTGTGCTGACCGCCACGCTTGCCTTGTGCGCTACTCTGGCCCAGGCGCAGCCGCAGACGCAGGACGTGCCCTTGCGCATCGTGGTGGGCTACGCCCCCGGTGGCTCCACCGACCGTGTGGCCCGCATCGTGGCCGACAAGCTGGGCAGCAAGCTCGGCTCGCCGGTGATTGTGGAGAACAAGACGGGGGCGGGTGGCCGCCTCTCGGCACAGGCTGTGAAGGCCGCGCCCGCCAACCAGCCCACGCTGTTGCTGGCCAACCCGGCCGTCATGCTGGTGGCGCCTCTGGTGTTCCCCGACGCGGGCTACGACCCCGAGCGCGATTTCCGCCCCGTGAGCCACGTCAACAGCTATGAATTTGGCGTGGCCGTGGCCAGCGCTGTGCCCGTCAAAGAACTGCCGCACCTCATGGCTTGGCTGCGCGCCAACCCCGACAAGGCCAACTTTGGCGTGCCCGCCACAGGCAGCCTGCCGCACTTCTTTGGCCTGATGGTGGGCGACGCCGCCAAGGTGCGCGCCGAGGTGGTGGGCTACCGGGGCTCGGCGCCGCTGCTCAACGACCTGCTGGGTGGCCAGGTGCCTGTGGCGTTCGACACGTTTGACACCCTGCTGCCCCAGCACGAAGCGGGCAAGATCCGCATCCTCGCGGTGTCGGGTGCCAAGCGCAGTGCGCTGGATGGAAGGATCCCCACCTTCAAGGAAAGCGGTTTGGACCTGGCTGCGACCGGATGGAACACCTTCTTTGCGCCCATGGGCATGCCCAAAGTGCAAGCCGAACGCCTGGCCGCGCTGATCCACGAGGTGATGAAGGACCCCGACACCCAGCGCAAGTTTGAGGCGGCCAAGATGGAGCCCGTGGTGGCGACCATGGCGCAGACCGAAGCCATGCTCAAGGCCTACCGCGCGCAATGGGCGCCGGTCGTGCAGCGCTCGGGCTTCAAACCATGACCACCCGCCCGAACATCATCTTCATCGTCGCCGACGACCTCGGCTATGCCGACCTGGGCTGCTACGGCGGGCGCGACGCGGCGTTTGGCCCCGTGTCGCCGGTGCTCGATCAGCTGGCCGCCAACGGTCTCAAGCTCACGCAGGGCTACTCCAATTCCCCCGTCTGCTCGCCCACGCGTTTTGCGCTGATGACCGCGCGCTACCAGTACCGCCTGCGCGGCGCGGCCGAGGAGCCCATCAACAGCAAGAGCCGGGGCAGCACCACGCTGGGCCTGCCGTCCGAGCACCCCACACTGCCCTCGCTGCTGCGCGCAGCAGGCTACCGCACGGCGCTGATGGGCAAGTGGCACCTCGGCTACCCGCCCGCGTTCGGGCCGCTGCGCTCGGGCTACGAAGAGTTCTTCGGGCCCATGTCGGGCGGGGTGGACTACTTCACGCACTGCAGCTCCAACGGCACGCACGACCTGTACCTGGGCGAAGAAGAAAAGCAGCAGGACGGCTACCTCACCGACCTCATCACCGACCACGCGCTCGACTACGTAGCACGCATGGCGCCGGGCGCGCAGGCGGGCACGCCGTTCTTCTTGAGCCTGCACTACACCGCGCCCCACTGGCCGTGGGAGACGCGCGATGACGAGGCGCTGGCGCAGGAGGTGAAGACGAACCTGTTTCACCTGCATGGCGGCAACATCGAGACCTACCGCCGCATGATCCACCACATGGACGAGGGCATCGGCCGCATCATGGCGCTGCTGCAGTCTTTGGGCCTGGCGCGCGACACGCTGGTGGTGTTCACCAGCGACAACGGCGGCGAGCGCTTTTCGGACAACTGGCCCCTGGTGGGCGGCAAGATGGACCTGACCGAAGGCGGCATCCGCGTGCCCTGGATCGCGCACTGGCCTGCCGTGATCGCCCCCGGCGGCGTGAGCGCGCAGACCTGCATGACCATGGACTGGTCCGCCACCATGCTCGACGCCGCAGGCGCCGCTGCGCATGCGGACTACCCGCTGGACGGCCGCTCGCTGATGCCATTGCTGCGCGATGCCCACGTGATCGACGAGCCGCCGCTTTTCTGGCGCATGAACCACCGGGGCCAGCGCGCCATGCGCCAAGGCGTGTGGAAGTACTTGCGTGTGGATGGCAACGACTACCTGTTCAACCTGGCCGACGATGAACGTGAGCGCGCCAACCGAGCGCCTGTGGCGCCCGAGCGCCTGCAAGCCATGCGCGCCGCGTGGGATGCGTGGAATGCGTCCATGCCTGCTATTCCTGAGGATGCCACGGTGAGCCTGGGGTACTCGGTGAAGGACATGCCGCAGCGCTGAGCCTGGCGGGCAGGCCGTCAGGGGAGTGGTTGGGCGGGCTTGCCCTGTTGCCTGCCCGGCCCGCTTGCCGGTAGATTGGGCGCCATGCCCGCCGCTGCCCCCGCGCCCTCGTCCCCCGCTGCTGTGCGCCAGTGGACCACCGACGTGGTGGCGCCGCCCGCGCGCCTGGACTACTGGGTGGGCGCGATCTGCGAGGCGTTTCTGGAAATGGATTGCAGCTCCCGCGAGGCGCCGCTGTTTGGCGGGGAGCTGCAAAGCCTGCCGGTGGAGACGCTGTCCATCAACCGCGTGCGGGCCTCCACCCAGGATGTGTTTCGCACATCCGCCGGCATTGCGCGCAGCCGCCAGCTGCCCTTCTACCTGATCGGCCAGGCCGAGACCGCCTGGCATGTGCGCCAGGACGGCCATGTGGCCCACCTGCGGCCGGGCGATGTGGTGCTGCTGGATTCGGCACGGCCTTACGAACTGCACTTTCCTGAAGGCGTGCACTGTGTGTCGCTGCAGCTGCCGCGTGCCTGGGTGGGCCAGTGGCTGAAGCAGGCCGAGGCGCCCGGCCCGCGCGTGGCCTGGCGCGACCAGGGCTGGGGCCAGAGCCTGGGGGCGCTGGCCGTGCAGCTGGCGCGTGACCCGTCCTCGGCGCAGGCCTTGCCGCCAGCATTGCTGTCCGAGCACCTGGGGGCGCTGTTGTGCGCTGCGCTGGAGCCGCCCCAGCCACCGGCACCCACTGCGGCGCGCAGCCTGCATGCCCATCTGTGTGCGCTGATCCGGGCGCGCATCGACCAGCCGGGCCTCTCGGCAACGGCGCTGGCGCAGGAGGCGGGCGTGTCGCTGCGCACCCTGCACCGGGCCTTTGCGGCGCAGGGCCACACCTTTGCGGGCACCTTGCGCGAACTGCGCTTGGCGCGGGCGGGCGAGCTGCTGCGCCGCCCTCAGCTGGCCCATGTGGCCGTGGGCGAGATCGGGCGGCGCTGCGGCTTTGCGGACCCTTCGCATTTCGCACGCGCCTTCCAGCGCGCCATGGGCGTGTCGCCCGCGCAGTGGCGGCGCGGCGGCTGAGGCCACGCGCTATTCCCCCGTCGAGACGGCCATGCCGGCCCGTCGTTGAGTCTGCTGGCACATCCAGCACAGCCGACTGGCACGCGCAGGCCATTCCGTGCCACCAGGTGTTTCTAAGGTAGCGGCAGGGCGGATTGCCCGGTCCTGCAACACAACCCCAAGGAGACACACATGCCGGATACCTATGTCCTGGTCCATGGCGCCTGGCACACCGGTGCCGAAATGGAAGCCACCGCCACGCACCTGCGGGCGCGCGGCCACACCGTGCACTGCCCCACGCTGGCAGGCAACCGCCCCGGCGACGACCGCGCGGCCACGGGCTTGGCCGATGCGGTGGATTCGCTGGCGGCCTTCATCGAAGGCCAGGGTCTGACCGACGTGCGGCTGGTGGGCCACAGCTATGGCGGCATGGTCATCAGCCACATGCCCGCGCGTCTGCCTGGGCGCATCCGCCGTCTGGTGTACTGGAACGCCTTTGTGCCGCAGCCGGGCGAATGCCTGAACGACCTGGTGCCGCCGCACTACCGCGCGCTGTTCGACCAGGTCGCGGCCAGCAGCGGCGATGCCGTGATGCTGCCGTACCCCATCTGGCGCGAGGCCTTCATCAACGATGCCGACGAGGCCCTGGCGCAAAGCACCTACGCGCTGCTCAACCCCCACCCCTACCGCACCTTCACCGAACCGGCGCAGCTGCCCGTGCCGCTGGCCGCGCTGGAGGTGGGCAAGAGCTACCTCAACGCGCAGCAGGACACCGCGCTGCCCCACAGCCTGCCCTGGCACCCGCGCCTGTCGGAGCGGCTGGGCTTGTTCCGCCTGGTGGAATGCCCGGGCAGCCATGAGCTGTGCTTTTCCGACCCGGCATCGGCTGCCTTGCACATCGAGCGGGCAGGGCGCGACTGAAGGGAAGCAGAGCTTTTTTGCGCTGACTACAAGGTTTTTTGGCCTCTTGCGCCTGCTGGACAAGCGCTGATTGCTATCAATTCAGGAGTGATCCGCTGCTTCCCGCCTCCAGCAGCCGCGTGAGCAGCGGGTGCATCACCTTGCGGGCGCTGTAGATCAGGTGGAACTGCTCCTGCACGTCCGGTGTGGTGCCCACCTGCACCAGCCCGTGGGTCTGTGCCAGGTGCTCGCCCAGCGACACCGGCGCGGGCATCACGCCCATGCCGGTGGCGGCAAAGGTGCTCAACAGCGCGCTGTCTTCAAACTCGCCCGCGATGCGCGGGCGTATGCGTTCGCGCTCCAGCCAGTGGTCGATGCGCGCGCGCATGGCGGCGTGGTCGGTGGGCAGCAGCACGGGCACCACGGCCAGGCTGTGCGGGAAGTTGTTGGCCGCCGCCTCGGCCCACAGCGGCGGCGCGTACCAGGCGATGGCGCTGCTGCCCAGCAACTGGCTGGTGGTGCGCAGCGCCGGGTTGGGGGGCGCGGCACGGTCTGCCAGCACGGCATCGAGCTTGTGCAGCGCCAGCTCGCCCAAGAGGGGCTGGAACTCGCCCTCGTGGCACAGCAGGCGCAGGTGCGGCTCGTCCAGCACGGGGGTCAGCAGCCGGTGCACGGCCAGCTTGGCAATGCCGTCGGAGATGCCCAGGTTCAGGCGCAGCGTCTGGCCGGTGGCCGCCTCGCGCACGCGCACGGGCAGCAGCTCGCCCAGCGCAAAAATGTGGTCCGCCTCGTGCAGCGCGGCCACGCCCGCATCGGTCAGCACCAGGTTGCGGCCCTCGGTGCGCAGCAGGGCCACGCCCAGGGCCTTTTCCAGCTCGCGCACCTGGGCGCTGATGGTCTGCACCGCCATGTCCAGCCGCTCGGCGGCGCGAGCGATGCCGCCCTCCTTGGCCACCACCCAGAAGTAGAAAAGATGGCGGTAGTTGAAGCTCTGGCTCATGATCTCGTTGCGGCGGGCGCGTAAAAATAGGTGTTTGGTTCGTAAAAACCGAACCAATACTACTGTGATCGCAGGTTTTAAAGAAGTAGATCAACCCCTACAGTCCGGGGCTTGGGCGTCCGGCTTGCCTGGGCGTGTGAGGGCATCTTTGGAGAAACTTGATGGAAACAATCGGAACGTGGTGGATGTGGGCGGGATTTGCCGTCTTCGTGGTTATCGCCATTGGCGTTGACCTGCTGGTCATGGAGCGCCAGGGCGCGCACAAGGTCACCATGGGCGAGGCTGCACGCTGGAGCTTTTTGTGGTTCTCGCTGGCTTTCGTGTTCGTGGCCATTCTGTGGTGGTACCTGGACGGCAGCCAGGGCCGCGAGATTGCCAACACCGTCTCGATGCAGTTCATCACCGGCTATCTGGTCGAGAAGAGCCTGTCGGTGGACAACATCTTTGTCTTCCTGATGCTGTTCAGCTACTTTGCCGTGCCGCCGCAGTACCAGAAGCGTGCGCTCATCATCGGCATCATCGGTGCCATCGTGCTGCGCACGCTGCTGATTCTGGCAGGCGCCTGGCTGCTGGCCACCTTCCACTGGTTGTTGTACGTGTTCGGCGCGTTTCTTGTCATCACGGGCGTGAAGATGTGGTTTGCTGCGGGCCAGGAGCCAGACATCGCCACCAACCCGGTGCTCAAGTTTCTGAAGAAGCGCATTCGCATCACCGACCAGTTCGATGGCGAGAAGCTCTCCACCATGATCAACGGCGTCAAGCACTTCACGCCCCTGTTTGTGGTGCTGGTGCTCATCGGTACCACCGACATCATCTTTGCGGTGGACAGCATTCCGGCCATCTTCGCGATCACCAGCGACCCGTTCATCGTGCTCACAGCCAACATCTTTGCCATCCTGGGCCTGCGTGCGCTGTACTTCCTGCTGGCTGACCTGGCCAACCGTTTCCATCTGCTGGCCTATGGCCTGGCGCTGGTGCTGGTGTTCATTGGCGGCAAGATGCTGCTCATCGACTTTGTGAAGATCCCGATCGGCTATGCGCTGCTGGTGACGGCGTCGCTGATCGCAGGCTCCATCTTCCTGTCGCTGCGCAGCTCGGGTGAAAGCGCCCACGGTGCCCCTACCCTCCCACGCAAAGACTGAAACTAGACAAGGCCACACACCATGGAACTCGTTGACTCTGTTTTGCTTTTTCTGCTGGGGGGCCTGGTTGCGGCCACCGTCATCGCCCACCGGGCGGGCAATGAGCGGCGCGATGTGCGGCTGCTGATGGGGCTGTCGGCCCTGTGCGGCGCCGGTGCCGCCGCCGCGTGGACCTGGGGCTGAGGAGGCGGACGATGCAAATGCTCTGCACCTTGCGCCGCTGGCTGCGGGGGCTGGAACCCCGGGCGCGCACCCATCTGGAGCGCGGCTGGCTGTCGCGTTACCAGCCCTGGCTGGAGCAGCGCGCGCTGTTCCGCTTTCAGCGCCAGCCGCTGGCGCGTGGGGTGGCAGCGGGCATGTTCTGCGGGCTGATCCCCGGCCCGCTGCAGATTCCGGGCACGCTGCTGGTCTGCGCCTGGCTGCGCGGCAACATCGTGGCGGGTGGCGTGGCCACGTTCTACACCAACCCGCTCACCACCGTGCCGCTGTATGTGTTGGCGTTCTATCTGGGCGCACTCGTCATCCCTGGCGCGCATTCCTTGCCCGACTGGAGCAGCTTGGCGCCGGGCGGAGACTTCTCCGTGCAGGCGCTGGGGACCTGGATGCAGGCCCTGGGCACACCGCTGCTGGTGGGCCTGCCCACGCTGGGCCTGGTGATGGCGGCGCTGGGTTATGCCACCGTGCAATTGCTGTGGCTGGCGCCCGCCCTGCAGCGCAAGCGGCGGCTGGCGCGCAGCCGCTGAGCGCCATATTCGGCGCGCAATGTGGGCGCAGCGCCCACCAGCGCCACCGTGGAGCTGGCTTCGCCAGGCCACGGGGGGCGTCCCCCTGCAGGGGGATGCGGCGCAGCCGCTCAGGGGGTTAGTCGAGTTTTACGCCCACCTTGGTGATCACCCGTCCCCACTTTTCACGCTCGGTGCGTGCAAAGCCGCCCATCTGTGCGGCGGTGCCGGGCATGGGCTCCACGCCCAGCGCCTGCAGCCGGGCCTTGGTGCGGGTGTCGGCCAGCGCGGTCTGCAGCGCCTTGCTGAAGTTCGCCGCCACATCGGCCGATGCGCCGGTGGGCACCACCAGACCCTGCCACGCAAAACCTTCAAACCCCTGCAGGCCCTGTTCGGAAATCGTGGGCACATCGGGCATGGTCGTCACGCGCTGCGGGCTGGCGACGCCAATGGCCTTCACTTTGCCGGTGTTGAGGAACGGGTACACCGTGGCACTGTCGATCCACATCGCAGGCACCTGCCCGCCGATCACATCCTGGATGGCCGGGGCCGCGCCGCGATACGGCACATGCGTGAGCTTGAGCCCGCTTTGCTCGCGGAACAGCTCGCCCACCAGGTGGTGCGGGCTGCCCGGCCCGGCGGAAGCCCAGTTCACGCCATCGGGCATCCCCTTGGCCCAGGCCATGAACTCCTTCAAGTTCTTGGCGGGCACGCTGTTGGACACCACCAGGAACATCGGGAAGCGCACCAGCAGGCCCACGGGTTGGAAGTCCTTCTCGGCGTTGTAGCTCAGCTTGCTGAACAAAAACGGGTTGGCTGCCAGCGTGGCAAAGTCGGCCGAGAAAATGAGGTTGCCGTAGTCCTTGTTGCGCGCGCTGTACTCGGCGGCGATGTTGGTGCCCGCGCCGGGCTTGTTGTTGATGACGATGGGGCGGCCCAGCGTGGCCGACATCGATTCGGCAATCGTGCGCGCCACGATGTCCGAGCCCCCGCCAGCGGCGTATCCCACCACCCATTCGAGCGGTTTGGTGTCCTGGGCGTGGGCCAGGGGGAGGGTGGTGGCCAGGGCCAACCCGGCAAGGGTGGCGAGGAAGTGTTTGCGCTGCATGTGTTGTCTCCGTGGTGTTGTCAAAAAATCAGGGCATAGCCCGGGCCTTGCACCATCTGCGCGGTGCTGGAGCTGTGGGGTAAAAAAAGGTGAGGCTAGGCCGCCACCGCGTGGGTGGGCACCACGGGCGTGATGGCCGGGGTGGTGCGCCGGTCGGCCGTGGGCACGGCACTGCCGCGCGCCAGTTGCAGCGCGTGCTGCAGCGTGGCCTGCTCGCCGATGTGGTTGGCCAGCAGCAGCACCAGGCGTGCGTTCATGGCGTGGCTCTCGGGCGTGGACAGGCCCTGGTGCGCCGCAATCAGCGCTTCATAAAAGTCGTCGCAGGCCTGCAGGTTCGATTGGGTGTTCAGCATGGGCATGTTCCTTGTCGTCTTCCTGGTCAGACGGCTGCGGCCGTGGCACGGGCCAGTGCGCTGCGCACGGCGGCTTCGGTGGGCGTGCGCCAGCGTGCGCACACATGCTGGTCGGGCCGCACCAGGTACACGGTGCGCGGTAGCGCATCCAGCCGTTGGGCGGCCAGCGCCTGGTGGTCGATCACATCGATGCCGATCTGCAGCACCTTCACACCAGGCAGGTCACGCGCCCACGCAGGGGCTGGGCCAAACACCAGCAGCGTGAAGTCCGGCCCCAGCTCGCGCAGCAGCCAGGTGGGCTGGCCCTGCTTCGTCAAGGGTGCGTCCAGCAACACGGCGCCGGGCACCTGCGTGCTCACGAAGGTGTCGGTATCCGGCGTGTTCAGCGGCGACTGGTGCAGCGTGGCGGGCACCGACAGGCGCCCGCTGTTGACGATGCGCCGTGCAAACGCATGCTCGCGCGCCAGGTGCAGTGCCGCGTCGCGGAACAGGCGGCTGATTTCGCTCTTGGGCGTGATGAAGTCGGTGGCGCGCGTGGAGTTGCACAGGTTTTCGTCGGCCGCGTATTCGCGCTCCGGGCCGTACGTATGCACCAGCACCGGGCTGGCGCGGCCTTGGAGTACCCAATCGAGCTTCCAGGCCAGGTTCTCGGCGTCCTGCACGCCACTGTTGGCGCCGCGTGCGCCAAAGGGCGAGACGCCGTGCGCACTGTCCCCCGCAAAGATGACGCGGCCGTGCACAAACTGGTCCATGCGCAGGCAGGCAAAGGTGTAGACACTCGCCCAGTCCAGCTCAAACTGCGCATCCGCACCCAGCAACGCCTTCACGCGCGGGATGATGTTCTCGGGCTTTTTCTCTTCTTCGGGGTCGGCGTCCCAACCGAGCTGGAAGTCGATGCGCCAGACGTTGTCGGGCTGGCGGTGCAGCAGCACGCTCTGGTTGGGATGAAAGGGTGGGTCGAACCAGAACCAGCGCTCGGTCGGAAAGTCCGCATCGCCCGCCAGCTTCACGTCGGCGATCAAAAAACGGTCCTGAAAGATGCGCCCCTTGCTCTCCAGCCCCAGCATCTGCCGCGTGGGCGAGCGTGCGCCGTCGCAAGCCACCAGCCATTGCGCATCCATCTGGTAGGCGCCCTCGGGCGTGTCGATGCTCAGTAGTGCGCCGTCGGCGCGGCTTTGCACGGCAGTGACCTTGTTGTGCCAGCGGATGTCGATGCCCGGCAACTGCAGCGCGCGCTCCACCAGGTAGGCCTCGGCGTAGTACTGCTGCAGGTTGATGAAGGCGGGGCGCTCGTGGCCTTCTTCGGGCAGCAGATTGAATTCATACAGCTGCTCGTCTTTGAGGAACACCTTGCCCAGGTTCCACGAAATGCCCTTGTCCACCATGCGCTGGCCCACGCCCAGGCGGTCCCAGATCTCCAGCGTGCGCTTGGCAAAGCAGATGGCGCGCGAGCCGATGGAGAGCTTGTGGTCGTTGTCCAGCACCACCACACGCTGCCCGCGCTGGGCCAGGTCAATAGCCAGCGACAGGCCCACGGGGCCCGCGCCGATGACCACGATGGGGTGCTGTGCGGGCGTGGCGCGGTCCTGGTCGGGCGAGCGCACGTAGCCGAAATCGATGGCCTGCACCTCGGCGCCGCTGGCGTGGAAGGCTTCGGTGGGAATGTCTCTGGGGTTCATGTTTTTGTCTCCTCCAACCTCGGCGGCTCAGCCTTCCAAAGCCTTCCACATTTGAATGTCACGCTCGGCGGTCCAGATGCGTGGGTCGGGGTATTGCGTGGCCTCGTCGTACGCACGGGTCACGTCGAACGGCATGCAGTGGTTGAAGATGACCCAGTGCCCGTACTTGAGTTGCAGTTGGGCGAACGTGGCTTCGTAGACCTTGCGCAGGTCTTCGCCCTTGGCCGCACTGGCCTTCACGCTCTCGTACAGGTCGCTGATGAAGGCGCGCGTGCCCGCCAGGCCCGCCTGCACCTGCTCGGGCGTCTGCAATGCGGCGCCACGGCCGGGCACCAGCTTTTCGGGCTTGAGGGCTGCGATGTTGTCCAGGGTCTGCGGCCAGTCCTGGAAATACGCGTCACCCGCATACGGCGTGGCGTCGAACTCCACCAGGTCGCCGCTGAACAGGATCTTTTCCTGCGGCAGCCAGGCCACCGTGTCGCCCTTGGTGTGGCCCCGGCCCAGTTGCAGGATCTGCACCTCCAGCTTGCCAAGCCACAGGGTCATCTTTTTGTTGAAGGTCATGGTCGGCCAGGTCAGGCCGTCCGGCACGCTCTCCACGTTCTGGAACAGGCGCGGAAAGCGGCCAATCTCGCTGTCCTTGTCGAACTGGCCGCGCTCCACGATCAGGTCACGCGTGTCTTCGCTGGCAATGATGTGCTGGGCGCCGTAAGCGCTGGCGCCTAGCACGCGCACCGCGTGGTAGTGGCTCAGCAGTACGTACTTGATGGGCTTGTCAGTGACTTCGCGGATGCGGCGGATCACGTCCTGCGCCATCACGGGCGTGGCCTGGGTGTCGATGACCATCACCGCGTCGTCGCCAATGATGATCCCGGTGTTGGGGTCGCCCTCGGCCGTGTAGGCATAGGCGTGGTCGGAGAGCTTGTCGAAGCTCACCTTCTTCACTTCGAGGTCGGCGGCGGAGGCAAAGGTTTTGACGGTGCTCATGGTGGTGATTTGTTAATGGTGAATGCGTTTATCTAAACGGAATGCGTTGATGTTAGGCAAGAAATTCGTTCATGTCTAACGCATTTGTTTAGGTGTAAACCCGAGGTGCGAATGGATGCTGCGCTGCGTGGACAATCGCCCCATGCCCACCACGACCCCCGACCTGCCCCCCGCCGACGACGAAGACACACCCCGCAGCCCGCGCGGCATCCAGAGCGTGGAGGTGGGCGGCCAGTTGCTGAAGGTGCTGGCGCGCACCGGCCGGCGCATGGCGCTCAAAGACCTGGCCCGCGCGGCGGACATGACGGCCGCCAAGGCGCACCCCTACCTGGTGAGCTTTGGCAAGCTGGGCCTGATCGAGCAGGACGCCGTGAGCGGCCATTACGGCCTGGGCCCCTTGGCCATGCAGCTGGGCCTGATCAGCCTGCAGCAAGTGGACCCGGTGCGCCTGGCCATTGCCGAGCTGCCCGCGCTGGCCCAGCGCATCGGCTACACCGTGTCGGCCTCGGTCTGGGGCGACAGTGGCCCCACCATCATTCGTGTGGAAGAAGGCCCCACCGCCGTGTATGTGGCCATGCGCCACGGCACCACGGCTTCTGTGCGGCACACGGCCACGGGCAAGGTGTTTGCGGCCTTCGGCCCGCGAGAGCGGGCAGCGGCTGCGCTAGCGGCAGAAGGGTTTGCGGGAGCACTGGACGAGCCCGCCTTTGCGGCCGAGCTGGAGGCTGTGCGCCAGCACCAGATCAGCGAGGTGACCGACCAGCTCCTGCCCGGCATCAGCGCGCTGGCCACGCCGGTGTTTGATGGGTTCGGGCAGCTGTTGCTGTGCATCGCCGTGATCGGCCCCAGCGCCACGCTGCAGACCGGGCCGGCCAGCCCGGCGGCGCAGCACCTGCGCGAGGCGGCGCGGAGCTTGTCGCAGCGCCTGGGTGCGCCGGTCAGCCCTGCGTAGCCCGTGGGGCGATCAGCCCGCTGCGCGCCCCAGCGCCTGGTCAATGTCCCACAGGATATCTTGAAGGTCTTCAATCCCCACCGACAGCCGCACCATGTCCGCGCTCACGCCCGCGCGGGTCAGCTCTTCTTCACTGAGCTGGCGATGCGTGGTCGATGCAGGGTGTATCACCAGTGTCTTCGCGTCGCCGATGTTGGCGAGGTGACTCAGGAACTCGCAGGCGTCGATGAACTTCTCGCCCGCCGCCGCGCCGCCCTTCACGCCAAACGTGAGAATGCCCGAGGCGCCCGGCGCGCCATCCACCGCGCGGAACTGCTTTCGCGCCAGGTCGTAGTACGGCGAATCCGCCAGGCCCGGGTAGTTGACCCACGCCACTTGCGGATGGCTCTGCAGAAACTTCGCCACGGCCAGCGCATTGCGGCAGTGCTCGCGCATGCGCAGGTGCAGGGTTTCGGCGCCCTGCAGCAGCTGCCATGCGTTCATGGGGGAGAGCACGCCGCCGAAGGTGCGGTTGACCTCCATGCGCGCCTTCATGGTGTAGCCAAAGTCGCCAAAGGTCTCGTAGAACTTCACGCCGTGGTAGGCGCGGCTGGGCTCGACCATCTCGGGGAATTTGCCGTTGTCCCATGGGAACTTGCCGCCTTCCACCACCACACCACCCATGGTCGTGCCGTGGCCGCCGATGTACTTGGTGGCGCTGTGCACCACGATGTCGGCGCCCAGCTGCAAGGGGTTGCACAGGTAGGGGCTGGCCACCGTGTTGTCGATGACGAGCGGCACGCCGTGCGCATGCGCCACCTCGGCCACGGCCGCGATGTCGAGCACGTTGACCAGCGGGTTGCCGATGGTCTCGCCGTACACGGCGCGGGTGTTCGGGCGCATGGCGCGTGCAAAGTTCTCGGGGTCGGCCGGGTCCACAAACGTGGTCTCGATACCCAGGCGAGAGAAGCCCACGCCCAGCTGCCCCACTGTGCCACCGTAGAGCGTGCTGGCCGCCACGATGTGGTCGCCGGTTTTCAGGATGGCCAGCAGCGCTGCCATCTGCGCGGCCATGCCGCTGGCACAGGCCAGGGCCGCGCGGCCGTTTTCGAGGCTGGCAATGCGCTCCTCGAACACCGCCACCGTGGGGTTGCTGATGCGGCTGTAGACATTGCCAAAGGTCTGCAGGTTGAACAGGCTGCTGGCGTGCTCGGCGTTGTCGAACACAAAGCTCGTCGTCTGGTGGATGGGCGTGGCGCGCGCGCCAGTCACGGGGTCGGGCTGGGCCCCGGCGTGGATGGCGCGGGTGCCAAAGCCAAAGGCGCGGTCGGCGCCGGAGGGGGGGGTGGAAGACATGGTTTATGAATAAAAAAGCCGTTTGCGCGCGATGGGTAAGCGGTTGAAGCTATCAAATTGCTAGTAAGGCAGCTGCCGCAAGCGCTTGGCGCTGATGACACGTGTGTTCACGCCCATCCAGCCCAGGCCCCCAAACAGCCGCGCGTGTTCGATCTTCACGCAGCGGTTCTGGATCACCTGCAGCCCGGCGGCCTCGGCGCGTTGCCCGGCCACTTCGTTGAACACGCCCAGCTGCAGCCACAGGCATTGGGCGCCGATGGCGATGGCCTCGTCGGCCAGCGGGGGGATGTCCTCGCTCTTGCGAAAGCAGTCCACCATGTCAATCGTCTGCCCCTGCGCCGCCAGCACGGCGGCCGCCTCGGTCACGCTGGCGTAGGCCGTCTCGCCCAAAATCTGCCCGCCCTCGCGCGCCACCAGCGGGTTGACCGGCACGATGCGGTAGCCATGCGCCTGCATGTACTTGGCGGCAAAGTAGCTGGGGCGGTGCCATTGGGGCGAAAGGCCCACCACGGCGATGGTGCGGCAGGCGGTGAGCAGGTGGCGCAGGGTGCTGATGGTGTCGGGGGTGTGGAGCATGGGGGCGATGGGCTACGAGGGAAGGGTGGGGGATGGGGCTGCAGTGGTCGGCGCGTGCAAGCGCTTGTGCCGCTCCACCGAGCGTCGCCACACAACGGCGGCAATGCAGCCGACAGCGGCCAGTCCGAACAAGGCCAACCACAGGGGCAGCCAAGTAACCTGAGGGGCGGCCCAGTAGCCGGAAAAGACGGCTATACCGCTGATCAGACCCGTCAAAAAATGGGCCTTTCTGCTGTTCGGTTCGGGCTGTGCCAACGTGAAGTGACCCGGGCCACTCCCCGGGCCTTGCAGGGAGGGGCGCACGGCGATGAAGTACATCTCGACCAGCAGCAGCGGGATCAGTAACAGAAACCATTTGCCCAGTTGCTCCTTGGTCCAAAGCCGGACGTGGGGTGGGATGGTGTACGCCAGGCTCCACATCATGCCGAAGGCGATGCCCTGAAGTCCCGCAGGGAGCTGTGCTGGCTCTGTGTCGCGCTTCCACTGCAATGCCTCTTCGCAGAGTGGGCAGGTTGTTAACTCACGCTGGGGGGTGTACCAGCGGGCGTTGCGGGGCAAAAGGGTGGTGGTCCAGTCATCGAAGAGCCCGTGGCATGCGGGGCAACGGTAGCGCCCCCCGCCGATGGGGGTGGACAGCTCCTGGTCGCAGGCCGTGCAGATGGCGGTCGGGTTGGCGAGCAGACGTCCACATTGTTCGCAGTGCATGCCCGCATCTTAGTGGTGCCCGCCAATGCACAACAGTGCCGCCGCGCACTGCATGGAGTGTGGGCGGCGGCGCAATCCCAGGCTCAGGACTTGTACTTGATACTGCACCCGTACGGCGCCGTCGTCGCCGCCGAAATCGGCTTGCCTGCGAGTGCCTCCGCCAGCCCCACCTTCACATAGTTGGTAGCTTTCTCGATGTCTGCCGGGCGGGCCGAGGGGATGCTGTCGATGCCGCCTGCGTATACCAGCATGCCCTGTGGGTTGACGATGTACATGTGGGGCGTGGTGCGGGCGCCGTAGCTCTTGCCCACGGTGCCTTCCTCGTCCATCAGCACGGCGGTGGGTGCGGATTTGCGCTCCTGCTTCCAGGCCATGAGCTTGGCGGGCTCCAGGTAGTCGCTGCTGGCTTTTTCGGTGGAGTTGATGGACAGCCACACCACACCTTTGCCGGTGGCGTCCTTCTGCGTGGCGGGCATGTTGCCGCTGTCGTAGTGTTTGCGCACAAAGGGGCAGCCGGGGTTGGTCCATTCCAGCACCACGTGCTTGCCCTTGAAGTCCGACAGGCGCACGGTTTTGCCCGACGTGTCCTTGAGCGTGAAGTCGGGCGCGGGCTGGCCCACGGTGGCGGCGGCCTGGGCGCCCAGGGCGACCAGGGCAGCGGTGGCGATCAACGTACGGCGAAGCAGCTTCATGGCGGGGTCTCCTGAAGGGTTGGCGGGTGGTCGAAAGCAGGGAGGGCTACAGCTGGGCGATGGTGGCGCGCACCTCGTCCACGCTGAGCACTTCGGTCAGCACCACCGGCGGTTTGCCGGGGCGGTAGAACACGTACACGGGCACGCCACTGCGGCCCAGTGACGCCAGGGCGGCGGTGATGGCGGGGTCGCGGCGCGTCCAGTCGGCGCGCAGCAGGGCGACGTTCTTGGTTTGCAGGTCGGCCAGCACATCGGCATGGGCCAGCGTGGTTTTCTTGTTGTACTGGCAGGTCACACACCAGGCGGCGGTGAAGTCCACAAACACGGGGCGGCCCCCTGCCACGATCTGCTCGGCCGCGCCGGGTGCCCAGGGCTGCCAGCCGGTGGCCGAGGCCTGCGTGGAGGGCGTGGCGGCCTGTGCGGTGGGAATGTGGGTGATGTGCGGCGCGAAGGCCCAGACCAGCAAGGCCATGGCCGCGATGGACACCGTGGCCATCCACACCCGCGCGCGGCCTGCCAGCGACAGGGCCCACACCACCAGCGACAGGCCCACCAGCAGGATCAGCAGCGCCCCCGCACCGTCGATGCCACTTTGCTGACCCAGCACCCACACCAGCCAGACCACGGTGGCCAGCATGGGGAAGGCCATCAGCTTGCGGAAGGTGTCCATCCAAGCGCCCGGGCGGGGCAGGGCGCGCGCCACGGCGGGCACAAAGCTGGCCGCCAGAAACGGCAGCGCCAGCCCCAGCCCCAGCGCCGCAAACACGGCCAGCGCCTGGGGCGCAGGCAGCGTGGCCGTGAGGCCCAGGGATGCGCCCATGAACGGCGCCGTGCAGGGTGATGCCACGGCCACGGCCAGCACGCCGGTGAGGAAGCTGTCGGCCACCGGGTGGCGCGCCTGCAGGCTGGCCACGGAGGACGGCAGGAAATGCCCGAACTCGAACACGCCCGCGAGGTTCAGCGCGATCAGCGTGAACAGCGCCGCCAGCGATGCCACCACGGCGGGGGACTGCAGCTGAAAGCCCCAGCCCACTGCCTCGCCCGCCGCGCGCAGGCCCAGCATGAGCGCGCCGAGCAGCATGAACGACAGCACCACGCCCGCCGTGTAGGCGATGCCGCTCACCCGGTGTGCACGCCGGTCTTGCGCATGCTGGGTAAAGCCCACCACCTTGATCGCCAGCACCGGGAACACGCAGGGCATGAGGTTGAGGATGAGGCCCCCGAGCAAGGCGCCCAGCAGCGCGGCGGTGAGGGTGAGGGCGGAGGCACCCGAACCCGCAGCCGGTGTTGCCGCGCCGCCTGCCTGCGCAGCATTGGCCTTGAGTGCGGCCTCCAGCGCGGGCGATACCGCCGTCATCGACGCAACCGGCGGCCAGGTGCCCAGCACCTTCAGCTCGGAGCGGTAGCCGTTGCGGGTGTCGGGGCCGGTGGCATGTGCGGGCGACTGCTCGGCCAGCACCACGGGCATCAGGCTGGGGCTGGCGCTGCGCTGGGCTGACAAGGGAATCTGCGCGGTCCACACGCTGCCGTTCCAGCTCTGCTTCCAGCTGGCGGCGTTGTCGATGACTTCGGCGGTCTCGGGGAACAGGTCCAGCGTCTTGCCACGCAGCGCCACGGGCAGGCCCTGCACGCTGACGTTCAAGGTGTTGCCCTCGGCGGCGAGCTGCGCCTGGCTGTCAGGCACGATGCCGGTGGTGCCCGCCAGCACCGGCCGGGGGTGGGCTTGGGCGGCGGCCTCGAATGCGGCGCCGCTCAGTGCCGTGGTGCTCTGGATGGGCAGCTGCAGCGTGAACTCGCCCTCTTCCGGGATGCATTCCTTGCGGCACACCAGCCACGAGGCGCGCAGCTGGATGGTGGCGTCCTTGACCAGCGGGCCGGGCGCAAAGCTGCTGGCCACGGTGACGGGCACGGGCAGCAGCACCGTGCCCTCGTAGCCATAGTTGGCCAGCGTGCCGATGGGGATCTTCTTGGGCAGGGGCCAGGCGATCTCGCCCGCGTCCAGCCCGGCGGGCAAGGTCCAGGCCAGGTCGGTGGGCAGGCCCGAGTCGCCGGGGTTTTTCCAGTAGGTGTGCCACTCGGGCTGGTGGGTGATCTGCAGGCCCAGCCACAGCGGCTGGCCGGGCGCCACGCCCTGGGGCGCATGGGCCAGCAGCTCGGCACGCACATAAGGCGTGGTGACCACGCTGGTGCCCTGGCCGCTGGTTTTGGGGCTAAATTGGGCGTTTGCGCCCGTCCATAAAGCGCTTGCAGCTATCAAAAACAGAGTAACTGCGAGGCGGTAAAGCGGGCGTGAAGGCATGGTGCAGTGTGGGAGCGGGCAGGGCGGGTTTGGTTCCAGCGCCCCTGTGCTCTGCCTGCGGGGCGATCGGACTGGCGGGAGGGGGATTCCCCGGAACCTTCTGCCAGCCAGGCGCCTATTGTGTCGCCAGGCTCAAATCCGCACGGGGGGTCCACTTTTCGGGCTGTTTGCCAGCCTTGGGGGCCGCTACAAACAACCGCTCTACTGGCAGCTTCTGCGCCACCAGATAGGCGCGGATCGCCTGGCCGCGCTGCGTGGCCAGTTCGGCGGCCATGGCCTCGGTGGCGGCCTGGTTGGCCAGCAGCAGGGCTTCCATCTCGGGCACGGTGAGCTCTTTGGCCAGGCCGACCAGGTTGCGCGGCTTGGGCATGTCGGCGCGGCGGTACACCTCCTTGAGCAGGGCGGGGTATTCGGCGGCCGACACGGGGGCGGTGTCGCCCGGGTTGGCACGGCGTTTTTCGGCCAGCACCCGCTGCTGCAGGCTTTCGCGCTGCAGGCCTTCGCGCTCGTCTTGCAGGCTGGCGGTGCCGGTCACGGTGATCTTGAGCGTGGGGCGGTCGGCCAGGGCCTTGGCCACCTTGTCCAGGTTTTGCTGCGCCTCGGGCGTGAGGGTGGCGCTGCCGGGGGCAAAGGGCACATGGCTCATCTCGTCGCCGCCGCCAAAGGCGCTGGCCAGCAGGCTGAAGGGCGAGGTCAGCGCCTTGCCGATGAGGTTGACGATGATCTTGAAGATCACGGGGCCGATGCGGAACTGCGGGTCGTTGAGCGAGCCGCTGATGGGCAGGTCCAGGTCGATCACGCCCTGGCGGTCGGCCAGCAGGGCCACGGCCAGCTTCACGGGCAGGCTGTTGGGGGCGCCCTCCACGGGCTCGCCAAAGGTCAGCTGGTGCAGCACCAGGCGGTTGCTGGCCGTGAGCTGGCCACTGGGCAGCACCTTGTAGTTCACGTCCACGCTGAGCTTGCCGCGCTCGATGCCGTGGCCCGCGTACTTCACCGCGTAGGGCGTGAGCGGGGGCAGCTCCAGGTCGCGCACCTTGCCGGTGATGTCGGCCGCCAGCGGCTGGGCCAGGGGGTTGAGCTTGCCGGTGATTTCGAGTGAGGCCGAGCCTTCGGCGCGACCGCGCAGCTCCAGGTCGGCCAGCACAGGGTCGCCTCCGGGCGCCTGCGACGAAAACGCGCTGAGCTTGCCGGTCAGCTCGGAGAGGTTGGCCGCGTAGTTGGGCTTGATGAAAAAGTCCGAGAACGCCACCCGGCCATTGACCAGGCTCACGGGGCCGAACTGCACCACCGGCGCGAGCGGGTTGGCCTGGGCGATGGCGGCGGAGGCCGGGGCAGAGGCGGCTGGCGCTGCGGCGGCCGTTGCTGCCGCCTGCGTAGAGGCAGAAGCGGCGCTGGGGCTGGAATTGGCCGAAGCGCTGGCCGCATTGGCCGCGCGCGCTTCCTCGGGCGTCTTGGCGATATCGCTCAGGTTGATGCGGCCCACCTCGTTCACGGTGACGCGCGCAAAAAAGTCCACCAGGCTGGTTTCCTTCACCTCCACGCGCGGCGCGGTGCCGGGGGCGGTGGCCACGGAGAGGCCGCGCAGGTTCAGGCTCTTCCAGGCCAGCAGTTCCTCGCCCACCTGGGCCTCGGTCTTGGGGGTGAAGGCGGCTGTGCTGTTGGCCTGCAGGTCTTCGACCACCGCATCGCCCGCCAGGCGCAGGCTGACGCCCTTGTCGGACTGCGCCAGCGCCACCTGGCCCCGGTAGCCCACGTTGGCGCGCAGCAGCTCCACCGACAGCTGGCTGGCCAGGTAGCCGTCCAGCGCGTGCAGCGGCAGGCGCGTAGCCTCCAGCTGGCCCTGGGCCGCCAGGGGCTGCAGGGCCAGCGTGCCCTGGTAGTCGATCTTGCCGGGCGTGGCCTTGTTGTTGCCTTTGCCGGGCGCGGCGGCACGGGCCGTGAGCGTCAAGGCCTCGGGTTTGCTGCCGTCGCTGGCCAGGTTGCGGGCGGTGATGCCGAGGGCGGTCACATCCAGCGCCACAGGGCGCGGCTGGGCGTTGTCGGCCAGCGAGACGGTGCCGCCCTGCAGCGAGAAATCGGCCACGCGCAGCTTCCAGGGTGTGCTGGTGCTGGCAGGGGCTGCGTCCGCTGTTGCCCCCGTTGCCGTTGTGCCGCCTTGCGCAGCGGGGGGCGCCTTCAGCCAGCGTTCAAACATCCAGCGCCCGTCCGCGCCGCGCTCCACCGCCAGTTGCGGCTGGCTGATGGCCAGGCGTTCCAGCGTGGCGCTGCGTGCGTCCAGGGGTACTTCAGCGCCCGCAATCTCCAGCTTGCCCAGGCTGGCCAAGGTGGTCTTGCCCTGCTTGACGGCCAGTTGCTCCAGCGCCAGGGGGCCTGCCTTGACCGTGACGCCCGTGGCGCCGGCCTGCGCGGCGGCTGCTGTGGGGGCTTGCCACAGCACCCCCACATCGCCGCTGAGCTGACCGGTCACTGTCGGCTCCAACGCCTGGGCCAGGTAGGGGGCGGCCAGTTGCAGTGCCAGCGCGTTCAGGGTGGTGTTGACCTGGGCCTTCTGGTCGGTGGCTTCGCCGGTGAAGCTGAGTGTGCTGCCCTGCAGTTGGAGCCCGCCTTTGAAGGTGACGGGCTTGGCGTTCTCTTGAGCGAAAGGCAGGGCGAGGTCGGCGGCGTCCAGCGTGAGCTCGGTGGCCTGCAGGGCGGCTGCGGGGCGCGTGGTGGCGTCGGCCCAGCGCAGGGTGCCGCCGCGCACGGCGGCGGTGGCCAGTTCGAACGTCCAGGCGGGGGTGACTGCCTTGGCTTTGGCTTTGCCCGTGGAGGCGGAGGACGCTGGGGCGGAGGCTGTGCTGGCGCCAACCACAGGCGACGAAGCAGGTTCAGCAACAGATGCGGGCGCTGCAGGCGCAGTGGCTTTGCCCTTGGCAGGCGTTGAAGGCTGCGCTGGCGGTGCCAGTTGCGCCAGGTTGATCTGCCCGGCCGCATCGCGCGTGGCGGTGACCACGGGTGCGGTCAGCTCCACATGCTGCAGGCGCACGATCTGCTCCAGCGGGCGCACATCGGCCATGTCGATCTTCAGGCGCTCGTAGCTCAGCAGGTCGGCGCCCTGGCGGTCGGCAATGCGCACGCCGCTGGCCTGCACGGTGCCGGTCAGCTTCACGGCCATGCGCGGGTGCTGTTCAAAGGCCACTTTCACATCCGCGTCCAGCGTGGCACCCAACACCTTCACGGGCAGGTTGGCGGGCAGATAGCCCAGGTAGGGCGCGAGGTTCAGGCCGTCCAGCCGGATCTGCGCGTCGGCCTGACCGGTTTGCGCAAACGGGGTGCCCTGGGCGGACGAGTCAAACCGGCTGCCGTCCAGCGCGAACGCCAGGTGGGGCTCTACCTTTACCTCGCGCTGTGAGGGCAGGGTGCTGATGAAGGGCACCTTGAGGGTCAGGTCGCGCACCGCGTGGGTGGCGCCCACGGTGCTGTCGATGAAGTCGATGCTGCCGCCCGTGAGCGCCAGGTTGTACAGCGCCAGGCGCGCGGGGCCGGTGTCGGGCTCGCCCGTGGGCGCCGTGACCTTGGCAATGATGTCATCCACGTCATAACGGCCGTCGCCCTGGTGCGTGATGCGCAGCACGGGGTTTTCGATGGTGAAGGCGTCCACCACGGGCGCCAGGCGCAGCAGCGATTGCAGCTCGCCGTCGGCATAGATACGTCCAATGGTCAGCTGCGGGGGCGCACCGTTGGCACCCGCCACGGCCACGTCGCGCAGGGCAAATTCCAGGCTCCAGGGCTGGAAGTCAATGCCCCCCACCGTCACGGCGCGGCCCAGCTGCTCGGAGGCAATGCGCTCCAGCGGGCCCTTGAGCAGCGGCGGGACGGCCAGCCAGGTGAGCAGCCACAGGCCGATCAGGCCCGCCAGGGCGCGGACAGCGGGGCGAAACCAGCGGTGCTGGCGCAGGGAGGCAAAGGAGACGGAGCGCAGGGAGGTCGGCATGGCGGCGGGCAAAAGTGGGCGCCGCGGCCCCAGGAGGACTGGTGAAAAACCAGAGGGGTCGCGCGCGAGCCACTATTGTCCCCGTTGTGCGTCAACCGGGGTAAGCCATTGCAACAGGCGGGGGGCCATGGTTCAAGATTGTTGACAGTGGGGCGGGCAGCCTTTGGCTGCGCTCACTGGGCGAAGCCCAGCACCACCCGGCGGGTGGTGGTTGATGCCAAGGCTTTTGGTGCGCACTCACTTGCGTTGCACGCAAATGAGTGCACCCCAAAGAAAAGCGCTTTTCGCTTTGCTCACTGGGCGAAGCCCAGCACCACCCGGCGGGTGGTGGCGCTTTTCTTTTCGATTTTGGTCACGACCACGGTGCCGATCTCGGCCGTGTTGGCCACATGCGTGCCACCACAGGGCTGGAGGTCGATCAGCGGTGCGTTGTTCTCGCCCCCAATGCGGATGGTGCGGATGCGCCCCGTACCACGCGGGGGCTGCACGCTCATGCTCTTGACCAGGGCGGGGTTGGCGTCCAGCTCTTCGTCGCTGATCGAGGCCACGGTGAGTGGATGCGCGGCGGCCACCAGGGTGGCGATGGCGGCGGTGAGCTGCTCCTTGTCCAGCGGGTCGGTCATCGCAAAATCGAGCCGCGCGTAGTCGGGTGTGATCGAGCAGCCATTGACCAACTGCGGCACCACATGGCACAGCAGGTGCGAGGTGGTGTGCAGGCGCATCATGCGGTGGCGGCGCTCCCAGTCGATGCGGGCCGTGACGGCGGTGCCTGGTCCCTGTTGGGCCAGCTGCGCCACGCGCTCTTCCTGCCCGGGGGCGGGGATGTGGACGATGTCGCTGGTGGGGTTGCCGTCGGCGTCCTTGCCCTTGCGGGTGTCAGCGATGGCGATCTCGGTGCCGTCTGCCAGCACCAGCACGCCGCTGTCACCCGCCTGGCCGCCGCCCAGGGGGTAGAACACGGTCTGGTCCAGCACGATGCCGGCATCGGTGACGGCGGTGATGTGGGCGCTGCATTCGCGCAGGTAGGCGTCTTGGCGGAAGAGGTCGTGGGTCATGCGGTGATGGTAGCGGGATGGGCGGCGGCATGCGGCGGGACCGCTGGCGATATGCTGGGCCGCGCGGCCTGTTGCCGTGCCACATCGGTGTTGTCGTTCATGAACCTGCCTGCGCGCCCACAACCCTCTGCCCCTTCCTCATCTGTGCAGCCCGCTTCCCGCTCATTGGTCTGGTGCTCCCGTGCGCTGAATGTTTTGCTGCTGGGCCTGTGTGCGCTGCTGGTGGCGCTGTCGTACTACAGCTTCACGCTGTATTGCGAGAACTTCGGCTGCCTGGGCCGGGGCTTGATGTGGATGCTGTGGGCCGTGTTGGCCACCGTGGGCTGGGTGGTGGCGTGGGTGGTGCGTGCGTGGCAGCGGCGCCGTGGCCTGGGCACCCGGGCCAGCGGGCTGGCGTTCACACTGGTCTCGGCGATGGGGGTGGGGCACTTGCTGTACTGGCTGGGCACCACGGTGCTGCGGTAGCGCAAGTCACCACCGCGCGAGCGCCTGGGCGGGCACCGCCGCTGCGACTACCATCTCGCCATGACCGTTGCCGCCGCCCCCCAACCCGACCGCCCCACCTTGCCATCGCGCTTCTGGGCCGACCTCTCCACCCGCGACTTTGCTGCGCTGCAAAGCGCGGGCCAGGCCGACCAGGTGGTGGCCGTGCTGCCCGTGGCGGCCGTCGAGCAGCATGGCCCGCACCTGCCGTTGTCGGTGGATGCGACGCTGTTGCAGGGCGTGATCGACGCCGCGCTGCCGCAGCTGCCCGCCGATTTGCCTGTGTTGTTCCTGCCCCCGCAGAACGTGGGTCTGAGCCCGGAGCACATCCGTTTCCCCGGCACGCTCACGCTGTCGCCCGCCACGGTGATCGCGTTGTGGACCGAGATCGGCGAATCTGTGGCCCGTGCGGGCGTCAAGAAGCTGCTGCTGTTCAACGGCCACGGCGGCCAGGTGAGCGTGATGGACATCGTGGCGCGGGAGCTGCGCACGCGCTGCGACCTCATCGTCTACAGCGCCAGCTGGTTCAGCCTGCCGCTGCCCGAGTCGGTGGCCGGGCAGTTCAGCGCGCAGGAGCACCGTTTTGGCATCCACGCGGGCGAGATCGAGACATCCATGATGCTGCACCTCGCGCCCGCCACGGTGCACATGGCGCATGCGCAGAACTTCCGCTCCACCTCGCAGGACCGCGCCGAGCGTTACGCCATCCTGGGCAACGGCAAAACCGCCAAGCTGGGCTGGCAGATGCAGGACTACCACTCGGCTGGTGCGGTGGGCGATGCCGCCGCCGCCACGGCCGAGAAAGGGCAGGCGGTGGTGCAGGCCGCAGCGCAGCAATTGGTGGCGCTGCTGCAGGAGCTGCAGGCGTTGCCGCTCAGTACCTTGCGCGAGCATCCGCTGCGCTGAGCCGTTCGACCCTGGCGGCGGTGCCGGTGGCCACAGTCCTGTCAGTGGCTGTCAGCCGCTGTCAGTCGTAGTAGAAGCTCCACCGGACTCGGCGGATCGTTCCGGTGGGGACGTGCACCAGAAACTGCACGCAATTTTCCTTCTCGCAGTACGACAGCCCCTGGACCCCGTCCGGCCCCGGGCCCTCCATCGTGGGTGCGCCCAAAAGCTGGCGCACTCTGGCTGCGGCCGTGCCCACGCGCAAATCATGGGGCACGGGCCACGAGGCTTGGGTGACCTCCAGCCCCACCACCTGCCGGTTGCGCAGCGACATGGACAGGCCCGGGTACTCCACCGCCTGCAGGGTGATCTTGCCGCTGCCATCGGAGCGCTCCATCGTCTGGGGCCTGGATGCCTTGGCAACGCGCCCGGCCGGGCACTGCTGCGGGGCGGGGCGGGCGCCGACGCAGCCCGCCAGCACCGCGTCCATGCCTTTCCAAAGGAGGTTCTGCGCAGCCTTGGACGGAGGCTCGTCCTGCGCGAATGCAGGGATGGGCATCCAGAGGACTGCCAGCAGGGCGAGAACGGGTGGGGTGGTGAAGCGCATGGGGCGGCAACGGGCGGCTCAAAACACCAACCATAGCGCATGGTGGGGCCATGCCACCGCCGCCACGGCATCGGCGGCCGCCCGTTCGGGCGGTGGCTGCACAGTGAATGGCTAGTTTGCTATAAAAAACATAGCTATAAAGGCTTATCCATAGAGCGGTAACGGCCTGAAAAGCTCAAAATTTCAGGCGTGTGTCACCCACCCCGCGTGCTCCACCTCGTTCAGGTGCGGCAGCGTGTTGAAGGTCTGCAGCATCAGCCGTTTGGGTGCAATGGAGAACTCGGTCACCGCGCTGTTGCGGATGCGCATGTTCAGCGCAATCGTCACCTCGGGTGCGGTGCCCAGCACCTCGCCCACGGCGGTGGAGATGGGGCCGCCGCTGCTCACCAGCAACACGTTCTGGCCCGCGTGGTGGTGGCGCACATGGTCGAGCGCGCTGCACACACCGGCGGAAAAATCGTTCCAGCTGGGCATGCCCTGGGGGCTGATGACACCGGCCATCCACTGCGCCAGCGCGTCGCACAGGATGCGGAAATGCTGGCGGTACAGCTCGGGCGTGTCGGCCTTGCCCAGCGGCGCAGGGTGGATGGCCGCGATGAGCGCGTGGCTGTCGTACTCGTTGAGGCCGGGCAGGCGCAGCGCCTCGGGGACGGCGCCCAGGCCTTCCACAATGCCGTCCAGTGTCTGCACGTGGCGTTGCAGCGTGCCGGTGATCACGGCGTCAAAGCGCTGGCCGCGTTCGCGCCAGAACTGGCCCAGCCGCACCGCCTGCTGGTGGCCGACGGGGCTGAGCTGGTCGTAGTTTTCTGCGCCAAACGAGGCCTGGCCATGGCGCACGAGGTAGAGGGTTCCCATGCGCCGGATTGTGATGAACCCGGCGCAGCGCGCTTGTCGCTAGTGCGACCGGCGCTATCAATTTGAGAGTTGGCGATGCTGCGCTGCAGCAGTTGGGCGCAGCAGCGGCAGGCGGATTTTCGACTCAGGGCAGCGTTGTCAGCCACGCCGACAGTCCGTGCAGCACCAGCAGCCCCACCATCAGCCAGGCCAGCAGCAGACACAGGGCGCCGAACCCGATCACGATGGCACGCCCCTGCCAGCCGCCATGTTTCCACCAGTGGCCCAGCAGTCCAGCGCTCCAGGGGCGGTTGTGCATTTGCATCTGGGGCAGGCGGTGGATGAAGTCGCGGCGCAGCAGCGCTTCGTCAAACAGGGCTTCGCCGTTAAGGCGCAGTGGCACGACGCCCAGGCCAATCAGCAGCTGCTGGCGCGTGCAGGTAACCTGGTGCGCTGGGGCCTGGTAGCGCTTGTTGCCCACCCGGGCCTGCACCTGCTGGCCGTCGGTGCCGATGCGGATGTTTTCCAGCGCCTTCAGCCTGCGCCACAGAACCAGGGGCAGGATCATCGGCACCAGGGCCAGCACCACCAGGCCATACGGCAGCCACACCGGGCAGGCGGTGCCCGGAGCGCAGTCGTGCTGGTAGAACATGGGCCATATCCAGTACAGCAGGGCGCCCATGACCAAAAGTGCGAGGGCGCTGGTGGCCACCAACAGGCGCCGCCGCGTGCGGGTGCTGCCGGGCAGCGCCTTGACCATGGTCACCCGGCCGGGTGGGATGGGGAGGGCTGCGTCTGCGAAAGCGGCGGCAGCAGCATCCTTGGCGGCAGTGGCGGCAGTGGCGGTGGTCGCAGGCGCAGGGGCCGTCTCGTCCTGCGGGCTGTCCTCGGGGTCGGCCCGCCATGCGGTGCCGCGCAGCTGCCGCAGCTCGCCCGCCTTCCAGGCCAGCCACAGGGCCACCAGCATCAGCACGGCCACGCTGCCCAGCAGCAGCGTGGGCATGCGCCGCGACCACTGGGCTTGGTTGCGCGCCGCCGTCAGCTCGGCCTGGAAGGTGGCGTCACCAAACGGCCCCAGCACGCGGCCATGCAGGTCCAGCCTGCGCACCAGGAAGTTGCTCATGTCGGTGAGTAGCATGTGCTGCTGGAACAGCGCAATCGCGTTCGGGTCCTGCTTGGGGGCCAGGGGGATCACCCGCTCGGGCTGGAGCTGCGGGCTCATCATGAGCAGGTCGGCGTTCTGCATGTCGAGGCTGGCCACCAGCACCCACAGCTGCCCGCGCGGGTCTTGTGCCATGGCAAATGGGAACGCGCGCCCGGGCCGCAGGTCGGGGTGGGCGATGGGGTGCTGCTGCCGCACGGTCTTGCCGTCCGGGCCGGTGCGCAGCTGCACGATCTGGTGGCGGTTGGTGTTGGCCACCCATAGGGCGTCGCCCACCTGCAGGGTCTGGTTGGGGAAGCGCATGCCCTGCGCCTCGGTGCGCGCCAGCGTGTAGCGCGCGGTGATGGGGTCGCGCCGGTACACCAGCACGCGGTGCTCGGAGGCGTCGGAGACGGTGATTTCCGACTCGTCCGCGCTCACCCGCACCCAGCGGTAGCCCCTGCGGGTGTCCAGCCCCTCAAGCTCTACCGGCAGACACTGGCGCTGCTGCAGGTCGCAGCGGACCACGCGGCTTTCGTCGTGCACCCAGGCCACCTGCTCCTGCGTGAACTGCAGGCTGGTGGGGCTGTCGGAAATCTTCAGCGCGCCCAGGGGGATCTGCTGCAGCCGCTGGCCTGCGGCGTCGAACTGGTGGAAGGCACCGTGGCTTTCGAGCCAGAGCGTCTCGCCCTGCACGGCGGGCAGGCGGGGCCCGAAGGGGCCGGGGGCAGACAGCCCCCGGTAGACGAACGTGAGAATCAGCAGGCACTGCAACGCGATGACTGCGCGCAGGCCCCAGCGGTAGCCGGACGGTGCTTGGCTTGCCATGGACACTCCCTCAGTTTTTTTGTGATGTCACGGCCGCCGTGGCGGCGGCCGTGCGAGGGGCATTGTCCAGCAGACTGTCAGTGCATGGCGAGAGTGTTTGCAAACATGGGCGCATCGACGTTGCCACCTGTCAACGCCAAGCCCACGTTCTGGCCCTTCAGGGCATCGCGCTCCTGCAGCGCCGCCGCCAGGGCTGCTGCGCCCGCGCCTTCGGCCACGTTGTGCGTGTCGGTGAACAGGGCGCGCATGGCGGTGGCCACCTCGGCGTCGCTCACCTGCACGATGTGGTCGATGTGCGGTGCCATCACGGCCAGCGCCTCGGCGTCGGCCACGCGGCAGGCCATGCCGTCGGCGAGCTGGGTGGTGACGGGCGCCTCCACCACATGTCCAGCGGCCAGCGAATCGGCATAGGTGGTGGCGTGGCTGCTGACCACACCGACCACGCGCACGGGGTGTTGCAGCGCCAGTTTGGCGGCGATGGCCGAGCACGCGCCCGAGCCCTGGCCGATGGGCACGTACACCACATCGAGCTGCGGCACGGCGCGCAAAAATTCCCACCAGTAGGTCGCCACGCCGCGCAGCAGGTCGGGGTGGAAGCTGGGCACCATGTGGGCGCCGCGCTGGGCGGACAGGCCGATCGCATGCTCGCGGGCTTCCTGAAAGTCATCGCCGTGTTCGATGAGCGTGACGCCTAAAGCGCGCATGGCCGCGTTCTTCTCCAGCGAGTTGCCACGCGGCACGACGATGGTGCAGGCCACGCCGTGGCGGCGCGCGGCCCAGCCCATGCTCTGGCCGTGGTTGCCGCGTGTGGCGCTGATGACTTCCTTGGGCAGGGCACCGCGCTGGGCGAGCTGGTCGAAGTAGGTCAGGCCGCCGCGAATCTTGAACGCGCCCACGGGCGTGTGGTTCTCGTGCTTGAGCCAGCAGTCGGCGCCCAGCCGCTGGCTGAGCAGCGCCCAGCGGTACTGGGGCGTGGCGGCGAAGTCGCGGTACACCACCTGGGCGGCGGCTTCGATGTCGGCCAGGGTGGGCAGCAGGGTGGTGGGGTCGAGGCGGGTGTTCATGCGGTGGCTTTCTTTTCGGTGAGGAGTCTGAGTGCGAGCAGGCCCAGGACGGTGCCCATGAAGTAGCGCTGGGCGCGCATCCATGCAGCGTTGCGGTTGAGGAACAGGGCCACACGGGCGGCACCCAGCACCAGCAGGGCGTTCACGGCGGCGCTGGTGCTGATCTGCACCGCGCCCAGCGTCAGGCTTTGTTGCAGCAGCTGGCCGCGTTCGGGGTTCAGGAACTGCGGAAAGAACGACAGGTAGAACATGGCCACCTTGGGATTCAGGAGGTTGGTCATGAAGCCCATGAGGAACAGCGTGCGCGGGCTGTCGTGCGGCAGGTTGCGCGCCTCGAACGGCGCAGCGCCGCCCGGCTTGACGGCCTGCCAGGCCATCCACAGCAGGTAGGCGGCACCGGCGTAGCGGATGGCGTCAAACGCCAGCGGCACGGCGGCGAGCAGCGCGGTGAGGCCCAGCGCCGCCGCCAGCAGGTGCACGACAAAACCCAGCACCACGCCTGAAAGCGAAATCAGTCCGGCGCGTGGTCCCTGGGTGAGGCTGCGCGAGACGCAGTACACCATGTTGGGCCCGGGGGTGAGCACCAGCACCAGGGCTGCGATGGCAAAGAGGGCCAGTTCTTGCGGTGAAAACAGCATGGTGTTTACTCCGGGGTGCGTGACGACAGGGCGACAGGGCCGCGGGGGGTGATGAGCTGTGCGGTGAGGTTGGGGGCGTCGCCCGCCGCAATGGCCACCTTGTCCGCAACGCCGATGGCCTCGCAGACCGTTAGCAACGTGGCGGCCTGGGGGTGCTGCAGCGCGAGCCGCTGCAACTGCACGCCGCTGGCGGGCAGGCTGTCGCAGGGGTGCACGGCGCCCCACTGGATGAGGGTGGGCAGGCAGCCATCCATCAGGCGCAGGCCGTCGCTGCGCACCGTAATCTGCCACTGCAGCAGGCCATTCGGTGTGGGGCGGCTGGCGGTGATCACTGCGCCGCGTTCTACGTCCAGCGCCGCCAGGGCGGCGCAGCGCCCGGCCACGTCGGGCACGCCGGCCACCCAGTGGATAAGCTGGGGTCCGTGCTGCGCCACTTGCTGCTGCAGGGCGGCATCATCCATGTCAAACCAGCGCCTTGCGCCTGCTGGTATTGTGGAGATTGCTATTGAATTAATAGCGATTATCTCCAGATAGGCGCGCGGGTGCGCAGGGCCGGAGATGTTGAAGATGCGGTTGTGTGTGCCCATCAGCGGGTGTTCGCCGCCTGCGGTGGGGGTCACGCCCAGCGTGCGTTCGCACCAGGCCACGCCGCTGGCCAGGTCGGCCGCCAGCACCACCAGGTGGTCCACGCAGGGCGCGTGGGGGGCGGTGGTCACAGCAGTACCTCGCCCGCCATGCAGGTGACCGAGCTGCCGCCGACCCAGATGGTGTCGCCGTCCTGCTCCACCAACACGCGCCCCGCGCGGCCCAGGCAGGTGCCTTGGGCGGCCACGTAATGCGCGGGGGCCAGCCCGGCGCCAATGAGCCACTGGGCCAGCGCGGCGTTCAGGCTACCGGTCACGGGGTCTTCGGCCAGGCCGTTGTTGCCCGGGAAAAATGCGCGGACTTCAAACGCGATGCCTTCAGCGTCGGTGCCGCCGATGACCCCGACCTTGCCGCGCGGCCCGACCACACCCACGTCCAACTGGCCGAGGATGCTGGCGTCGGGCTTGAGTGCCAGCACCTGCTCGCTGCTCGCCAGCATCACGCCGCGCCAGTTGGGGCCGTTGTCGCACCAGGCGTGGTGCAGGATGTCGCTGCGCGCCACGCCCAGGCCCCTGGCGATCAGCACGACGTCCTCTTCAGCGAGGGGGCCGCTTTTGATCAGGGGTGGTGCGGCAAAGGCCAGGCGCTCGCCATCCTGGCGCAGCGTGACCAGGCCCACGCCACATTCCTGCACCACCTTGCCTGCCACCTGCGGCTGGCCACCGGCCTTCAGCCATGCGTGGCAGCTGCCCAGCGTGGGATGGCCCGCAAAGGGCAGCTCGCGCCCGGGGCAGAAGATGCGCACGCGGTAGTCGGCCCCGGCGGCGCGGCCCTCGGGGGTGGGGGGGAGCAGGAAGGTGGCTTCGGACAGGTTGGTCCAGTTGGTGAACTCCTGCATGGCCTCTGTGCTGAGGCCGGAGCCGTCCAGCACCACGGCCAGCGGGTTGCCCCGGTAGGGGGTGGCGGTGAAAACATCGACTTGCTGGAAGGGGCGTTGGTGCATGGTGGTCACAGTCCTTGGGGTCAAAAAAGTGGCGAAGGTGGCGGCGGTTGGGCACGCCGGGGGTTCACCGGGGTGTGGCCCGGTGTGCAAATGGGTTGTTGTGGCCCGGCGCTCTAGCGAGGCCGAGGGGGAAATCAGCCGCTGGGGCGTGGTGCAGCGCAGCGCGGGTTCATAGCAGCACAGTGCCTTCGATGCAGGTGACGGCGCGGCCGCCCACCCACAGCTGGTGGTCGTCGTCCTGGCGGATGTGCACGCGGCCCGCGCGGCCCAGGCATTCGCCCTGGGCCACCAGATAGCTGCGGGGGGCCAGGCCGTCGGCAATCAGCCATTCGGCCAGGCTGGCGTTGAGGGTGCCCGTCACCGGGTCTTCGGGGTTGCCCATGGGCGCGGCAAACGCGCGCACCACGGCACCGGGTTGGCTGATGTTGCTGGCCGTGGGGCTGACGTGGATCACGCCCACATCCTGGCCCAGGTCCTTCAGGCGGGCATGGTCGGGGTGCAGGCCGAGCACGGTGTCGGCACTGTCCAGCAGCAGGCCCAGCCACACGGGGCCGTTGTCGAGCAGCTGTGCACCCAGAATCTGCTGCGGGCGAAGGCCCAGCGCGCTCGCGATCAGCGGCACCAGCGCCGGGCTGGGGGCGCTGCGCTTGAGCGGCGGTGCGGCAAAGGCCAGGGTGCCATCGGCGTGTGCAATGCGCACCAGGCCCAGCGCACATTCCTGGATCACCATGCCTCCTTGGCGTGGGGCGTTGCCCGCCTGCAGCCACGCGTGGCAGGTGCCCAGCGTGGGGTGGCCCGCAAAGGGCAGTTCGCCGTTGGGGCTGAAGATGCGCAGGCGGTAGTCGGCCCCGGCCGCGCGCCCGGCGTCGGTGGGCGGCATCAGAAAGGTGGTTTCCGACAGGTTGGTCCAGGCCGCAAAGCGGCGCATGTCGCTGTCGCTCAGGCCTTCGGCGTCCAGCACCACGGCCACGGGGTTGCCGTAGCCGGGGCGGTCGCTGAACACGTCGATCTGCTTGAAGGGGCGCTGGTGCATGGTGAGGCTCAGGCGAGAGGCTGGTCCAACACGCCCCGGGCGCCGGGGCGGGTGCTGACCATGTTGTACCACCGCTCCAGGTGCGGCCGTGCGGGGCGCGCCTGGGGCAGGCCCCACCAGCGGTGGATTTCGCAGCCCACCGGGATGTCGGCCATGGTGAAGCGCTCGCCCGCCATGAAGGGCTGGCGCGCCAGGTGGGCATCCAGCATCGCCATCAGCGGCTCGGTCAGGGCGACCGAGGCGGCGATGAGCGCGTCATTGCGCTGCGCGGCAGGCGTGCGGATCCACTGCAGGAAGGCATCGCGCCCGGCGGGGTTGAGCGTGGTCTGCTGCCAGTCCATCCACTGCTCGGCGGCAAAACGCGTGGGCAGGTCTTCGGGGTACAGGTTGCCCGGCGAATGCCGGGCGCACAGGTAGCGCACGATGGGGTTGGACTCCCACAGCGTCACGCCCGTGTCCTCGTCCTCGATCAGTGGCACCTGGCCATTGGGGTTGAGGCCCAGGAAACGCGCCTCGCGCACGATGCCATACTGGCCGCCCGCGTCGGTGCGCTGCAGCGTGATGCCCAGTTCCTGCGCGGCCCACACGACCTTGCGCACATTGATGGACGACAGGCGACCCCAGAGCCTAAGCATGCCGGTCAGCCCTTGTGGCTACGGATGGCAGCGGCCAGCGCTGCAACGCCAGTGGCGATCTGCTCGGCCGTCGATGTGACGAACGACAGGCGCAGCGTGCGTGGGTCGGCGTTGTCGGCATAGAAGGCGGCGCCGGGCACGAAGGCCACGTTGCGCTCCACGGCCTGGGGCAGCAGCTCGATCGCGCTCATGCCTTCGGGCAGGCGCACCCACAGGAACATGCCGCCGTCGGGGCGGTTCCACTCGACGCCCAGGCCCGCCATTTCCTTGGTCAATGCGGCCAGCATCGCTTCGCATTGCTGCTTGTACAGTGCGCGGATGGTGGGCACATGGCGGTCCAGGAAGTTGCCCTTCATCACCTCGGCCACCAGGCGCTGGTTGTAGCCGGGCGTGTGCAGGTCGGCCGCCTGCTTTGCCTGCAGCAGCTTGGGGTACACGGCCTTGGGGGCCACCACAAAGCCCAGGCGCAGGCCGGGGGCCAGCACCTTGGAGAACGAGCCCATGTAGATGCAGCCCTCGGGGTTGCGGGCCGTGAGCGGTGCGGGCGGCGGGTTGTCAAACCACAGGTCGCCGTAGGGGTTGTCTTCCACCAGCGGCAGGTTCAGCTCGGCGGCAGCTTTGACCAGCGCGGCACGGCGGGCTTCGGTCATGGTGCGGCCCGTGGGGTTCTGGAAGTTGGGCAGCACGTACAGGAAGCGCGCCTTGTCGGCGCCCGTACCCACTTTGGCGCGCAGGTCGTCGATGAGCACACCTTCGTCGTCGCTGGCCACGGCCACCACGCTGGGCTCCATGGGGGTGAAGGCCTGCAGCGCGCCCAGGTAGGTGGGGGTTTCGACCAGTACGCGGCTGTCGGTGTCGATTAGCACCTTGGCGATCAGGTCCAGCGCCTGCTGCGAGCCGGTGGTGATCAGGATCTGGTCGGCATCCACGTCCCAGGGCAGGAAGTCGGCAATCGCCTGGCGCAGCGGGCCATAGCCTTCGCTCGCAGCGTATTGCAGGGCAGCGGGGCCGTCGTTGGCCAGCACGGCGGCCGAGGCGGCGGCAAAGGCTGACACGGGGAAGGTCTTGGGCGAAGGCAGGCCACCCGCCAGGCTGATGATGCCGGGCTTCTCTGTGACCTTGAGGATTTCGCGGATGACCGAAGGGTTCATGCGCTCGGCGCGGCGCGCCAGGGTCCAGGTGCCGGTCTGTGGAAGGTCGTTCAGTTTCACTCTCGTTCTCCTCCGGGTGGTCCCCAAAAGACCACCCACGTTACAAAATCGTCCGAAAAATGCTCAAAGCGGTGTACTTGCCCCGCCGGTACAAAAAAAGCGTCCCCCGCCTGAAAGCGATGACGGGTGTCGCCTTGCACAAACTCGCCTTGGCCGCTCTGGACGAAATACAGCTCGTCCTGCGCATGGGGCTGCTGCGGGTCCTCGCCGCGCGGCGCGTACAGCTCGGTGCGCATGCTGCCATGCGCCATCAGCGCTGCAAAGCGTTCGCCGTTCGGGCCGGGCAACTGCTGCAGTCCATGTTTCACTGAGGTGTGCATGGTGTTCCTTTAGTCCACCACAAACAGGGTCACGCCCTGGGGCGATGTGGACCGGTGGGGCTCTGCATTGTCCGCCACCTGGTAGCTCATGCCCGCAGTCAGGGTGAACTGGCGGCCGTCCTGCAGTTCGGTGTGCAGCTCGCCGCTCAGGCACAGCAGCACATGGCCTTTGACGCACCAGTGGTCCGACACATAGCCGGGTGTGTACTCGACCATGCGCACGCGCACATCGCCAAACTGCTGGGTGCGCCAGAACGCCTGGCCTGCCTGCGCGCTTTTTTCTTCGCGCGGCACGGTCGCCCAGTCGGTGGTGGCAAAGGGGATGTCGCTTATCTTCATGTGGCGGGTCTTTCTGCTGTATGGACGGGCATGCGTTTGCCTACAAACACCGTGGCAATCACGGCAACGGCAAACACCAGGGTGACGGCATCCAGGTGTTCGCCCAGCAGCGGCACGGCAAACAGCAGGCTCAGGAAGGGCTGGACCAGCTGGATCTGGCTGACCCGCACGGCGCCCAGCGCCAGGGCGCGGTACCACGCGAAGAAGCCAATCCACATCGAGAACAGGGCCACGTAGAGGAAGCCTGTCCAGCTCATCGCGCCAATGCTGGACGGCACGGCCGGGGCAAACCACCAGGCCACGGGCAGCGTGAGCGGCAGGCTACACACCAGCACCCAGCAGATGACTTGCTCTGCCCCCAGGCGGGGCGTGAGGCGGGCGCCGCCGATGTAGCCCAGGGCGCCTGTGGTCATGGCAATCAGCAGGTAGATGTTGGCCGCGCCCAGGTACAGGCCACCCGCGCGCCACACCATGAACCCCAGCACCAGCCCGCTGCCCAGCACGGCGCAGGCCCAGAAGCCTGCCGAGGGCCGCTGCCGGTACCACAGCGCGCCAAGCAGGGCGGTGGACAGCGGCAGCAGGGCGGTGACCACGGCGCCGTGGGTGCTGGGCACATGGCGCAGCGCCAGCGCCAGGAACAGCGGGAATCCGACGATCACCCCAAAGGCCGTGATGCCCAAGAGCGGCCATTCGGCCCGGGTCGGCAGGTTGAGGCGCCCCTGCACGCGCTGCCACCACAGGTAGCCGATGGACAGCAGCCCGGCCACGGCGGCGCGCCCGAAGGTGACGAACCAGGGGGACAGCTGCGGCGCGTCGGTGGAACCCACGGCCAGCCGTGTCATGGGCAGGGTGGCGGCAAACAGCGTGACGCCGACCATGCCCCAGAGCAGGGCTTCTTTTTCCTGTGAGCGGTTCATAGCGTGAGCATCCAGTAGGCGGTGAGCACCAGCACCAGGGCCAGCGCGCGGTTGAACCACAGCAGGCGAGTGCCTTGCGAGAGCCACTGGCGCAGCAGCGAGCCGACCAGCGCATAGACAAAGTTGCTGGTGAAGGCAAACACCATCATCACGCCGCAGATGATGGCCAGCCGTTCGCCCGGGTTGGCGGCGGGTTGCCCGGCGGCATTGACCACCCAGCCCGCGCTGAGCGTGAGCGCCAGCATCCAGGCCTTGATGTTCACGAACTGCAGGCCCACGCCTTGCCAGAAGGTCACGTTCAGGCGGTTGCTGTCCACTTCGGTCAGCTGCCCGGCGCGGCTGAGCTTGAACGCCAGCCAAAGCATGTAGGCCACGCCCAGCAAGGTCACGGCCCAGCGCAGCGCGGGCACGCCGGTGATGAGAGCCCCCAGGCCCAGGCCGCTGCCCAACATGAGCAGCGTCCAGCCCGCGGGCACGGCCAGGCAAAAGCGCAGCGCGCGCTTGAGGCCCAGGTTGGCCGCCAGCGCGGTGGACAAGGTAGTGTTGGGCCCTGGCGAAAAGCTCATGGCGGTGCAAAACAACAGCAGGGCAGTGAGTTCGGCGGCGCTCATGGGAAATTGCAGGGGGATCTTGTCGGTGGTGTGGGATCAATGTAATCTCGCAAACCAATACATCACCAGTACAGTCAGTCAGCGCAGTGTTGAATCTGTATTGGCTGCGAAGACAGTACACCGACCGGGGCCTTGCCATGCTGATGAAATCCTCCACCCAGTCGCTCACCGAGCAGTTGTCTGCCCGGATCTCGGAGCGCATCCGCAACCGCCTGCTGGCGCCGGGCGCGCGCCTGCCGTCGGTGCGCCAGTGTGCGCAGCAAAACGGGGTGAGCCCGTCCACCGTGGTGGCGGCCTACGACCAGCTGCTGGCGCAGGGGCTGGTGGAGGCCCGCAAGAATCGGGGCTTTTTTGTGCGCGAAAGTGGCCGTGCCGCCAGCGCAGCCGAAGACGAGGGTGCCCTCCCAGTGGACCCGGCGCTGGAGAGCGCCGCCGCCAACTGGAGCACGGCCCACTGGTTTGCCGCGCGCGCTGCAGGGCGCCGAGGGGTGTCGCCCGTCAATGCCACGGCGCTCATACGCGGCATGTTCCACAAGGTCAGCGACAAGCCCCAGCCCGGCATGGGCGTGTTTCCGCCGGACTGGCTGGAATCCACCTTCATGCCTGCAGCCGTCCGCAAGGTGACCAGCTCGCGTGCCCTGCAGGATTTTTCGCTGCAGTACGGCGAACCCCTGGGCGATGCGGGCCTGCGCCGCCTTCTGGCCAAGAAGCTGGCCACGCTGAATGTGCACACCGCGCCCGAGCACATCATCACCACCGTGGGCGCCACGCACGCGCTCGACATCGTGAGCCGAACCCTGCTGCGCCCGGGCGACCCGGTGATGGTGGAGGAGCCCGGCTGGGCCGTGGAGTTTGCGCGCCTGGCCGCTCTGGGCATGCACATCCTGCCCGTGCCGCGCCGTGCCGACGGGCCGGATCTGGAGGTGATGGCCCGGTACTGCGAGGTGCACAAGCCCAAGCTCTATGTGAGCGTGAGCGTGTTCCACAACCCCACGGGGTATTGCCTCACGCCGGGCAGCGCACACCGCATCCTGCAGCTGGCCAACCAGCACAACTTCCATGTGGTGGAGGACGACACCTACAGCCACATCGCGCCCGAGCACGCCACGCGCCTCACGGCGCTGGACGGCCTGCAGCGCACCATCTACGTGAGCGGCTTTGCCAAGATCCTCGCGCCCAACTGGCGCATCGGCTACCTGGCCGCGCCGCCCACGCTGGTGGAGCAGCTGCTGGACACCAAGCTGCTGGCCACGCTCACCACCCCCGCGCTGCTGGAGAAGGCCCTGGCCCTGTGCATTGAGCAGGGCCAGCTGCGCCGCCATTCCGAGCGCATCCGCACCCGGCTGGATGCGGCGCGTGCGCGCAGCGTGAAGCTGGCGCTGGGTGCGGGCTGCAGCTTCGCCGCTGAGCCCGTGGGCCTGTTCGGCTGGGTGGAGACGGGGGTGGACACTGATGCACTGTCACAGCGCATGCTGGACGAAGGCTACCTGCTCGCGCCCGGCGCCTTGTTCCATGCCGAGCGCAAGCCCAGCACGCTGATGCGCATCAACTTTGCGACCACGCAGGACGCGGCGTTCTGGCGCATCTTTGAGCGCGTGCGGGCTGAGCAGGAGCGGTGACTAGTCCACTGAATCATTGAAATTGGCGGTATCGGCGCTGCGGATCGTCGTGCTTCCACTTGATGGGCTTGGGGTCTTTGTTGTAGTGGCGGATATAGCGCATGAGCTTCTTGTCCAAGTCTTTTACCGAG